>VMSR01000292.1 GCA_013792075.1 Desulfobacula sp.
AACTAATTATACACTATAATAACAGGCGTTTCGAGCCTTTTCTCTCTTTTTTATTACTTAAATCAAGCTTGTTTTGGGGTTAGTACGTTTATTGCTTTGAGGTTAACTAATAGTGAGGATCAATCAAAAATAACAAGTTTTGCACCTAATAATTTTGCAACATTTTTAAAATCATTATCCTCATTAGGGAATGGTAATGCCTTTGTTATTAGCGAATCAATGAAAATTCCAATGAAAATCAAAATACCTTTATTGGACTCAGTTGGCAACATACATTTTGATAAAAAAATTGGTGTTTGGTCCGAAAAAAGAAAAAAAGATTTTAGCTATATTAAAACCATTGAGAGATGGATTCAAAAATAAATTGATATACAAAATTTAAATTGGAAAGGAATTGATATGCAAGATTTAGATTGGAAAGAAATTGGATTTGATTCAGATATGATTAATAGGATAGCTTCTTCAGGCAATGATTTATATGTTGAATTTAAAAATGATAGTGGTTACAAATATTCCAACGTACCATTAGAAATTTTTCAGAGAATAATGAACAAAGAATGTATTAGCAAAAGTAAAGGCAGACCGTCATATGGTTCTACTTTTCACAAGTTAGTTAAAACAGCAGGTTATCAGTACCAGCAATATAAATAGTTACATAATAAACTCCGATTTTGGAATTAAAACAGAGTGATCATGGTTTCAATTTTTAACAGAAAATGGTCTTGAGTTGTATCAGTACATTAGTAAGCGTATTTTAAACCCCATCTGTTCAACATAATAAAAATGGGATATCAATCAGCGGCGGGTCCTGCAAGAGCACTTTTTTCGACATTATGGGGAAGCAGTGCCTCAAAATCCTTCGTAGTCATGGCTTCAGGAAGATGTTCAAAAAGATATTTCAAATACCAGTAGGGATCATGGCCATTAGCCTTGGCAGTTTCAATCAGGCTGTAGATTGCTGCACTGGCATTGGCGCCTTCAGGGGAACAGGAGAACAACCAGTTTTTCCTGCCCACCACAAAGGGGCGAATGGCGTTTTCAACTTCATTATTGTCTGGCTTGATCCTGCCGTCCAGTGTGTAGCTGATCAGACGGGGCCATTCGTTCAGGGTGTAATTGACGGCTTTGCCCAATAAACTTTTTGGGGGCACCTGGTTTATTCTTGCATCAAGCCATTTTTTAAACTCGTCAAGGATCGGGATAGCTTCAGATTGCCTTCGAGCATAAAGTCGGTCCGGTGACAGTTCTTCCAGTCGTGCTTCCTTTTCGATTTTATAAAGTTTGCCTATGTATTTTAGAGCAGAGCCGGCATTGCCGGATGGATTCTGCTTGTTCCCGAGAGCCTTGGTCACTTCTTTAAATTTTCTGCGGGCATGGACCCAGCAACCCACATGAAGGATATCTTTTTTGTCATCAAGGAAATCATAACCACCATAACCGTCTGTCTGGACGATACCTTTGTATCCTTTTAAAAAACCAGCAGCCACATCACCGGATCGTGTCGCATGATATTGGAACAGGATAACCGGCTTACCGGGCGGCCCTCCTTTGAAGACCCACATATATGATTTTGATTTTTTAGGTTCTTTGAGAACTTGAACCGTGGTCTCATCAATATTAATCACCGGACTTTCCAAAACAGAAGCCTGCATCATGGCGATGACTATTTCACACGCTTGCGCTGTTTTCATGGCCCAGTTGCACATGGTTGCCCGGCCAAGTTCAACCCCGATTCTGGAAAACTGTTTCTCCTGCCGGTAAAATGGAAGGGCATCAGCAAACTTGGCTGTTAAAATATGAGCCAGAAGCCCTGGGGTGGCTATGCTTTTGGGGATGATCTGTTCGGGCATCCTGGCAATGGATACGGTTGGACCATCATCATCAACACCTTCGCAGTTCTTACAGGCATATTTGTACCGGATATTCCGGATAACCCTTACTTTGGCAGGAATGTAATCCAATTGTTCGGATACTTCTTCACCAATACGGGATTTAAGGCATCCGCAGGCACATTGTCTTTCTTCTTCTGTGAGTTCATGGATAACATCTACCCTCGGGAGATCAACGGATAAGGGCTTCCGGCCTCTTTTCTGCCGGGTATGTGAAGCAACAATTGTTTCTTCGGGTTCTTCTAATATGGGAAGCTGTGGTTCAGGTATATCAAACAAAGAAAGCTGACCGTCATCCTTTGGGGTTTTTTCTGATCTTCGACCAAAAAGTTTATCCTGAAGATACTTGACCTGTTCTTGTAAAATCTGATTTTCATCAAACAAATTCAGAGCGATTTTTTTGATTTCATCAGGGTCTTGGGTATGGGATAATTTCTCTTTGGTCATGCTCTGTATATAGCATAACCACGCGGCTTTTCATAGTTTTTATTTAAAAAATTGCCGAATATTTCAAGGGTTTATGAGCCTGGTGGATATTGAGACCGGCAATCAGCCAGGACAACTCCCGGCTGCCGATATCCATAACCTCTTTTTGAGTTCCTGGCCACTTGAACCGGTCTTTTTCAAGCCGTTTCTGCCACAGACAAAAACCATTCTTATCCCAATAAAGGATTTTGAGTATGGTTCGGTTTCGATTGCAAAATACAAACAAGTGCCCGGAGAAAATATCCTTTTGCATTTGCTCACTGGCGATGATGGACAGCCCATTTATAGATTTGCGCATATCGGTTGCACCCAGTGCTAAAAAAACTTTTGTATTTGATGACAACGGTAACATCACAGAACCCTCAGTGTCGCCAACACAAGTTCAAGCGTCACCTGAGAAAATCCCTCAGGTATTTCTATCTGAAGTCCGGGGCCGATATTTAATTTTAGATTAGATGGGCAGATCCTTATCGGTTCTGGTGGAATCTGAACAAATTTGACCGGAAGATGAGTTCCTTTTAATTTGATTTTCCAATAGGTAAACCGATGCGCTATTAAATCGTTCTGTCTACAGTATTCCCTTTGGCTCAAGCCGGATGCTGACCACTGTTCAAGATGGGTTTTCCAGAAGGTGTGGCGCTCCTGGTTCTTTTCTTTCCACGTTTTTTCCATTTTAATGCCTCCTTTTTTGAAGGCATATTATTTCATGGCTGCACGATTTTGAAGATGGGGTTTAATATACGCTTACGTATATTAAAGATTTCTCTCTGCGGACTTTGTCTATACTTCCGGGGTTTTCACTGGGGGATTTTTAGTCCTGACTATAGCCAGTAAACCCTTAAAATTCTCTCGGTTTGACCTTTCAGACCGTCAAAAATTTTATCAAAATTTGAACTGGTATCATTGATAATATGAACGTTATATGGCCATTGCCATTAGGATAATTAACCTTGAGCCCAGTCAAACCTTTTGATATGGCAATAAAAAAACTATCCTGCAAAATGTCCTAAAGCGTTTCCAGTTTTTCATTATCGATATGGGTTACGTTGGTTCATCTAAATCGTTGTACTGAACATCAATGGGTTTGGGGAATCCCCTTAATTCTCTATGGCCACCCCAGCTTAGCCCCGCAGTCTCATTGATTGCCGTTTTAATATGCTGAATGTCGAATTCAGGGTGATATGCAATATCTAACCAACTCCGTATAGATTTTATGTCTTTCAGTTTTAAGAAGTATTTGTCCCGCTGTGCAAGTGTTAGAGCATACTCCTTTGCATCCTTAGTGAAATAGCTGCTACTCACAAGATAACCATGATATACGTCATCCAATGCCGCCAATGCTCCAACGAAGCTTCTGACGATACCTACACTGATTGGTCGATTGGGATGATAGCGTTTTACTTCTACGGCTACTGGCCCGTCATTTGTATCAAATCCGTATAGATCAATACCTCCATCTCTACTCTTAGCCGTCAATTCTAAAGAACAATCCGTTACTGCATTCATTAAATCTCGTATGAAGACCTCAAAATCATATGGATTTATTTGTTGGACTTTATCCAAATCCCTATAAAAATCGGCTATGAGGAATTTTGAGAGCGCGTCGGATACTGGAAGTTGTTTAAGGTTGGCTTGGTAATAATTCCACCAGGGATCCTCGTTTTCACCATAAATATAACCGTCATTCAGATCCCACCATCCACATTTGGGGCAAAGCGAATAAACGAACTCCTCCATCTCAACACCACCTCCGGACGGATATTCGTCTTCTCCTTTTAAAAGTTTGGTATTACAATATTTGCAGTTTCTATAAGCTGCCAAAGGGCCGGGACTGCATTCTCTATCACCGTCTTTAGGTTCGATAAATTCGATGCTTCGATATGTATAATCCATTTTTATAATCCAAATTTTTGCGCATAGTGTACATTTCAGGTACTTCCTTTCCCATCTTTGAGAATTTTAAAACTTGTTCTCAAAAAAACGGAAATGGATTTAACGGTGGATTCTGTCGCACATATAAAATAAGCCGAGCAAAGTTATACTCACTGACCTTCAATTTACCCCCTGGCCGGTCATGCTTTTAATTTGAATATCAGTCATGCCATCCCTTGTTTTTCTTTGCTGGCCGTCCGGATCTGCCGGGTGCCGTGTCCCTATTTTGTTTCAATTAATCATATTATTTTAATCTCTTTACCCTGGAGAGTTTTTGAAAGGGAAAGGCAATACAGAATTCCAATTTATCGGGTTTGGCTAAGGCCTGGCTGTCCAATACTTGCAACTTATTATTTGTTTTATCCTGAAATCGATGATTGGTTTCGTTTTCTTAATAAGATTGTCATGATAAGCAAGCCGACACCCAATAACATCAGGGTTGTGGGTTCTGGCACCGCTGTCCACTCAGCATAAACTGCATTTGATGATATTGAAAGATCAAGGCTGAGAGGAGGACGAACTGCGCCAAAAACTCTATCCATAGTGTTTGTCGAGTGATTAAAAGCTTCTCCTACGTAGAATCTCGTTGGGTCGGTTGGGTCAATTGCGTATGGTGTCCAAACTGCTGCCCAGTTAGGATAACTGATGCCAAAAGTCAATGCGGGTGAGTTATCATAATCTCCTATAAAAACGTTGTCCAACAAGGCTTGAGAGGCCAAGCGTGCTGATAGCGATGTGGTGAACGTGAATTGCATATCAGGCCAGATTTCCATTGCTGATGCATCGATAAATGTCACGTCATATAATATGTCGTCGACTTCTACTCCAAATGCCCCATATAGTTGTCCGTCATGTACGTCTAAACTTGTTGCATGTGAGGAAGATATAGGGTTGCAAAAGACTACAAATAGTGAAATCAAAATAGTATGTAACAAATGTCTCAACATTAGTGCTCCCCCATATAAAAATTGCGGTTAGTTTACTTTTGAACCGAGGTGCTAAATATTCCATCACATCACTGATTAACTACAAAGAAAATTTATAAGATTGAAAGATCGCAGTATTAGAATATCAGATCGACATAATTGGACAATATCAATATTCTGTAGAAAATTGCAACTGTAAAGATTATAGATAAGTTTAGTCTTCAGGAGTCAACCATACTTGCATAAATCATGATCAAAATTTTCAATGAAAAATATTTTGATTTGCATTGGTATCCTAAAGATTTCATACAGAGCACTTTGTCTATTTGTTCCCTTCCCCAGTTATGGATTTAGAGCCTGGACTATTTATGATAGTGCCCGTATGTTATTCTTTTCTCTATTGCAATGAAGATATTAATATTTCTCTCATCTTTAATTTTAGTTCATTCCATAACCTTGTTACATGGGTTGAAACTTTTTCCATCGTAGAAGCAGTTATTCCCATATCTGTTTCAGTCATAATTTCTGTCATTAGAAAAAACACACAATCCATTTCGGTAATTTTTTTTTTCAGAAGAATATAATGAGGCAATAGGAATCCCCTTTTTTAATGCTGAAGATAATTGTCCTGTTCTAAAATCCCAGTTAGCAACTTTACATAAATAATTCAATTCCTTTTCTGTTGGTACATACTCTCCATCCATATATGCCCCGTATTTTTCAATGCTAACTTCTGAGGGAAGATCACGAATAAAAGAGAGACAGTTTCCTTTTTTTAGACGTTGACGCAAGGCGTTATGAGCAGCAGTATGGGCTAATGGCGGTATTGGCGTTTCCTTTTGTCCTTCTCCCAACAATAACCATGTTGGGTTAATATAAAAAGTTTTGCAGATTTTAATAAGAGTTTTTGCGTCAGGGAACCCTTCTTCTTTTTCATATCGAACGAGTGTGCTTTTGTGTATACCCACTTTTTGAGCAAAGTTCGCTATGGTTTCATAACCCCGGATTATTCTTATTCTCTCTCCAACTCCCAATAATTCCATTTTTAGACCCTTTTTTTACACTAAAAATAAGCTCTGTAGATTCAAAAAGAAAATAAGAACTCTGATTTGTCCAATAAAATCATTTTGATAAACAATTAATTGCTTAGAGTGGGCACCAAATATCAACCATCAAATATGAACTCGATAATAGCTAAAATAACTCAAAAATAGTTTGACAGCATCCATTTTTGATGTTAACAACTTTTAAAGTAGTTCAAAAGAGGATAAAAAACATTCAAATTTGAACTATACAAGTACAAGAACGGCCATATTTGCACACTGTTGAGCAAAAAGTAGCATAAAAACTTCAATTTTTACAACAAAAAGGAGGTGCCTCCCAAAAAAAATTTTTCAACAAATACACTGTAATTTTTTTAAGGGATAAAAACAATGTCCAGACCGAAGAAAAGAATAGACGATAGACAGATGGAGTTCAATTTCACTTTTGGCAAAAAAGTGGATGATTTTATCCGTCATAAAGAACAAATCCAGAAGGCCATTGATGAGGGTCCCAAAGTCCCCAAAAAAGTAGAAAACGAATTTGAACTCTCCATTGTCATTGCCGCAGGTATCAAACGGGCCATAGACAAATCCGGCTTAAGCCGTGAACAGATCGTCGATAAGATCAACGAGTATTTTGGCCGCACAAAAGACGCATCCCACCAGGATGACCCCACCTGCCGGAACCCTTTAACAATTAACATGTTTAACAATTATCTGAGCAAACCGGCCACCTGTCCCATCCCGGCCTATTACCTGTTTGCCATTCACCATGTCACAAAATCTTTGGCCCCTGCCAGGGCCATTGTCGCCGCTGAGGATGCCAAGATTGCCACAGGATCAGAGATCAGGCAAATGCACCTCGGCAAGCTTGAAGAACACATTCTTGAAATCAAGAAACTAAAACAAGAAATCAAAACCAGGAGGCAATAATGAACGCAAAAACCAACAATAAAGCCAAGATCGACCCGGAGATAGAGATCAGGGTCTATATGCTCAGGAACAAAATAAAGGTGGCAGATATTGCCAGGGCCAGCAAAAAGACACCCGGAGCCGTCACCCGGTTTTTGGCTCGTGATTTCAATTGTCCCCCAATTGCAGA
Source organism: Desulfobacula sp. (assembly GCA_013792075.1). GTDB lineage: Bacteria > Desulfobacterota > Desulfobacteria > Desulfobacterales > Desulfobacteraceae > NBML01. The sequence goes on from VMSR01000292.1 coordinate 7,379, forward strand.
TTTTTTTAAACAAAAAGGCTGTCCGGGTGAATTCTTTGACGGCAACGGGGTAAAGGCTGCTTAAACGGCAATATTCAGAGTGGAGGTAAACCAAGTGGAGACAAAAGAATTGATGAGCCCTGAAGAAGAAAATCGGCTCAAGGAATTGGAAGCCATTATTAAAGAAGACCTCAAAGGCTTTATTCGGGTTGGTATGGCCCTCAAAGAAATTAAAAAAACTCGCCTATATCGTGGGAAATATAATGACTGGAAAGATTATTTAAAAACGGAATGGGATTTAGGAAGGCGAATAGCAGACTATCAAATAGAGGCATATTCCGTGGTCAAAAACATAGAAGAAAAGTGGTACAATTGTGCCACTTTTAAAAACCAGACTAATGACAACCAGGAAATTATACTTCCTATAAATGAGGCTCAGACCCGGCCCTTAACTCTTCTCCCACCGGCTCAGCAGATCACAGCCTGGGAACAAGTCATCAAAAGAACAGAAGGCAAAGTCACGGCCCTGGAAGTCAGCAAGGTGGTTGAAGAATTCCTGGCAAAAAAACACACCAAAGAATCAGAACTCATAAAAAAACAGGTCAATATGTCAGCCGGGATTTCAGACGATTTTTCCGAAGCGTTCAGCATTATCATTGATGTCATAGACAAACATAGGGCGGCGGGTTGGAAGAATTTGAAGCGTAAAAAGGCCATCGCTCTAGTAGCGGCCATCATGGATCATTTAAAATAACAGGCCTGTCATGAAAGTCAAAGCCTCCATAGATCAGATTCATACAGCCCTTGAAAAAATGACAGGTGCCAGCCTTGTCAGCACAAAAAACAGGGCTGTTATTGAAGGTTGGTATTCCCAATTCAAACCAGACAACACCCGTGTTTATATCACAGCCATGCTGCCCGCCGATGTTCAGATGGCCCTTAAAGCCAATACTCTGCCAACCGTCAAAGAAGACAAACTCCCGGCCCTGGGTATCCGAAGAGAAGGCAAGGTATACCGGGAACAGGAAGAAAAAGCCTTTGCCAAGGCAGAGCTTGCCAAGACCTATGTCACCCATATGGAACAGGCCGGATACGGCAAGAAAAATAAGATCAAGCGCCTGTTCTTAGAAAACTACAACCTGGGGGAGGCCGGGCTTTTACCGGCTGTTTACCGCCAGGTGGGCAAGGTGGACCTTCGGGGCAAGACCGTTGAAGGTTGGGCCGGGCGCTTGAAGAAAAACAATTGGGAACCCATGTGCCTGGTAGACATGCGGGGATTTTCCAAACGGGGCAAACGGGCTGTCACCCCGGAACAAATGCAGATCATCCTTTCCATTGTCAAATCCCCATACAACACCCCCGGCAAACCCGTGCTGGAGATCATCCACCAGGCCAAAAGCATCATGGTCCACCGGGGCCTTGAGATCCTGTCCGACTCCACTTATTCAAGGTGGTTGACCAAGGACTGGATACCCTATCACTATGACGAATGGATCTGGTGGAGAGAGGGAGACAAGGGCCTGAACGACAAGGTCATGTTCTGGGTTCAAAGGGATTACGACAAGATAGAACCCGGGGATCTTCTGGTGGCGGACGGCCATGTCCTGAACTTTGAGGTCATCAACCCCTTCACCCAACGGCCCAAACGGATGATGCTGATCCTGTTCTATGACGCCAAAAGCAATTATCCCATGGGCTGGGAGATCATGCCCACAGAAAACACAGAGGCCATATCATCGGCTTTGCGCCGGGCCATCCTTCGCTTAGGGAAAACGCCCACGGCGGTTTACATAGACAATGGCCGGGCCTTTAAGGGCAAATATTTTATGAACAAAGACCTGAACGCAGAGTTCAAGGGCCTGTATGAGCGCCTGGGCATCAAACTGATTGTTGCCAAACCCTACCACGGCCAGAGCAAGGTGGTGGAACGGTTCTTCCGGGTATTCGGGGAACTGGAACGTCTTGCCCCTTCCTTTGTGGGGGAATGTATCGCCAATAAGCCCGCCCATATGAACCGGGGAGAAAAGCTTCGGCAAAAACTGCATATAAAAATCACCCGGGGTGTGACCCCTACTTTGGAAGATGCCCACCGGGCAATTGCCCTCTGGTTTGACAAGTACGCCAACACCAGACAGGGGTCTAACAGCCATATCGCAGGTCAAAGCCCCAGTGAAGTCATGGTGCCGGGTCCGGGTGTAAACCCCGTTGAATTAAGGTGCCTGATGATGAAAGTGGAAAGCCGTCAAATAAGGCGTAGAGGCATCAATATTTTTGGTACTAATTCCTGGTATTACAGCCCGGAACTATACGGCAGAAAACATGAAGTCTTTATCCGGTACGATCTTCAGAACCAGGATTCCATACTGGTCTATGACGCTAAGACAGAAGAGTTCATCTGTGAAGCCTTTAAAATGGCAAAGGTCCATCCCATGGTTTCCATCATGGGCACGGATGAAGACAAGGCGGAATTTGAACGCCAGATGAAACTCAAACACGGCCTCAGAAAACAGACCGTTTCCAGCGCCAGGGAGATCGTAGAAACCCAAGTGATCCCCGAGGCCAGGAAACGGATAGAACAGGCCGGGTTCAGCATCAACGATACCCGGATAGGACCTGTAAAAGCATTGCCGGAACCCATGCCAACCCAGACAGATGAAGAGATCAACAAAGACCTGGCCGAACTGGAATCCATCCAGCTTGACGACATCTTTGCAGAATACGATGAAAGCTACATCCCGGAAGTCTTCAATGAAGCCGAACAGGTCTTTTCTGAACTTAAGGAAATGCCGGAATCTGACAGGTTCGAAAAGCTCACAGAGCTTGAGGTCAAAGGATGGCTTATCCCCAGGGAACACCAGGCCTGGATGAAGTATTTTGAACAGACCAAAGAGTATGAGCGCCACCAGGAATATTTTGAAGATCACAGAGCTAAAATGGTTATGACATACGGGTCCGATCACATCGGGTCCGGCAACGTCGGAGCCATGAATCAATAAACCTTTTAAGGAAAGGTGAGAAATGAAAAAGCTGCAATTAAACCCTGTCTTTGTAAAAACAAAAAACGTGAGGAATTTTGAAGTCATGATGGACGCCTTGTCCCTGGCCGATGGTGAAGGATGCTTCGGCATGGTCTACAGCCGGGCAGGAAGGGGCAAGACCCGGACAAGCCAATGGTATGCGGCCCATAATGATTGTGTGTATCTAAGAATTTTGTCCATCTGGAGAACCGGGGAACTGGATTTCTTAAAGTCTTTTTGCATGGCATTAAACATCCTTTCCCCTTCGGGCAGGAAAGGCCCGGCCTTTGCCGATGCCGTGGACAATCTCATGGCAAAACCCCGGCCCGTGTTCCTGGACGAGATAGAAAAAATGCCCCAGACCTTTCTGGACCTTATCCGGGACATTGCAGACAGTGCCGGTATCCCCATGGTTCTCATCGGTGAAGAGGAACTGGTTTCCTACATGCAAAGAAACCGGCGCGTCTGGTCCCGGACCTTCCAGCAATTGGAGTTCAAGCCCATAGAGATTGCAGACATCATCATGTACGCCGGAGAATCGGCAGGGCTTAAGCTGCCCATCCCCGTGGCCCAGATGATCCATAAAGCATCTGGTGGGGATTTTCGTCTGGTCAAGCGTGACATCATCGGCCTTGCCCAGACAGCCAATGCCAACCAGACCACAACCGTTACCGAGAAGATGGCCGGTATTGTCATTAAATCCGGCTTATCCGGCAGATAGGGGGCTTGTATGACCAAGCATGAGAAAACCCAGATAAAGACCATTATGTGGCGCTTGCTGCGATCCCGGAAGGTGGTTACCTATGAAGACCTCCAGGAACTTGCCGGGGCTTCCAGAAGCTACGCTCAGGAATGGATGGCAACCCTTATCAAACGGGAGGTTGTCAGAAAGCTTTCCAAGGGCCGGTATCAGCTCATAAACGATGCCGCCCCGGAAATCCCGCCAAAAGAACTGCCTGGAGAAAAAGCCACACGCCTGAAGATGGTACCCGGCAGAGGGGGGCTTACCCTGCAAAAAATAGATGCCCAGCCGGAAAGCAAGCTTTGGGAAGCCATTGTCAAATTAAAACAGTTCTATCTTAGCGACCTGATAGACCTGAACATCACCGGCAAGACACCCACAAGCCAATACGTGGCATTGCTTGCCAGATCCGGGTTTTTGAAAAAGGAACGATTAGAGGGAAAAAACAATCTGTGTCATTTCACCGTTGCCAGGATCACAGGGGATGCCGCACCGGTGATAGGACGTGCAAGGTTTTTGTATGATCCCAATACAAACAATATCTGGGACGATATCCCGGAAGGAAGGAAAATCAGAAAGCAATTGCCCAAACAAAGAAAAGGCCTGGAAGATGCGCCAACATCTTAACTCCAGGCCTAAACCGCAATACTTAGCCGCATTGCATTGATGATGTTAGCCGCCACGGCTGGCATTGTCAAGAAAGGAGAATCATGAACACAATTTTAGCAAACATGTTTAAAACCAAACGTAAAAGACCGGCATTTTTAACCATGCTGTTGTGTCTTGAGTGCGGTCATTTGTTTGAATCCTCCAGGACCGGATGTCCTTGCCCCAGATGTGCAGACAAGGCAACCATACCGGCTGCGAACTGGGCACCTGCAAAATACGGGATGCCCAAACTTGAAAACAAAGGTGAGATGAAAAATGGATAGAAAAAAGTTTCATTCCAACCTGTCTGTCAAAACCGGACTGGCCTTTGTTTCGTTCTGCATCCCTTATTCTGTTCATTTTTATATTACCGCTTTGCCGGTGAGCAATGAATATTTACCACTGATATGTACCCTATGCGGCTGGATGTCAGGGCTTATTTATTCGGTTTTCTGTTTGTATTTTTTAGAATTGCGATGGTCCAAAAAGCACCCGTTTAGCTGATTTTTATCCTAAGGAGAAATATATGTACCATCATACCCAAACCCAGAAAGAATGGTTAAAAAAAGCCGATCCTGAAGATATCAAACTGTTTTTGTCCAAAGGCCCTGCCACCTGTGACATGGCCTTAATGACCCCGTCCATGAAAACAAAATATATCCCCATGATCCGGGGGATGCACCTTGGAGGCACCTTTGATCTGCCGGAACAGGCAATCAAAAAAGCCCGGACCGTGCTTGGGGATATACAAAAACAAGTTAACGGCAAAACACCCCTGGACGAACAAGCCCTGGGCATTGACGGGCAAAACGCCGCATACCTTGCCCAATGCGATGAAAATGAACTCAGGATAAGCGATATTTTCCACCTGGCATCCGTGCTTGGATCAGACGAAATGGAATACAGTTTCCACGAGCCCATTGATGATTTTGTAGAGTACCTGTTTTCTAAAACAGACCACCATGCATCCATACTCCCGCTGATTCCCAAAGTCCCGGATGAAAACGACATTGTCTTTCTGAAAGAATGCCTCCATGAGCATTGGTTAAAAAATGGGTTGTTCGGGTTTGCCATCCTTGCCACCACACCGGTTTGTGATGACATAAAAATGTCATCCGGGTGGAGGTATTGCCACCAAAAATGGTTCTATGCAGAAACCTACGCCTGGGCCTTCGACCTGGCCATGGAATGGGCCAAAAAGGAGGGCGCATGATATCCAATGCCAAAAAGGCCATGATCCATGTGGCAAAAAAACAGATCGGCATGACAGAGGACGAATACCGGGCGCTCTTATCCGGTGTGGGCGTCAATTCTTCCAAAGACCTGAACAACAAAACCTTTGGGGATGTCATGGACCGGTTCAAAGCGCTTGGGTTTAAGCCCAAAAAATCCAGTAGACAAACCGACAACCTGCCCAGGAGCAAAAGCGCTTTAATGAAAAAGCTTGAAGCCATCATCCTGGACATGGACCTTGACTGGCCCTATGCGGATGCGATTGCAAAATCACGGTTCAAGGTGGACCGGGTCCAGTGGCTTGAACCGGCTCCCTTACGCAAACTAGTTCAGATGATGGCTATTCACCAGAAAAGAACCCTTAAGAAACAAGGTTAAACCTGATGCGCCTGTCAAAACACTTTATAGATAACTGGTACGAACGGGTGGGCAATTACCCCACAGAAGAAATGATCAAGGGTATCATCCTGGATTCTGTTGTGATCCAAAAAGGCCTGAAACTTAAGAAACTGGACAACACGCCCTTTAATACCCTGACCAACTACTGGCACCCGGACCTTAAACTGATCCTTCGCATAGATTGTTTTACCAATACCGCTGTATCCGTTCTCACCCCGGAGAATATGCCAAAACCCCATAAAAGACAGACACCGGTCAACTACACCCCGATGACCATGCACAATTATTAAGGAGAATATACCCATGACACAAGCCATAGACCCCAAAGATTACATGCAGGATGCCCAGGGCCATCTGGTTCCCATGGACAGGGTCAAGGAAATTGATAAAACCCGTGACGGCCTGGTCCGGGATCTGGTTCAAAAGGCCCTGGCACTCCAGGCAAGCATGATTGCATTTAAAGAAAATGCCATGTCTGAGATCCGGTCTTTTGTGGAATTGTCTGCCATGGAATGGGATGTCAAGATCGGGGGCCAAAAGGGGAACATTACCCTGTTCAGCTTTGACGGGAACTTCAAGGCCCAGGTCCGGATATCTGAATACATGGTCTTTGATGAGCAGCTCCAGATCGCCAAGAAGATGATTGACCAATGCCTGACCAAATGGACCCGGCAAAGCGGATCTGAAATCAAAGCCCTGATCAATGATGCCTTCCAGGTGGACAAAGAGGGCCGGATCAATACCAAACGGATACTGTCTTTAAGGCGGCTGAATATCAAAGACGATCTTTGGTGCAAGGCCATGGATGCCATTGCGGCCAGCCTGCAAGTGGTGGGATCAAAGGAATACTTCCGGCTGTACAAACGAGATAACAGCCAGGGCACCTGGAATCCAATTTCTCTTGATATGGCAGCATTATAAAGGAGGAACCATGCCAAGAAACATGAGTTTCATGCTGACCACCCCCCAGATCCGGAACCATACCAAGGATGTCACCCGACGATTGAATTGGCTGTTTGTAAAATCCGGTGACATACTCAATGCCGTTGAGAAAGGTATGGGTCTTAAAAAAGGGGAGAAGGTTGTCCGGATCTGCCAGATCCGGGTGGTGTCCACCCGGTTGGAAAGGTTGAACGAGATCACCAAAGAAGACTGCATCCGGGAGGGGTTCCCGCAAGTGGAACCCCGGGAATTTGTAGAAATGTTCTGCAAGCACAATAAATGTGAACAGACGAGAACCATTAACAGAATCGTTTTTGAATACCTGGAAATCAACGCTAAACAGGGAGGTGGGCAATGACAGAAACAATCAGCACCATAAAACAGGCAGAAAGCCAAGATACAGCCGTTTTAGATGACTTCCCCATAGAAGGTATGGGCAAACGGGCCATGGGCTGTAAAATGTACGATAAATGCCTGTATAAAGCGGCTGTGGCAGATTGGGACAGCTTCAATTGTGACGGGTGCGAATATGAAGGCCAGGGAGCCCTGGAGTTCATTGATTCTGCTTTTATCCCGATGCTTGAAGCATCAGAGTTCATTTATGAAGATGATCTGGAAACACAGCTGGTTGATCTGACTGTTTCCTGTTCACCCATATTTTTTTTAGAAGAGGATTTAGGATATAATGACCATGCAGCTTAAAGATCAAAACATGGAAAAGGTACCTGATAAATACCAGCTTCGCATCAGCGATCTGCCCGGAGAAATCCGGGCAATTGCAGAACTTATCGGGCTTAAGGCAACTTTAAAGATAGCATCAGAATACAGCGGCGAGACGATTTATATCCCAAAGCACGATTCCATTACCCGGGCTGTCCGGGACAGGGCAATCAGAGAGGAATATACCGGAGCAAATCATAAAGAGCTTGCCAAAAAATTCAACCTCACAACCAGGATAATACGAAAAATCATTGATGAAAAATGATGGAAGATTTGCGGTCTGAAAGGTTGCATGATGATTTAAACAAGACTCAGGGAGAAACAGATTGATACAATCAGTTGAAAAAGAACTGGACAAAATGCTTGAAATCGCTGAACTGCCAAAACGCCCATCATATAGGCCAAAAGAAGTATGCAGCCTTTTGGGGATAAGCGACAGAACATTTTGGAGGATAACAGAAAAATATGAACCCGATCCGACAACAGGCAGGCCAAAAGATCCGGGTTCCCTGAATGCCTATCTGATAAGGAATCACAGGCGGGTAACATATTATGAACTGGCTGATTATTTTAGAAGAAATAATCTTTATGAGAGAACGGCCAGGGGCCAGCATTAAAGTTTCTCGGCCTGAAGGCAGCAATTTACCGACATGGAGAGATCAATGACAGCTTACCACTACACGAATATACGACATCATCAGCAGAAAACGAACTGCTTTGAAAGCCTTATCTTGATTGACAATGTTTGTTTTGTTGCTGCCTGGATGATTTATATGATATCTTAGGTAAGATTCTCGGAGAATCAGCTTTGGAAAAGAGGATGTGTTATTTTTAGCATGTCCTCTTTTCCATTTTTATGGGGCATAAACCAAATCCTTGCGGCTTGATTGTAGTTATCCCTTGACTGTTCAACCGATATCTGAAAAGACCTTTAATATCAATTGTCTGACTTATTAGACTCTCTCAAATTACTATAACTTTATGGGTAAGGGGAGTATTCAAATGCATATTCGAATTGATGCTGAAGTAAAAGATAATAAACGAACCATTTTGTTTGAGGATATAGCCTCCCATCACGTTAATGAAGATCAATTAAAGCAACTTCTAAAGGACTCGGTCCACGGCAACTGGAAGGTTGATCCCAAAAGCGGTGCTGCCATAGGAGCAAGTCTTTACGACATATTGAACGGGAGTGGCGGTAAGCTGCAATCTCTGATTTCAGATGCCGGGCAAACAGGGGCAGAACTAAACCTCAATCTTGATATCCCTTATGGTCTTAATTCGTTGCCTTTTGAGCTTGTGAAGAATAATACATTCTTGCTTCATGAAAATAACCCTGTAATACATATTATCCGTAAAGTTACAGACCGTAACCGGTACCAGCAACGGGAGCCCGAACCAAGATCTCTCAGGGTCCTTTTTGTTGCCTGCTCCCCAATCGATTTACCTTACGACAGTGTTCTCAACTTTGAAAAAGAAGAGGATTTGATACAATCATCTGTTGAAAAACTCCCTGTTGACCTGACAATTGAGGATTCCGGTAATCTTGAAGGCATCAGGGAAGCCTTGATTGAGAATGAAATATTTGATGTCATTCATATTACCGGGCATTCAGGGCATGACCAGAAGCTTGGCCCTATTTTTTATATGGAAAGTGAGATAGGAGCACTTGAAAAAGTCACCCCTTCCATGCTTTGGGAGGCCCTTAGAGACAATCTTCCAAGAGTGTTGTTTCTTTCTGGATGTTCCACCGGTAAAAGCAACAAAGTCAATGAGACAGAATTCTTTGCTTTTCAGATGGTCAAGCAGGGAATCTCAACCGTTTTAGGCTGGGGTCTGCCTGTGTCTGATACAGGTGCCACACGTTTAACAATAGAGCTTTATAAATATTTTGGTATGGGCAAAAGCATTGCCGAATCAGTGTCTTTGTCACGCCAGGCCATGGCGGATTTTTATCATCCATGGCCTTTGCTAAGACTGTTTTCTGACAATTCCCCACTAAATGCCCTGATTGCCCGTGGGCAACCGATCCGGAGACGTCACACAAGAAAACTTAAGTATAAAGTCCTTGAAGACAGTCAGGTGAAGGTTTTAGCAGACGGTTTTGTAGGACGGAGGCGTGAGATTCAAAAAGGTGTTAGAATCCTGAGAGGTTTTGAGGATGAAGATGGCAATGCAAAATCAGGTTTGATTATTCGTGGCCCGGCTGGAATAGGAAAAAGTTGTCTTGCAGGCAAACTCATTGAACGGTTCAAAGATAAAGAACTGATTGTCATTCACGGTGAATTAAAAGCCGCTGATCTTCTATTGAAACTAAAAAAGCTGTTTGATCGTAAGAGAATTTTAGATGGCCTCCGGATATTGAAAGCTGAGCTTGAATTTAAAGATAAAATCAAAGACTTATTCAGTCATGTTTTTCCAGAATTACCCATTATGTTCTATTTTGATGATTTTGAACAGAACCTTGTGCCCAAACAGGGTCGATATGAAATGGGACCTGGTATAATCCCGGTGCTAAGCCCTCTGCTTGAAGCCCTTGAATGGAGTGAAGGCAAAACAAGCCTTATCATTACAAGTCGCTATCCCTTTATTTTAGAACATGATGGTGAAGATTTATATAACAAGCTTGGTGAAATCACATTGATGGCCTTCAGGGATGCTGATCTTAAAAAAAAGAATGCAGAGCTTCTCAGTATATTAAACAGTGACCATAAGGAAATGTATTTAGAGCTTGGTCATGGCAATCCGCGCCTTTTAGAATGGATTGAACTCATAGCAAAAGAAGAAGACAAGTACGATATTGATGCATTGAAAAAGGCCTGTGACAATCAAAATGAAGATTTTATCAAAGAATACATCACCGACATACTTGCAAGGACAGAAGGCACGGAATTTGAACTATTTATTCAAAAAGCATCCGTTTACAGAAAACCTGTAAAAGCATCTGCTTTTAATACCTTTGGAGATGATGCACTCCTTGAAAAAGGCGTAGATCTGACACTGTTTGAAAAAGAAAAGGCAAGCGGCCATGAGGCCATTTACTGGGTAATGCCAGTCATCAGGGAACAGCAATGGGCAAAAGTAGATGAAGACAGTCAACATGAAATGCATCAGGAAGCCCTTACCTTTTATGAACAACAAATAGCAACTGACAAAGAGCCTGATTTAAACAATCTTGAAGAAGCCATCTTTCATGCCCTTGTTTCAAATAATATTAGAACAGCATGTAAATACAGCATTCGTTTAGGCTCACACCTTGACCAACTAGTTCTTTATCGTGATAGCTTAAAAATGCAATTAAGCGTTGCTGAAAAGATAACAGATAAAGTAATTGATGAAGCGATAAGTGAAGAAGACGAAAATGTTGCTACCTTGTTAAACAATCTCGGAATGGCCTATAAAACCCTTGGGGAGACCACCAAGGCCATTGAATATTATGAAAAGGCTTTGCGGATAGACCTTAACGTCTTTGGGGATCAGCATCCTAAAGTTGCGATTCGTTACAACAATCTCGGAAGCGCCTATAAAACCCTTGGGGAGACCACCAAGGCCATTGAATATTTTGAAAAGGCTTTGCGGATTTTTACAACAGTCTATGGGGAGAATCATCCTAACACAAAGACCGTAAATCAAAACCTTGAAATAACAATTCAAGAAGCAAAAAAGGGATAAATAGAATGAAAAACAAAACATACTTGGATGAATTTATTATTTCATGTCTGGAAGAAAATGATGATCAATCTGAACAAACAAATGAAAAATTTATTGGATGGGAAAGTCTTATTACAATTTTAGTCTATCAAGGATTTTTAATTCTATTACCTGAATTAAAAGAATGGCTAAAGCTTGGAGCCGTTGCAATTGTTTTGAAGCGTAAAGGATTAGAAAAAAAGCTTATTGAATATGCAGAAAAAAAAGAACTCGACTTCCCCCAGGCAGAAAAAGCAGCTGCTTGTGTTTCTAAAAGACTTGATGAAGAAACACTGAAAAACATTGTTGAAGCGTTAGATAAATGATGTCTGTATTTCCTACATCGGAGAGCATAAAAAAATAATATTTTTCAAAAATCTGAGTTTATTTGCTCAAATTCCTTAGATTACGTGCCGCGTTACATTTGGGGCAAAAAAATTCTTATCCTGACAGATTCATAGCCTGCTAAAAGGAGAAACAATTATGAAACGAGCTGCCTTTATTCTTTACACACTTGTTTGCCTTGCATTGGGAAGCCTGCTTTTTCAAGATAACAGTAGCGCCGGTGGAGGTTTTAGCACCCAGTATTACTCGGCCTATGAATTGGGAACACCTCCTGGGGGTGGGTATCTCTCATGTCTGGGTGTGTCTTTTAAAAATGGAGTTACCAAGAACGACATCATTATCGATTGGAAAAGTAATGAAAATTTTATCATTTATATCAAAGACTGAGTGATAGTTCCTGCTAATAGCGTTTATTCTTCAAGTGGGACTCAAAGAAGTAAGGCCACAGCTTAAGACACAATAAGATTCCCTTTCAGACTTTTGCCAATGGTGCAATCGAATCCACCTTTTCTGAGCGGATTCACAGAGTTTAAAAGCCATAGACAAAACCGTCTTAGATGAAAAGCAATTCCTAACCTTTGCAGTTCTCAATCTTACGGTGGCGAATGTTGATTCTATTAGGGTTACAGCGGCAGCGGATGGACCAGCGATTATTTGGGCAACTATTCAGAGCGTGTCATGAAGAGAGGATCAATGTATCCTTCATGGCTTCCCTGGAAAAGATCATGCAATTGGCTTTGGGTGCCATGCGCCGGATTATTGGTCGTTTTCCCCATTCATATGTGCAATGAAAAACAGTTCTCTTGGGAATCCTGCATTAATAATAATTCTGCTTTACAACCTGGATTTGAGACGATACTGATAATTTGCATATTTTAATCAATGATCGAAGTTATATATGCACAAAGGTAATAAAAGAGTAATTGAGAGGTTAATTGAATGAAATTTTGGTTGAAACCGGCGCTATTGTTTTTCCCGTTGGTAATTTTGAGTGGATTGCTATGTTTTACGGCCCGGGCTGCCGAAAATAAAGCTTTTGCACAATGGCTTGCCGCGTTCTACCCCAAAGCGCATGAACAGGGGATCAGCCGGGCGATCTGGGAAACTGCTTTTGCCGGGGTGGTGGAACCTTACTCGGAAGTCCTTGCCAAAGCGAATTATCAACCCGAGTTTACCACCGAGATCTGGGATTATCTGGATATCCGGGTGAATCCACTGTCCGTTGCCAAGGGCGAAAAAATGGATAGATATTACGACCAGACGCTTGCTGAGGTGGAAAAAAAATTTGGTGTCGAAAAATCGGTTCTGCTGGCCATCTGGTCTATGGAATCAGACTTCGGCGCCATCTTCGACAAGCCGGACCGCCTGTTTTATGTTCCCCGGGCCCTTGCTACCCTTGCCTATGGTGACCCTAAAAGACAAAAATTTGCCAGGACTCAGCTGGTTGCCGCACTTAAGATCCTGCAGGCCGGGGATGTCCAAAAAGAGCAGCTGACCGGTTCCTGGGCCGGTGCTATGGGCCACACCCAGTTTATTCCCACCAGCTATCTGGCCTATGGCGTTGATATGGACGGGAATGGCCGTCGGGATATCTGGACCTCCATCCCCGATGCTTTAGCCACCGCCGCCAACCTGCTGCATAAAAACGGGTGGAGAACCGGCAATACCTGGGGCTACGAAGTAGTTCTGCCGGCATCCGGCGAACAGTTTAACGAGCAGACGAAAACCTTGGCTGCGTGGCAAAAACTCGGTTTTAAGCGGCCGGACGGGAAGGATTATGGTTCTGCCGATCAGAAGGCGGTGCTGAAACTTCTTGCCGGACCACGAGGGCCGGCCTTTCTAATGATGAAGAATTTTTTCGTCCTGAAACGCTATAACAATTCTGATTTCTATGCCCTTGCCGTGGGGCTTCTTGCCGACCGGCTGGCAGGAGCGGGCGGTTTGGTTGGCTCCTGGCCGAAACCTCCCGGTTCGCTCGATATCGAGGACAAGATTGAACTGCAGACAAAATTGCAGGAAAAAGGTTTTTATGCTGGAGAAATTGATGGGAATCTGGGGGATGGAACCAAAGCTGCGATCAGACAGTTTCAGATCCAGGCCGGACTGGCCGAAGATGGTACCCCATCCCACGATCTTCTTCAGGCCCTGCGTAAATGATAGCGTCATAAAAACAACCAACGGTTGAGATAGTTAAGGCTACCAAAACTATTGGGAACGATAATTCGAGCAACGGCAAGTTTCATAACTTCCATCCAGTCAACTTAATAATTATTTTCTTTGATATTGGGGAAATAAATTGCTTTTTTAAATCGAGTCCTTATTTTTAATGTATAAAGCAAGATTTTTTTATGCGCATAATTAAACGCTGTCAGATCTTTAAACAGTATAAAATAAAGGAGATCGTCATGAGAGCAACAAAATGTGTCCCTCAAAAAATATCTAAATTATTACTGGGTTCATTACTGCTGGCTGCAGCCGCCGGTCTTATTGTTATCGGGATCACCCTGCTTCCTGTTATCGGGTTTGTACTGGCCGTACCTGTCATAGTCCTGGCAATTTATGTTTTACGGCTTCATTTAAGTGACCAGTGTGAGATAGACTTTCCAGAAAAATAACTTTTTCGCTAAAAGATAGAATAACAGGTTTTTTGAAACGATTTTTTAAAAAACCGGTTGCTTATAGGTTAAGTGCTTGATGTTGTTCCAGTTCCCAGCAGAGGGTTCGAAGACTTAGCCATTACTGGAACAAAGACAGGGGATTCCGTGTCAAAAAGTGGGAAGTCCTAATGGATTTTCTCGATAACGACTTTGATATTATTCTTTCCATCCGTATTGAGAGAGAACTTGACCAATGCTTGGGCGGCCTGACCTGGTCTTTGAAATTGGAATTCCAAGGTTATCCAGCCCCCCATTGACCGGCCGGGTTGTGGGTAAAATTATCATTCAAACTTTATAGCCGATTATTATCAAAATTCCTGGAATTTTTCAAAGATCTTAACGCACTGAAATAAGGATGAGAAAAACCTGGTAATATTTGACCTCTGGTCATATATGGTCAAATATTGCCGGGTTTTTTTGCTCTCAACTTCACCCCCATAAGCAAAAACGATATCAATATCAATTGGTTTAGTGAAACGAACCGAACCTTTGCCAGCTGGCACATATATTGATAATCAAAAGAAAACGGCGTGCGATTCGGTTATTGACATTCGGTGACGGATATACTGCAACACCAGTTGGTGATCAGCAGAATCGCCAAATCAAGGAGATACTATGCTAAGCAGTCTATTTTTTCGAAAAGGTCTTATTATTTTTCTATTGATAGGAGTTTCATTGTTTCTACAATCCGGGCTGACCTCAGCTGCAAACGGGTCCAATGGAAACGATGAAGGGGTGGAAGTGCTGATGCGCGGACCGATCCACGAGGCTTTTGCGGAGGTGAGTGTGGATGAGACACAGCAAGAGGCAGTTACCTCTCGCAGCGTACCGGACCCGATAAATGAAATCCCCCCCGATTTTCGCCCTGAAGGAGATCAGATTGAATGGATTCCGGGATACTGGAGTTGGGACGAAGACCAGGATGATTTCATTTGGGTGAGTGGTGTGTGGCGGGATGTACCACCTGGCCGCCAATGGATTCCCGGTTACTGGATGTCAGTTGAAGGCGGCAACCAATATATCTCAGGCTTTTGGACTGACACAAATCAGAAGGAAACAATATACCTGCCACCGCCTCCAAAACCGCTTGAAGCGGGTCCGAGTTCACCGGCAATGACACCAAATCATGGATGGGTGGATGGTAATTGGGTCTGGCATCACGATCGCTATGCCTGGCGAGCGGGGTATTGGGTCGAGCAAAGCCCCGACATGGTCTGGGTCCCCGCTCACTATGTGTGGTCGCCAAGAGGCTACATTTTTATAATGGGTTACTGGGACTATCAGCTTCCCCATCGTGGTGTAATGTTTGCGCCGCTCTATTATAAGCAACCAACCTACAGAAACCATGGCTACTATTATACTCCGAGCATTGTTCTGAATATCGATGCCATTTTCCTGTCTCTCTTCATCCGGAGGGGTTCCCACCACTACTATTTTGGTGACTACCATGACCATCGATACGAAAAACGTGGGTTCTACCCTTGGTATTCTAAGCACGCCACGAGGTATGGATATGATCCCTATTACAGGAGCTACCGCTCGTACCAACTGCGTCACGATGGAAATTGGGAGAAAAACTATCACCAGCAATTTCAGTATCGCCGCGACCATAAAGAAGCACGGCCGCAACAAAATTACAGGCTGCAGCCGGAGCATAATTTCGATCAGTCCCGTGGCTTGAAAAATCATATGATCGGCAGGCGTCTCACCGATGTTGTGAAACAAAAGGATCAGCCTGTGCAGTTTAAACGGTTGAAACCAGATCAGAAAAAGGAGTTCCAATCTCAGGATCAAAAATTGAAAAAGCTTCAGGTCGAACGTAGGAAAGTCGAGAGGGCACCGGTCAAAGAAGGAAAGTCTTGGAAACCCACTGATATCAAAAAGCCTGTGAGACTGAAAATGCCTGTGTCTCCAATCAAGGCAAATCCCGAGAGAAGACCGGTTTTTGAGAGGTCCAAGGGGAAACCTCAAGAGAACCAACGCGTCAAACCGCAGGATCAAACTGAAAATCGACCCCAGGCTGAACAGCCGGAAAGACAACGCCTGAAGCGACAGGAGCAACCCCAAAAACAGCATCAGGATAAACCCCAAAGAAAGAAGCAGCTGAATCCACAGGATCAAATTAAAGAACAACCTCCAGCTAATGAATAGAAAAATAGAAAACCCCCCTGAACAAAAATTTGTTCAGGGGGCTTGCATCCTCAATATTTGCTGGTTTCCTTGACAAAAGCCATTAAACTTTTGTCGCTTAGGTAAACGGAATAGTCTTATTTTCCAAGCCCCTTACGCTTTAGGGTCGTAAAACCGAATCAAATTGCGGCCGGATTCTTTGGCTTGATACATCGCCGTATCAGCCCACTTCATGATGTCCTCTTGACTTCCTTCGTGGTAAGGAAAGACGACAACACCAATACTGGCAGTACAATAATGTTCAATTGTTGTTTCCTCTGTTTCCTCTTGGATCACTTTCAGCACATAGGGGCTACTCAGGGCTAAGTGGATTTTTTGTGCGATGATCCCGGCCTGTTTTTTGGCTTCGGTTTTATCTTTATCCAGTTCATTCAGTAACACCACAAACTCATCTCCGCCGAAACGCGCCACAGTGTCTGCCTCCCGCACACAACTGCTAATGCGGCGCGCCACCTCGATCAACAATAAATCGCCCACGTGATGCCCGTGGCTATCATTTAAGGTTTTGAAGTTATCAATATCCAGGAACATCAATGTGCTGTAACGACCACTCCGCCTGCAAAGGGCCATGGTTTGGCCCAATCGTTCGTTTAACAGATGACGATTTGGCAACTGTGTCAATGAGTCATGCAAAGCCAGCTTGAGAATTTGCTTCTCTGCTTGCTTCCGCTCCGTGATGTCCCTCGCTGCAGCGAACACACCCTGCAGCCTCCGGTCCCGATCATAGAAGGTGCTCGCATTGTAGGATACCACAGTTTCCTTACCTTCCCTGTCGCGCGCCGTGAGTTCGTAATTGGAGACCTTTTTTTTTCTGAGTACCAATTTGATGCCCGCCTCGGCCCGCTCAGGGTCGGTGAAGTAATTCTTGAACGGCGCACCGATCAACTCGTCACGCGTGCAACCGGTGAGGGCCTCCATCTGTTTGTTGACATCGCTGATGATTCCGGCTGGGTCAGTGGTCATCAGGGCGTCGATGTTGGATTCGATCAGGGAGCGGGTGTAGAACTGCTGGTCGCGCAGGCGCTGTGCGAGCTGCCTCTGCTCGGCCTCAATCTGCTTGCGAGCAGTGTTGTCAGTGCCAAGCAGCAGGTAGCCGATAATGGCCCTTTGTGCGTCGTGCAGGGACGTGACCGACACCTCTGCCGGAAAGCGGCTGCCATCCTTGCGGATATAGGTCAGCTCGTAGATGTCCTCAATGCCGCGGGATGCCTTGAACACCAAGGCCTCAAAGCCCGGCTGAATCGGCGTTTCGAGTTTTTCGCTCAACT
The DNA here is from genome assembly GCA_013792075.1 of Desulfobacula sp. Taxonomy (GTDB): domain Bacteria; phylum Desulfobacterota; class Desulfobacteria; order Desulfobacterales; family Desulfobacteraceae; genus NBML01. The sequence continues at coordinate 25,209 of VMSR01000292.1, forward strand.
CCCTGGCTCGGGCAATCAGCTCCTTGGGATCGGAGATGTCGGCCGGCGTACTCTTGTTCATCACTTCTGCGGCCGAGTAGCCCAACATCCGTTCCGCGCCAACGTTGAAGAGCTGAATGACACCCTTGGCGTCCGTGGCAATGGCCGAAAAATTGCCGCTATTGAAAATCGCCGCCTGCAAAGTTGAAGCTTTAAGCAACTCCCCCTGGCCTCGTACCTTGCCGACACCATTCACAGGGCTGCCGTCAGGATTCAGAATAGTGGCGGTATGATTTTTTTTGGGCATAGCAAACCTCTTGGTAAGGATGGATGTATTTGGCAGATCACAAGGCTACAGATACAAACAGCATTGATAAGTCAACTGCTGAACTTTAATTTCTCGCAACGCAGGGCTATTATCTATAAGATATAGAATATACTTTTTGTCAAGTCAATCCGATTCAAGTCAGTAAAAAAAGGCTCTTCACCATTTATTTAGCTATTTTCATCCTTTTCCTGGTTCTCGGGGTATTTTTATTGCCGGGTTTTGCTCAAACCATCCAAACGAATGTGCACCAGGCCTCTGAAAAAGAGCTTTCCGTTGAATCCATTGATTATGGAGGTATTGTCAAGATTTGCATGAGACCTATCTTATCCAATCGATTTTGACATGGTGCAAAAACCAAGTCATTCAATTCTCAACTCTGTGGCGCTGATCTTTTCAATGTGGTATAATAACAAGATAAAAATGTTGTGATTAAAATGATCATAAAAGGAGAGATATTGCCAATGCCAGAGACCAGCAACAAATACGGATGGGACCCGTCCATGGGGATAAGTCTCTATGACAAAATCCGCCAGGACATGAAGGGCGCCATGCTGCAAAAGGACATCCTTGTTCGGGATACCATGCGGCTCATCATGGGATCTTTTCCCAGCCTTACCGTAGCCATGACCCTTGAGAGCGGAAAAAAGACCACCCGGGTCAAGAAACCCGAAGAAATCACAGATGAGGACCTGATGAATATCATCCGAACATTCATCAAATCGGAAAAGACCGTACTTGAGTTCAAAAAGCAGCCATCTTCAGACTATCTGGAACTGCTCAATTGTTATCTTCCGCAAATGGCAACTTCCCGGGAGATTGAACAATGGGTCCAAGACAATGTCGACCTTGCCCAGTTTAAGACGCCCATCCAGGCAATGGGAACCGTGATGAAGCATTTTGGAAAACTTGCCGACGGCAACCAGGTCAAAGAAGTTCTTAAAAACATGGGGTCTGCAAAGGCATGACCGCAGGTGAACACCAAGCCAATAATCCGCTCCACGGAGTGAGTCTGGCCCAGATCATAGACACCCTGGTTGCCCATTTTGGCTGGGAGACCCTGGGAGACCGTGTCAAAATCCGGTGTTTTACCACTGACCCATCGGTGAAATCCAGCCTTACGTTTCTGAGAAAGACGCCATGGGCCAGAAAAAAAGTCGAAGACTTATACATCAGTGTGCAAAAGAGTGTATGGAAAAGCTCAATTTGATGGGGGAATAAAAGAGATTTCATATGGATAAAAAGCCGACCCGTGAAGAATTGGAGAAAAGGATTCAGGCCTTAGCGCAATCGGAATTCGAGCACAGACAGATTGCAGCTTCCCTCCAGGCCGGAAAAGAGCGTTTGAAAGCTATATTATTCGCAATCCCGGGTCCCCTGGTGGTCTATAACAACAAGGGGGAACCGGAATATCTGAACCCGGCCTTTTCCGATGTTTTTGGATGGTCCCTGGGTGAATTAAAGGGAAAACAAATTCCCTTTGTGCCCGATGATCAGATACAGATAACAAATGAGAACCTCAAGGCGCTTTTAAGTTCAGGTAAGCCCGTACAATTTGAGACAGAAAGATTTGACAAAGGCGGCAGTCGTATAAATGTTATTATAAGTGCGGCCATCATTAAAACCGTCAATGAAGAGATAAAAAATATTGTCGTAAATTTTACAGATACCACTGTGCAAAAAAAAATGCAGGAAAAGGTTCAGGAAGCAAGTGATAACTTCAACAATGTCTACAACAACGACTTCAATGCCATATCCATCATTGACGGCAACCGGTTTATCGATTGCAATCGGGCATTGGTCACCATGCTGAATGCCGGTGACAAGATAAAAGTGTTGAACACCCATCCGTCCATGTTATCACCCGAGATGCAGCCGGACGGCAGAACCTCTTTTGAAAAAGCAAATGAAATGATCGCCATTGCCTTTGAAAGAGGGTTTAATAATTTTGAGTGGGTCCATAAAAAAATCACAGGAGAAGAATTCCCTGTTGATGTGTCTTTGACACGGATAATTTCTGAAGGCAGGCCGGTACTCCATTGCGCCTGGAGAGATCTTTCTGTAGAAAAAGCTATGATTGAAAAGTTGAGCATCGCAAAAGAGGCTGCAGAGGTTGCGGTTAAAACCAAATCTGAATTTTTGGCCAATATGAGCCACGAGATCCGAACGCCCATGAATGGGATAACCGGTATGATTGATATGCTCATGGACACAGACCTTACGGATGAACAACACGATTTTGCTTTGTCCGTACAGACAAGTGCCGATGCCCTTCTCCTGCTGCTCAATGACATCCTTGACTTTTCCAAGATCGAGGCGGGAAAGCTCGACATGGAGAATATTGATTTTGACCTGAGACCGACCCTTGAAAGTTTAAGTGACGTGATGGCCCTGAAGGCCAATGAAAAAGGTGTGGAATTCGCATGTCTGATTCATGACCGGGTGCCGTGTTTCCTGAAAGGCGATCCCGGCCGGCTGCGTCAGATCCTTACCAACCTTACGGGAAATGCCATTAAGTTTGTGGAAAAAGGGGAGGTATCCATTGATGTGGATCTTCAACAGGAGACCGATACATCGGTTACCCTTATTTTTAAAGTGAAGGATACGGGAATCGGCATTCCCGCGGGCCAGATGGACCTTTTGTTTGAATCCTTTACCCAGGCCGATGCCTCCATGACCCGAAAGTACGGCGGTACAGGCCTTGGACTTACGATTTCAAAACAGCTTTCAGGCCTGATGGGAGGCAAGATAGGCGTTGAAAGCCGGGAAGGTGAGGGGTCGACCTTCTGGTTCACGGTTGTTATGGAAAAACAGTCCGGACCCGGCGCAAAAGATATTGTCATTCCCGAAGATATCAAAGGGAAAAAAATTCTTGTGGTGGATGATCTCGCCATCAACCGATTGGTTTTCAAGGAGTATCTAAAATCCTGGGGGTGCCGTTTTGAAGAGGCGGAAAGCGGAGATCAGGCCCTGGCAAAAATCAGGGATGCTGTGAAACGGGAAGACCCGTTTATAGTGGCAATAGTGGATATGCAGATGCCTGAAATGACGGGAGAAACCCTGGGGCGAAAGATCAAAGAGGATTCGGCACTTAAAGAAACCCTCCTTGTAATGGCGACCTCCATGGGACAACGGGGTGATGCAAAGCGGATGGAAGCTGTGGGTTTTGCAGCCTTTGTCACCAAACCGGTCAAAAAAGCGATTCTTTTTGATTGTCTCCGGTTGGTCCTCGGGCAGACCGCTTCTTGTTCAGAGGATTCTGCAAAGCAGATAATTACCAGTTATACGGTGGAAGATCGCAGGCGGAAGAAGAAAAAACACCATGGGCAGTTGAGCATACTATTGGCAGAGGACAATGTGATAAACCAGAAAGTTGCCGCGAATATGTTAAAAAAGATGGGGCATGGGGTCACAATTGTCAACAATGGTAAGGAGGCACTTGATGCATGCCAAAAGACTGAATTTGACATGATCCTCATGGACGGCCAAATGCCGGTGATGGACGGCCTGGATGCCGCAAGAGCCATTCGGGAAAGGGAAAGAAAATCCAAAATTAAAAGAATTCCAATAATCGCTGTCACTGCTAACGCCATGAAAGGTGACCGGGAGAGATTCCTGGCATCCGGTATGGATGATTACATCTCCAAACCAATAAAAATCAGCATGCTTGAAGATGTGATCGACCGGGTTATGGGGAAATAGCCATTCTCATTTGTGCAAAAAATCTGCATAAAGGATGAAACCTTATATTAAGAAAGGAAAATCATGGCCCCAAAAATTCATCTTCATTCCATTGCAGCCGGATATTTGTTCGCCCTGGGCGCCACTGCGATCTGGTCGGGAAATTTTATTGTGGCAAGGGGATTAAACGACCAGATTCCCCCTGTCAGCCTGGCCTTTTTCAGGTGGGTGACAGCCGTCGCGGTCTTTGCCCCCTTTGCCGTCAAGGGGGTGGTAAAAGAGTTGCCGATCATCCGACAGCATCTGGTTTATCTGGCCATCACCTCTTTTATTGGCATCACCTGCTTTAATACCTTTATTTACGTTGCCGGCCATACCACAACCGCCATGAACATGTCCCTTATCGCCATTACTTTTCCCATTTTTATTCTGATTTTTTCAAGGGTATTGTTCAAGGAATCTGTTTCCATTAAAAAGGGGATGGGCATTTTTCTTGTGCTCACAGGTGTTGTCTTTCTCATCACCAAAGGGAACGTGTCCGCTCTGGTGAATATTTCTTTTGTGATCGGCGATCTGTGGATGCTGGCAGCCTCTGTTCTTTTTGCTGTTTACAGCCTGTTGTTAAAGCACAAACCCGGTGGAATCTGTGTGAATACGCTTCAATTTACCTGTTTTGCCATGGGCCTTGTCTTTTTATTACCGTTTTTTGTCTGGGAACAAAGCTGGGTCCAGGGTAATCTTTTGAACCACACCACGATCCCTGCCATTCTCTATGTGGGAATTTTTGCCTCCCTGTGCGCTTTTGTACTCTGGACCCAGGCTATTGTCACCCTGGGTCCTGCCAAGGCCGGTATGGTCTATTATTCCCTGCCGTTGTTCAGCGGATTTCTGGCCTACCTATTTCTCAATGAAGCCATTGGGAAGATTCATTTTTTTTGTCTGGTGCTTATCCTTTCAGGTATCGTGATCACCAACCATGAAGCCCGTCCGGTTGCCCCAAAAGAAAAGGGGCAGGTGTCACAATGATCTTTTGCCGCCGGGCCTTAGGGTTCTGGTGTCAGCATGGCGTCTGATATCCTGTAAAACCCCTTTAAATTTTCCAGCCAATACACGTAGAACACTGGATTGTCGCTTGTAAAGGTAATAACCTGCTGCCGTTTTTCCGATGCATAGATAAAATACATTTTTCCGGATTCATCAATCCAGTATATCATGGCGGCAAGATTGTTGTTAAGGACGATGAGGTCACCGTTTTGCAAATCATTTTTGTCCACTTGCCTGGTGTTGGACATCAGGTGAAGCATGGGAAGATAGCCTTTATAGGACAACCCGGCATTTTGGGCTGCCAAAGTGTAGATGGAAAAGAAAAGATAGGAATTGTCAGATGTCTCGGATTGCTGGGGATTTCCTCCCAGTTCATAGGGAATGCTTATAAACTGGTTTGCAATGACGGGGATGCTTTCCCTGAAAATTTTTTCCTGAACTCCGAAGGAAAGATCAATCGGTTCAAGGGATTCAATGGTCTTTTCCTGATTTGAACCCAGAACAGAACCAGCACAGCCTAAAATCAATATCGTAATGAACAGAAACTTTTTCATGAATTTTTCCCCTTTGACATGTTGAACACCTGTGTAAATATAGAATATCCGACTGAAAAAGGCAAGAAAGATCGAATGGATTTTATGGGTGTCACATAATTATCTACCCGGTTTCTGCGGTGCTTTATCGTTTCCATGCCTCCAGGCGGACCAGATTTTTTTCCAGGTTTTTTAAGGTTTCAGGAGAGTTGAACAGCTTTTGGCAGAGTTCACATTTGCCATGGGTTATGATCTGCCGGGCCTTATAGCCGGCAAAGGATGCGATGGGCGTGATCCCCATGGTTCTGATGAGGGTGTACAGCCGGTTTGTTTCTGTTTTTATAAAAAGGTGTTCCAGGGAAGTGGTGTTCAGGTTTCCCAGGTAAAAAAAGTTGGTTTCCGAAAAATGGCTGCCTGCATCGCAACAGGCGAACATGTCGAGATCCGGCGTAAGATAGGGGTTCATGTCACAGCAGTTTGCCTGATAATCGGTGCAGATATTTCTGCGTGTAAACGCATTGGCACGACCTGAATAGATGACCGGTTCAGGGAAAAATAAAACCCCCTGGCTGCGTAAAAACGATTCAAGAAGATCATCTTCCGATGAAAAATCGGTAACAAATGAAATAAAATAATCTAACCCGTGCTTTTGGCAGCTGTGTGCGGCAGTAACCAGATTGTTTTGGTTTACATTTTTCTGGTGCCACCGGGAACAACTCAATCTCAATTGACAGAGCCCGTTCTCTTTCAGCTCTGAAATAAGGGTGTCGGCTGACGCGGCTGTCGCTGCCCAGAAACCATTGGTAACAACCCTTGTATATATCCCCAGTTGACTGCACACTTTTACAAGGGCTGCAATTTCATTAAAATACAGAAAGGGTTCTCCTGCGGAAAAACTAATTCCGCTGACACCTGCCCGGGCCATATCGACAATGATCTGTTTTGCCCTGTTCAGTTCCATTGTCCTGTTGTCCGGCGCCTCATCTGCCGCCACACAGTGTTCGCAGCGAAGATTGCACCGGGTTGAGTATCCAAAAGCCAATTTGCGCATATATTAAAATGATTCCCATGGGTTTTCATATGAACAGCCATACCAAATTAAACCATGGGGCAGATGATTGCAAGTTTGATCTGATTCGAATTTGCAGAGTGTTTAAAAAAGCCATGAAATTAGCGAGTTAATAAAACAAATCATCTTCCTTGACTTTCATAAACACTTTGAATACAAGGGTCCAAAAGAAAAAAAGACAATGGTTTGTAAAATAAGGAGATAGTTTGATGAAGGGAAAACCAGCCATATTACCGGTCCACATGACGGCAACATACAAGTTCGATTCTTCCGACGACCTGATTGATGTGGTTCAAAGCGGTGAAGGCTATATTTATTCCAGGTGGGACAACCCGTCTGTTAAGGAAGTGGAGCAGGCGGTGGCAGACCTTGAAGGATTCACCCACGGCATCGGCTTTTCTTCGGGAATGGCCGCCATCAGCACCGCCATTCTCGCCCATGTCACAGCAGGAAACAGGATTGTTTCCATGCAGGAAATCTATGGGGGGACCTATGAATTGTTCAATGGGATTTTACCAAAATTCGGGGTTAAAACCACATTGATCAATTGCTGGGATATAAAGACATTGATGGCCGAGATAGAAAAGGGCCTGGATGTCCTCTACCTTGAAAGCCCCACCAATCCGTTGCTCAGAGTGGTTGACATCAGGCCTTTGGCCGATGCTGCCCACAAAAAAGGGGCCGTGGTCATGATTGACAACACCTTTGCCTCCCCTATCAACCAGCATCCCATTGATTTTGGCGTGGATGTGGTGATTCACAGTGCGACAAAATACCTGGGCGGTCACCATGACATCACGGCGGGAATGGTCTGCTGCAATGGACCCCATTATAAGAAAATCTGGAATTGCAGGAAAATCATGGGCGGCACCATGGATCCCATGGCAGCCTTTCTTGCCATGCGGGGAATCCGGACCCTTGAGCTTCGCATCCGGCAGCAGAACCAAAGCGCAATGAAGATTGCAAGCTTTCTGGCCGGCCACAAAAAAATTTCCCACACCTATTATCCCGGCCTTGAAACCCACCCGGATTACCCGATTGCCCGGCGCCAGATGAAGGGGTTTGGGGGCATGTTAAGCTTTATTGTGAAGGGTGATTTTGAACAGACCAAGGGTTTTATGGACACCCTTAAGACCATCCATCTTGCAACCAGCCTGGGTGGGGTCACAAGCCTGGCCAACCAGCCCATCACCAACACCCATGTGGCCCTGAGTCCTGAAAACAGAAAAAAAGCCGGGGTCAGTGAAAGCCTGGTAAGGTTGTCCGTGGGGATAGAGGACTGCGATCTTTTGATTGAAGACCTGGACCAGGCATTAAAAGCCGTCTGATATGCCGGTTACAAAGGGCGAATATCAGGTTTTCAGAAATGCCTGTCCCCGCAACTGCTACGATACCTGCAGCATGCAAACCTATGTGAAGGATCAAAGGATCCAGTTTGTTGAGGGGGCGCCCGAATCCTCTTTTACGGATGGCGGTCTTTGCGTCAAGGGGTATTCCTATGTCCAGCAGGTTTACGCCAAGGACCGGATAACACATCCCCTGCGCCAGGTACCAAGGGGGTCGGGTCATTGGGAAAGGATCTCCTGGGACACGGCCCTGGAAACCATTGCCCGAAAGATCAGGGAAATAGAGGAAAAGGACGGGTCCCTCCATGGCCTCTGCCTTGCAACCGGTTCCGGCAACCACGGGATCACAAACAATTCCCCGGACGGCATGATGTCTTCCCTGGGATATACCACCCGCACCCGTGGGACTCCCTGTTGGCCGGCCGGCATTGATGCCCAGGCCTATGACATGGGAGAGATGTGGTGCAATGATCCCGAAGATCTGGTCAAAAGCCGCTATATTATTCTGTGGGGAGTGAATCCGGCATGGTGTTCCATCCATTCCATGAAATTTATTTATGAGGCCCGGGAGCGTGGGGCCAGGATTATCGTCATTGATCCCCTTTTTACCCAGACCGCTGCCAAGGCGGATCTGTATTGTCAGGTAAAGGCGGGTACGGACGGGATTCTTGCCCTTGGAATGGCGCGGGTAATCATTGAGGAAGGGCTGACGGATCCTGATTTTTTAAGCAATCACACCCTGGGGTATGAACGGTTCACGGCATACCTTGACCAGCAGATCTGCCTGGCCCAGGTATCTGAAATTTGCGGCATCCCTGAATCGGAGATCCGCAGTATGGCCCGGGACTTTGCCAGTATAAAACCTGCCACCATTTGGGTGGGATACGGGATGCAGCGTCACACCAACGGCGGTGCCAACGTCCGGGCCATCGACGCTCTGGGGGCGTTGACCGGCAATATCGGCAAACCCGGGGGCGGCGTCCGCTACGGGCACAAGACCAACCGGATTTTCAATTATTATGCTGCCAGCATGTCTCCGCCCCAAGGTGCAGGACCCGGAAAAGACAGGTTCATCAATACCAATCGACTGGCACAGGAGATCCTGGATGCCGAAAACCCGCCCATCCGAATGCTGTGGAATACCTGCCGCAATCCGTTCAGCCAGGATTTTAACCGCCCCTTGCTGGAAAGGGCATTTAAAAAACTGGAATTGGTGGTCTGTGTTGAGCAGTTCATGACCATGACCTGTGAACAGGCGGATATTGTGCTGCCGGTGACCACCCTGTTTGAGGAGGACACCCTCAATGTCGCCTATTGGCATTATTGGCTGGCCCTCAACGAAAAAGCCATTGCGCCTGTGGGCGAGTGCCGGTCCAATACCCGGATCGCCATGGACCTGTCCGAAAAAATGAACCAATTGTTTCCGGGGTCCTGCACCTTTCCCACCCACCTGACATCGGAAGAATGGATCAGTCGAGAGTTTAATGACAGGGTATATGAGATGTTCGGTATCACGTCCTGGAAAGACTTAAAATCAGGTCCTGTAAAAGCAGTGATTCCCCGGGAGGCATGGGGGGATGGTCGATTTGCAACCCCTTCGGGAAAGTACGAATTTTATTCAAAACTGGCCCAAAGCCACGGACACAAGGCATTGCCCGAAGTTGTGCCCGGTAGAAAACCGAGCGCACCCTTCAGGATATTGACTCCCCATTCCAAGTTTTCCATCCATTCACAGTTTCAGAACCTTGATTATATGACGGCCTTTAATCCTGAACCCTGTGTGAGGATACATCCCAAAGCGGCAGCCCAAAAAGGGATTTGTGACAAGGACCTGGTGAGAGTCTTTAACGATCAGGGGCAAATAGTGGTAAGGTCACGGTTGACCACCACGGTTCCCCAGGACACCCTTGTCCTCCATGAAGCCTGGTTTAAGAACAAGGGGTATTGTGTTCAGAATCTTGTGGATGACCAGAGTTCTGATATGGGGGTTTTTAAGACCGGATCACCCGGGGTTGCCATCCATGATCAGTTTGCAGATATTGAAAAAATTTCTCCTGCCGCCAGGCGGTTTCCCTTTAATTTCTGGAAAACAAGATGAGCCGAATCCAGCTGGGATTCCATATTAACGCAAAAAAATGCATTGGCTGTTTTACCTGTGCCATGGCTTGTAAGAATATGTATCACCAGCCTGTGGCGGTTCTTTGGCGCAAGCTGTATCCCCTGGATGAATCCATCTACCCCTTTTCCCATCGCGGATTTTATTCCCTGGCCTGCAACCATTGTGAAACGCCGGCCTGTCAGGCGGCCTGTCCGGTGGGTGCCTACACCAAGAGAGTCCGGGACGGGGTGGTGATCCACGACCAGGACAAGTGCATCGGATGCGGCAATTGTATCCGCTCCTGCCCGTTTGGGGCTCCCCAATATAACCCGGTGCTCAGGAAAGCGGAAAAATGCAGTCTGTGCTGGCAGCGCCTGGATCAGGGATTGAAACCCGCCTGTGTCCTGTCCTGCCCCGTAGAAGCCCTGGAGCTTAAGGATTTTTGCAAAGCGGATCTGTCATCACTGCTTGCGTTCCCTCCCGGATTTCCCGTTACCAGTGGCATCAATCCGTCCGTGAGATTTACACTGCCGCAATCCCCTTGTATTGTCCGGCAGGAGATGCCATGAAGCCCATCAAAGAAATACCCCTGGTTTTGTTTACGATTTTAAGCCAGGCCGCAGTCGGCCTCACCCTCATGGAGGGTTTTTTTATTTTCTTTTATCCGGGTGAAGCCCGGCTTTGGAGCCCGGCCGTTCCGGGCCTGGCGTTTTTGTGCCTTTTGGTGGGATTGGCCTGTTCCCTGTTCCATTTGGGTCATCCGTCAGGCGGGATCAGGAGTCTTGCAAATCTAAGCGTTTCCTGGCTGTCCAGGGAGATCCTCGCTTTTGGCGGCTATGGTGCTGTTCTTGGCCTTGATATGGTGCTCAGGTATCAGGGAATGAAAATTCCCATGGTTCTTCTGTCATCCTTTATAGCCGGCCTTGCGGCTGTGGCTGTTTCGGCCCGGGTGTATAAAAATCCGGGTTATCCGGCCCTCGATACTTTCTGGCCCTTTGTTTTTTTTGCAGGCACGGCCTGGGTGCTGGGCCTTTTTCTTCTGGGGATGATCTGTCCGTCTTTGGCTTCAGTTTTAAGACCCTTTATTGCCGTAGCCCTGGTATTTGAGCTCATGACCCATTTTCTTGCCCCGATCTTCTGGCTGTCCGGGGGCCGGGCACAAAGATGCACGGCCATTGCCCATTATCGTTCGTTTTTTTTCTGGATACGGGGGGGCATTCTGGTTTTAATGACCGGACTATTTGTTTTTGCCCGGTCGGACCTGTCCGTGCTCATACTGGTTTTGCTGACGGTCCAGGAACTGATTGGCAGGGTTTTGTTTTTTAATTACATGGTCCATGCTGCTGACCATATCGGAAAATCTTTGGAATAAAGCCCATGTCCGGTAAAAAACACGCAAAGATGCGCTGCAAAGTTGCATACCTGATGCCCCCACCGACCGGAACCCCGGATTGGAATCGTCACCCGTGGAAAGAGATTTCCTCCCAGCTGATCCAAAATTACATGGGGGAAAAACCCGATCATTTCCCAAGGACAGAGGTGAAAATTGCCTATGATGGGACGGCCCTGAATCTGATATTCCGGGTTTCAGACAGGTATGTCAGGGCTGTTGCAACGGGCTTCCATGGCAATGTCTGGGAAGACAGTTGTGTGGAATTTTTCTTTACACCCGGCTCGGATCTGTCCAGAGGCTATTTTAACCTTGAGACAAATTGCGGCGGCACCCTGCTTTTTCATTTTCATCCCGGAGACGGAAGGGACAGGATCATCATACCGGAAAACGACTGCCGCAGGATAAAGATCGTCCATTCTTTGCCCCCAAGGGTTGACCCGGAAATCGACGAGCCGATTACCTGGAGTGTTGCATACAAGATTCCTGTGGCCTTGCTCAAAAAATATTGTCAGGTGACCGTGCCCTCCCCCAAGGCCGAATGGCGGGCAAATTTTTATAAATGTGCCGACAAATCTTCCCATCCCCATTGGCTGACCTGGGCACCGGTTGATTTTCCCAAACCCAATTTTCATCTGCCGCAATTTTTCGGCACATTGGAATTTTAAACCCTAAAATCCTTTGATGGCGTCATCTATCCCAGGGTTATGTCCTGCATGAAATCAAAGGCCCTAAACTGCTGTCAAGGATAAAAAATGATGGGATTTATATAGGGGCATTGGGTTTTGTGTCCGCCTGTATTTAAGGGATTGCCTTTTGTTTGTTTTACAGGCATGACTGGATCATGAAACCCAATAACGCAGCTTTAGATTTTACGGGAATCGCATTGTTGATCATTCTGTGTGCCAGCTGGGGCATGAATCAGGTGGCCATCAAGATTGCAATCCAGGGTGTTTCACCGATACTCCAGGCCGGTATCCGGTCCATGGGGGCAACCGTGCTTGTGCTGATATGGATGAAGCTCCGTCGCATTCCTGTCCTGGCAAAGGACACGACCCTCTGGTGGGGAATCGGTGTCGGATTCCTTTTTTCGGCAGAATTTGTTCTGATCTATTGGGGGCTTGAGTTCACCAATGCATCCCGTGCCGTTATCTTTTTAAACACATCTCCCTTTGCAGTGGCCCTGGGCGCCTTTATTTTCATCCCCGGAGAAAAACTTAACCGGATTCAGATATCCGGTCTCAGTCTGGCATTTGTCGGGATTATGGTTGCATTTAACGAGTCCCTGAACCTGCCGACCCGGCAGATGCTCATCGGCGATATCATGCTGACCATTGCGGCTGTCATCTGGGGTGCCACAACCGTTATCATAAAAGCCGGCCCCCTGGCAGCCATTGCCCCCAGTAAAACACTCCTATACCAGCTTGCTGTTTCTGCACTGGTACTTCCCGTGGCGTCCCTGGCATTTGGAGAACCGGGTATTTTAAAACTGACACCCCTGGTTGTGGGAAGCCTTTTTTATCAGACCGTCTGGGTTGCTTTTATCACCTATATTGCCTGGTTTTGGCTGATCAGAAATTATGCAGTATCAAGACTGGCATCCTTCACGTTTTTAACCCCCATTTTCGGGGTAATTGCCGGGGCCATCTTTTTAAATGAGCCGATAACCCGCTATCTTGTGTGTGCGCTTTTACTGGTGGGAACGGGAATTTACCTTGTAAATCGCCGATAAACACAGGTGAACCAAACTTTTTGCAGAGACGAACAAAGGGTAGATATTTTTTTGCAATAACATGGGCATGATCCACAGTTTTTTCTGAATGTGCGGATATGGCCGCCCCAGCATTTAACACTGCTTGAATACTATCCGGCTATAAAATTTTAAATATTCTTATAAAGAAAGCCTTAACAGCAAATCGGGAAATCCGCTTACTCTATTTTGTTGATCTCCCTTTCGTAGCACTGCGGGCATACTCCGTGAGAGGGTTTGGCTCCGGAAATATCACAGACATATTTTTCTACCGCGACCCAATTTCCTGTTGCTTCGCGAACTTTCTTACAATAGCTGCAGATCGGATAAATATTACACAAAGCATCAAGCATACGATCCCGGCGGTTTATTTCCTCTTTGGCTAAAACAATGCGAAGGGACAGTTCGATCATCTTTTTGATCTGTTGGACCAGTCTGATATGCAAATCATTATGCGCATTTTGCTTGTTGTCCAGGAAACATACTGTCCCGAACTGACCTCCATCGGGGCGCTCAATGGGCATGCCTAAATAGGATATAATGTGCAGTCCGACCGCTGCTGAATTGTTTTTCCATTGCGGATCTTGGAGCGCATTTGGAATCAGATTAAGCCCTCTGCTTTTCAGCGTATGCTCACAATACCAACCAGAATTTGGATACTGTGACGTGCATGCTGCCGGATAAGGGTTACCCTCGGTCTTACTTGAAAGGAGGACCTCAATTTCATTACCATCAACACGGGTGATCAGCCCCGCAGGAACACTAAGAATCTCAGCGGTTTCATCAAGCAGGCTCTGCCATTCTTTCAAAACGTCTAGGGTAAGCTTTTCCCGATTGAAGGTGTTTGCTTCCATATTCTCCATATTCACTCCCCCTGTTTTTTCTATACGGTAACTTGCATCCGCCTGAACTGATTTTCAGTCGAATTATTGTTTTCAATATGATTTATCTTTCATCTCCTCTTTTATTCGAAGAGTAGGATTTATCTTTTCGCACGGAACTTTGGCCTGACAAAGCCCACAGCTATTAACCTTGAATCCAAGCTGTTCCTGTTCAACGTAAAGCGCTGTAACCTGCCTGATATATTCTTTGCACTTGGTTTTGTCATGCCCCTTTTCTGAAATGGCGCCTGCAGGACAACGTTTAATACAAACGCCGCATTTTCCTTTTGCATGGTAAAGGCACCATTGATGATGCTTTGTATAATCGCGTGGGGTAGGTTGAAACTGTTTATTGACGATTACCGATCCTACTCGAACCGCCTTGCCGACAGAAGTAATCAACCCATCGGACAATCCAAAGGTGCCCAGGCCGCAGGAATAAGCGGCATGTCTTTCTGACCAGCTGGATGCAAATCCATATTTGTCTGATATCGCTCTGGACCATTCCGGAAGTAAAACAGGCGCACAGGCTTCAATCTTCTGCTTTAAAAAATGATTTACAACATACCGTCTTAATTTTTCATTGACCTTTTCCCCATAATGACGCGCACAGCTCCATTCTTTGCAGGGCATAGTGGTTTCTTTTCCATGCGCTATCCGGGTATGTTCGGTCTGGGGCAAAATCCAGGCGATCACACTCAGTTCTTCAGGCTGAATTTTTTTGCCTGGAAAAGCAGATTTAAAGGCGTCTTCAGGGGTCCAATAAAAAGCAGGGCCAATATCTTCTTTTAAAAAGAGAAACAGGGGATCGTCCCCTCGGGCGAAACCAATAATAGGACTGGCAAATGCATGCAACTTTGATCCTGGCATCAAGGCGTTGTTGACTATGTTTTCCATCCAATTATGGATTTTTGTTACAATCGGGTCCATAAAAACCTTTGAACGTTGCTATTTAAGTATAAAGAATGGAATTATAATGACGAACCTTATCAATTTTCGGAGTTCAAGACCAGAATCTTGCAGCGGCTATATGTATTCATAGTGTCCTCATTTTTCAGATAAAAATCAGAAGCAACATATGGGCGCCGGGCATTCAGCTCTTAATTAGAGAATAAGTGTATTGTTTTTTAGTCTAAGTGCATTATCTTAATTCATCGATTGATATTTTTACCAACCAATATGAGGAGGATAAATGAAAATTGCCATTACCATAGAATTAGATGAAAAATCAACTGAGTTTTTCCAGGTCCCGTTTAAGAAACTTTCAAAGCAGATTAATGATCTGATTAGGATGTTTGAAAAGGTCGATTATACAGTTAAAGAGGCACCGGATATTGAACCGAAACCAGAGTCGCCAAAATATTCAGCACCCCAAAAAACCAAAAAGAAGTCTAAGCCTCAGAAATCAGTAAAAGCTACTATTCTAAAAACGATCAAAAAGAACAAAGACGGGATTAAAGCCAAAGATTTACAGGAACAAACTGGTTTTACCGGCAAACAGATTTCAAATAATATGTTTCATTTGAAGAAAGAGAAAAAAGTAGAGAAAACAAAAGAAGGTTTGTTTATAGCCCTGTAGTATTTTTTGGATTTCCGGGAAATATTCAGAAAGATCAACCTTTTGAGATGAGGTGTTAATATGTCTAAAATGAAAATAGTTGACCTATCTCAGTATCGAAAAGAAAAAGAAAAAACAGGCAAGGATTCAGGCCAATCGAACCGAGAAGATCGATCATTTGAAGAAAAGCTGCAAAATATTATTCATAAACCTTTTGGTGGAACTGATTCGAAAAAAGAACTTATTGCAATTTTTGAAGAAGAACAACTCAAAAAAGATGAAAATGAATGAACAGACCCTTTGTTTGCTTTATTTGGGAGTGTTCGAAATTCTGTGTCACGGTTCAGCCCTCAGATTTACGTCGGCAACGAATACGTCCGAAAGTCCAAGTTCTTGAAGTTTCTGTGCAAGAGGGTATCCTGTTTCAGGGTTCCACCCTCTTATCTGATAGAACTCATCCCGCATTTTTGTGAATACCTCACGATCCAGCGTTTGGCCTTTACGGTTTAAAACGGTATCACCTTCACCCGGTACAAGCACATCTGGGTTCATAAAAACACTTTGAACCGGATCAGTAAAATTGAATTCCTGAACCATATCATCTTTTTCAGGGTTCCACCCTTCCCGCAAAAGAATGGCACGTTGCTGGTTGAAAATGCGTTCGCCAAATTTCAGCAGTCCACTCTCATCCAGGTTGTTTCCGGTCACTGCATTGAAAGTACGGACCTCCAGGGTTGTATCGCCCACCTTATCCTCTGTATGGTGTGAAAATATTAGAGGCCAGCAGGAATCACACAGTCCTAAGCTGTCTTTAACATATGTGCGATCCATGATGCGTGTGGCCGCCATGGCTTTGCCGTCAGAAGTATTCAGGTCCCAGGCCTTGTCATGGCCCCAAAATTTGGCTGTTGCCTTACGGTATGCATCTGAAGAAACCGGTGTTGCTCCCGGATACTGCAGGTTCATCACCCACATGCCAATCGTTCGGCTGACTTCATGCAGCATGGCAATGGGCTGACGGGGTTCAAATGCATACAGCAATCCGTTCATCAAATATTCTCTTGCAGAATAGGTGGCTCCGTCACCGACACCGGAAACTTCATTGGCAAAAAGGACCTTCGCATCAGGTCCCAGATTTTCTCCTGCTCTTAGGAGTCCTTCGGCCAGAATATCACCAAATCCTTTTCGATATGCAATCATGTTGCAAAGGCTTTCAAAGAACTCCCATGTCCCCAGTTTATCAATTTCAAGCCCGGTCTGGGCGTCGCTTAAATAACCGTTCTTGTACCCGGTACTTATCCATTGAAGGATATTGGACATTTCCATAGTACATAAGGACAAATTGTTGCAAAGCCCGGTTGCATCCAGTGCAGTTTCAGCAGGCTCCCCGGGACGTCCCATAACCCATGGGAAATAGACAAACATGGCCTGACATTTTCTAACCACCTCTTTATTTGATTTTGTCTGATAAGTGGACCGCATACCACAGTCCAGGCCACATTGGAAACAAGAAGCCTTGCCTTTACGGGAAATCTGATCCGGTGGGTACGGATTGTATGAGGTATCACGTTTGTTTAACTGTATTGTTAAACGGCTGAGTTCCTTTAATGCCTCGGGGTTACTTGCCGACAGGGATTGTGTTCCGACCACAGCAATGGCTTTTAAATTTTTAGAACCAAAAACCGCCCCAAATCCACCGGTTGCACTACCTTCATTATCTGTCATCAAATTAGCACTGCGGCACAAGTTCATCCCTGCGGGTCCCGTAGCAATGAAATGTGTTTTGCTGCCATGCTTTTCTTTTAAAAATTTATCAACCTGAGTAACCCCTTCAAGATGAATAGCAGTGGCATCTTCAAGCCTGGCTTTACCGTCAGAAATGAACAAATATACCGATCGATTGGCCTTTCCTGACACAATGAGTCCATCATACCCGGCTCTTTTCAGGGCTGCTCCCCAATATCCACCCATATTGCCGTAGCAAAATCCTTCGGGCATCAACATGGGTGATTTGCCCACAATTTCAAACCGGGATGCGCCTTGTGCACCGGTCGCCGTTAATGGTCCTGTCATAAAAATCAAATGATTTACCGGATCAAAAGCACCCGTATCAGCAGGTAATAATTCCCAGTAAAGGCGGGTGGCGATTCCCCGTCCCCCTAAAAACCGATCAGCATAAGGTTGTGTGTCAAGTTCCGTGATGATTTCAGAAGAAAGATCAACCTTTAAAATTTTTCCACACCAACCATGGCCTGAAGCATTCATAACACCCTGTCTATTTTCAGCCATATTTGTCTCCTATTCAATTGTGTGTAGTTGCAGATCTCATTTTTCCATCCATTTTCCATCAAATGTATTCTATTGTTTTTTTTTCTGTTTAACATTACAAAATAACAGAGATATTAATACTTGAGTTTAAAAAATTATATTATCATCCCGTTAATTATGGCAAACAAGCAATTTTAATACTTTCTGGATTGCTGTTGAAATGGAATTAAGTTTTTTAAGATCATCTCTTAGACCCCTTGATATTTCAAACTGAACTCCTTTTTTTCGTTTTCCTTTATTACAAATATTATCAGGGTGTGCACCCAAAAACTTCTCATTTTTTAAAATTTTAATATTCAAATTTTCAAGAGCATCTTGGATATCTAATGCAAGTTCTTTAAACCCCCCTCCTATATAAATAATCTCTTCTTTGTCTTTGCAGGCGTGTATGGTGATAATAACATCAGAAGAAAAAATTAGATCTAACGCTCTTGGTTCATCAAATCGATGACTTGTGATGTGAAGATCTTGGTTGTTTTTTTCTTTAATCCCCTCAAAACAATAATGATTGTATGTATTTCCTGAAATTAATTCTGCGATTAAGGAGGTTCTGGGCTCAATTAATCCTCCGTGAGGGGCAATAATCGTAATATTCGACCCTATATCTTGAATCTGAATACTATAATCTCGATTTAGAATTTCATTGGCAGCAAGTATTTTGAAATTTGAATATTTATCCATATTACCAAAAGTATATTATTTCTGAAATCATAAACAGTATTTTTATCAAAATTCAGGCTGCGTATATTTTTGGTATCCATGACAATTCTGGCCGCTGAATATTCAATTCAAAGACAATCCTTGACCCCAATAATATTTCCAATTAAGTTCAGGCCGACTTGTTTTTCATTGACTCTTTAGGACTTTTAAGAAGGATATTTAATGCCTTTTCTTGTATCACATCAATATCTGATGGCTTTGTCAGGAATGCTATACGGTTCTGTTTAAAAAAATTAATTATCTCAGTGGATGGCCTTCCTGTAAAAAACAAGAACCGTTCATTGATGTTGGGGCAAATCTTACTGGCGTGTTCATAAAATTCAAGGCCGTTCATAATGGGCATATCAACATCTGATATGATGAGCTTATAGTAGTTTTTTTCAACCCTTTTAAGCCCTTTTAGACCATTGCCAACAATATCAATATTCCCTTCATCATTGAGTATCGCTTTTAAAAGGTCTGCAATGAGGTCATCATCCTCAACGATGAGGATTTTTTCATTCCATATTGCAGGCACCTGTTTCAATTCATTTATATTGTCCACATGCGCGAAGGATTTCTCGTAAAAGTATTCAAAGGCTCTTTTATGATTTTGAATTCTTATGGCCACATAGGAAAATTCCATGAAATTTATTTTTAAGGTATTGACCACATAGAGGAAGATATCATTCCATTCTGAAAATTCTGTTTTAACAAGGGCTTCAAGCAGTTCGCCCTTTGTAAGGGTCTTGTCAGCCAGTTTTTTATTAATTAAATGAAAGACGGACTCAATTTTTTGTTCGGTATCTTTGCCAAGTGCAATGGAAGGTGTTGGGGGTTGAAGTTCACGAAAGTGCTCAGCTGCACTTACCATGACATGATAATGCCATGCTTCATCTTCGGCTGCACGCTTTAAAAATATAGAAAATTCCTGATCCTGTTTAAAATATTCAGAGGCTTTGAAATAAACGTCACTTGCCAAATGTTCAAGGTTTCTCAACCATTTAATTATCTCTTGCATTTAAACCTCCAATTTCTTTGCGTATGAGGTTTTTTACCTATGCTTTGTATCATAGTCTGAGTTTTTAAATCTGTTCAGTTATGTACGAAGACCTGTATTTTATGCCACAATGTGATATAATTCAAGATTAAAGAAATGAGAGGCGCACATTGCAGCGTGTTCAATACCCAAAAGGGAACGATCGTTTTTAAGAATCCATCCTCGCTTTATAAAAAAAATTTTCTGCAAAATATGGACCTTTGTTTTGCAGGAATTCAAGACTTGACAAGGTTTCGATACGCTATTATTTTTTTAAACTTGAATTTTCTTGTTTTACAGGAGGTGTCATGAACTGTGATAAATGTAATGAAAAATTTGATCCGGAAGAAAAAAGAGAGCATCTGGGCCAATTTTTATGTGAGGATTGCTACATGAAGGTATTGTCACCTGTAAAGACATGCGATCCATGGGCGGTTCATAGTGCCAAGACTTTTGAAAGATATGCGGGTACAATAAAGGAATTTACACCTTTACAGGCAAATATATTGGATGTTTTAAAGAAGGAGGGCCCGTTAACACCTGAGTCGCTGCTGAAAAAGTATGACGAATCCGTTGATTTTGAAGATCTAAAAAGAGAATTTGCATCGCTTCGTCACATGGAAAAGGTACGGGCTGCCAAACAAGGGAGTGATGTCGTCTGGCATTTGTGGTAGCAGGTCTCCTTATACCCTTTATCCGTAAGTAACCTGAAAATTATTGACCAACAGATACCCGAAAACATTTAAAAGGATTTTAACATGAATGAAAAAAAATTTAATCCTGAAAAATTACAAAAATTGAATAACCCACAAAGATTGGTGGATATTCCTCCTGATTATATCTGGGAAAAACTGCATATAAAAAAACCGGACATATTTGTCGAAATAGGTGCTGGAACCGCATTCTTCAGTGTTGCATTTTTCGAAAAATTTAAACCTTCAACCCTATATGCTTGTGACTTATCAGGGGTGATGGTCAACTACATCGAAAAAAATGTTTCTTTGAAATATCCCAATATTATTCCGGTAAAGACTGAAGAGAATTCTGTACCGCTTGAGGATGGGATAGCAGGCTTGGTATTTATGATTAACCTGCATCATGAATTGGATAACCCATCCCGTTTAGTTGAAGAAGCCTATAGGCTTTTGAAACCGGATGGTCAAATCTTTGTTGTCGACTGGAAAAAGAAAGATATGCCTGAAGGGCCTCCTACATTGATCAGATGTCTGCCAGAAAAGGTGAAGGAGCAGATGGTAAGAGCGGGATTCAAAAACATAAGCATTCATAATGAATTACAAAAACATTTTCTAGTTATCGGGAATAACTGATTCCCCCCCCAGAAAATTGGCCACAAAGTTAAGCAAAATTATAAATATTTTTCAGTAATGAAAAGATGTCCAATGTGTCTATCATTCGTGGTTCATGAAATTTGAATTTTTGTCCTTTTTTGCCTGGTCAAGAACCGCCCGAACTTTTGAAGCCAAATCAATGGTTAGAATGGGTTTGTCAATATAGTCTTTGATACCAAGAAAAGCCGCTGTTTCAGGGTCTATCTTCTCGCTGAATCCTGTACAGATAATGATGGGGATATCGGCGCGTGTCTGTATCAGTCGTTTGGCCAATTGTGTCCCAACCATGACGGGCATGGCCATATCGGTGATGACCAGGTCAAAATCATGGGGTGCGGCGGTAAACAATTCCAGTGCTTCAAGGCTGCCGGCTACCCCTGTAACCTTGTAGCCGAGTTTTTCAAGCATTTGAACGCCTATTTTGACAATGGGCGCTTCATCGTCGACCAATAAAATTTTTTCATTCCCACCCGGGTTTGATGGGACAAACAATTTTTTATCGGGCTTTTTCATCGATAGGGTTAAGGGAAGGTACACCTTGAAAACAGTGCCTTTGCCAACAATGCTTTCAACGCCTATGGCTCCCCGATATTTTTTAACGATACCATGGACAACCGATAGACCCAGTCCTGATCCTTTGCCCAGTGTTTTTGTGGTAAAATACGGATCAAAAATTTTTTCGATTTTTTCAGGCGGGATACCCATGCCGGTATCACTGATGCAAAGGCAGCAATAGTCTCCAGGGGGCAAAGTCAAGTCCGGGCTGGGAACGGCCGGATCTAACCGAACCCAAAGGGTGCCGCCGGATTGTTCCATGGCATGGTAGGCATTGGTACAAAGGTTGAGTACAAGTTCATGAATTTCTGTTGGGTTGGCCCAAACATGGTCCGGAGTATCATAAAGTTCCTGGAGGATTTCAATGTTTGCGGGAATGGAGGCCCGTATCAATTTTAACGCTTCCTGGATCAAGGGTTTGAGCAGGAGGGGTTTTTGTTCCGTTTCCCTTTGACTGCTGAAGGAAAGGATTTGTTTGACCAGGTCACGGGCTCTTTTGGCGCCTTGAATGATGTCCTCAAGATTTTCTCTTACGGGATGATTTTTGGGCAGATCTTCAAGGGACATTTCTGCAAATCCGAGAATGGGATGGAGGATATTGTTAAAATCATGGGCGATTCCACCGGCAAGACTGCCGATGGACTCCATTTTCTGGGACTGCCGTAATTGAGAAAGCACTTTGTTTTTTTCAACAACAGCTGCCAGATAATCGGTAATATCCCGAAAGATGGACATTTTTGAAACAGTTCCATTTTGATTTTGAATCGGCATATTGGTTACGCGATAGTTTCTGCCGTCAAAGGGGCTTACGATGGTCGTTTCAATGGAGTTGCCGGCTGCAACCTTGTCGAACACGCACCACGGGCATCTGTGATCCAAACCGTGGAGCGCGCCATGGCAGGTTTCGCCCGTTGCATCCCGGCCAAGGCGTTTGATCATGGCGGGATTTGCGTATTCCATGGTGAAGTCCGGCGAACAAATATATACCGGATCCGTCATGGATTCCATCATGGAACGGTATTTTATTTCACTTTTCTGCAGGGCTGCCTCCGTGCGTTTGCGGTGGGAGATGTCCAGGATAATGGTGCGATATTGTGCCGGATCTTGGGCGTCATTCAAAACCATGGTGGTTTCAAAATGCACCTCCAATGGGCTTCCGTCGGCAGTGTGCATTTGCAGTTCACAAATCTGTTTTGGGTGTAATTGGGACACAGTTTTCAGATGGAGATGGAAGATATCCTGGTCGTCAAAAACAATATGCTTTGATACCGGCCGGCCGATTAAAGACGCTCTTTCAACTGCCAGCATGTCTGCAAAGGTAAGATTGGCTTCCAGAATCACCCCTTTTCGATCAAGGCTGATATAGCCCATGGGTGCAAAATCATATAGGGCTGTATAGCGCATTTTGGAAGTCATCAATTCCTGTTCGGATTGACGCAGTTGTTCGGCCTGGAGTTCAAGTTCAATCTGGGTGGTCTGAAGCTCATGGATCAATTTCAGAGGATTGTCAGCATCTTCCCGTGACGGGAAGTCTTTTTTGCCCTTCATCAGGGTTTCAGCATGCCTGCGCAATTGGTTGAATTTTTCCTGGGCTGTTTTGTCCATTATCTTAAAGCCTTCATCCGGTATGAGAATAGAGGGTTTGTCGGCAGCCTATCGGGAACACAGACCTTTCCCGGAGCGCCTGGGATTTGTTTTTGACACAATGTCGACGATTTTTATTTTTTTTGCATAGCGCCAATATCGCCTGGGGCATCTTTGCTCCGGAAAGAAAGGAGTTATTGTGGATGCTGTAAATCAGAAAAACAGTTATTGCCATCATCATTACAGAGAATTCTAATGTCGTCAACCTGAATTTCAGGGGGTGTCATAAAAAAAAGAGTGGGGATTTCTCCCCACCCTTAAAAGATAAAACTGCTTTTTTTGCTAAAGCTCCTGGCCGTTTTTATCCACAATTTTAATGTCGATGATTTTACCGCCGTCCAGGCGGTGGGTGGCACAGGAAATTCAGGGGTCGTAGGCCCGTACGGCCATCTCCACCTTATTGAGGATGGTTTCATCCACTTTTCCGTCTTTGATCAGCATCCGGGCGGCCTGGTCCACGCTCATGCTGATGGGGGCCAGGTTGTGGGTGGTGCCCACAATCATGTTGGCCGAGACAATAAGACCCTTGTCATCAGTGGTATAGTCATGGATGAGAGTTCCCCTGGGGGCCTCCACATGGCCCACGCCCCGGCCTGCTTTGGGGGTTACGTCAAATCGGGTTTCCCTGCCGCAGATGGCGGGATCGGACAAAAGTTCCAACGTCTTTTCACAGGCATAGACCAACTCGATGAGCCGGGCCCAGTGGTAGAGCAGGGTGTGCTGGGCAGGGCGGCCAAAGCTTTTTCTGAATTCTTCCAGCTCGGCCTGTGCCAGGGGCGTTGAAATCTGGTCGCAGACATTGATTCTTGCCAGGCAGTTGGCCCGGTAGATTCCCTTGGGGTGTGCAAGGTCCATGGAAAAGCCTTCGTTCCAGGACTTGGCATAGGGAAATTTTCCATAGGAGGTGTCTGCCACATGCTCGCCGATATAATTAAGATAGTCGGCATCATGGAAATCCGAAAAGCTGCCGTCGGGCTTCATGAGCCGGATCTGGCCATCGTAAAAGTTTAGCGACCCCTGGTTGTCCACCGTTCCGATAAATCCGGTGGTGATGGAACCGATGGTGGTCACCTCTTCCAGGTAGTTGGGGAAGATGTTTTGTTTGGCATGGGCCATGGTGAATTTGGCAAATTCCAGCAGGGTCTTGGTGTCGTCCATCAGGCTTATGCGCTGGCTGTCGGACATGGGTTTGGAAAACCCGCCGGGCACGGCTGCAACGGGGTGGATCACCTTGCCGGCAAATTTTTCCATCATCATCTGGCCCAGTTGGCGCATCTGGATAACCTGCCGGGCAAGCTCCGGTGCGGCCTTTGCAATGCCGATGACGTTTCTGACACGGTAATCGGCATCCGGCCCCAGGACAAAGTCAGGTGCTGCCAGGAAGTAAAAATGGAGAATCTTGTCATTGATATGGGCCATGTTCTGCATGCATTCTCTGAGCATGTGGCCGGCAGGAGCCACATCCGCCCCAAAACAGGCGTCCACGGCCTTGGTGGAGGACAGATGGTGGTGCCAGGGGCAGATGCCGCAGATCCGGGTGACGATCCGGGTCACTTCCTCGGCAGGCTTGCCCTGGACATATTTTTCAAATCCCCGGATGGAGTTGAAATGGGTGACGGCTTTTTCCACATTGCCCGTGTCATCCAATTGTATTTTAATGCTCGCATGTCCTTCGATCCTTGACAGGGGCGAGATATTGATTGTTTTTCCCATTTACATGCCTCCTTTTTTGTTGGCAACCAGTCGATTGTGTGCGCCGGAAAACCGGAGCAGGCTG
Organism: Desulfobacula sp.; assembly: GCA_013792075.1. Lineage (GTDB taxonomy): Bacteria > Desulfobacterota > Desulfobacteria > Desulfobacterales > Desulfobacteraceae > NBML01. The sequence goes on from VMSR01000292.1 coordinate 50,254, forward strand.
TCCCTGTCCGGCAGGCTTTTGATATCAATGCCGTTGGAGACCAGGGCGTTGAGCATGTCCAGAAGCTGGTTTCCGTCCTGTTTCACCGGGCCGTAGCAGCCCCGGCAGGGAACCCGGGCGCTGATGCACCGGGGACCTTCCCCGTTGTTGCCCGCACATCCCGCCTTGGTGACAGGGCCCGAACACAGATAGCCCTGCTCCAGAAGGCATTGCATCTGGTCCAGGGGCTGATCCGGGTCAAAGGCGGGGGTGGTGATAAACCGCTTGATTTGTTTTACCTTTCCCTTGCCGTTGCGCTTTGTGGGGCAGGTGTCGCAGACGCTTCTGAAAGGCAGGACCGGGGTCTCTCCGGCCAAAAGGGCCAGGATAACCGTGGCAATCTGGTCCGGGTGGGGGGGGCAGCCGGGCAGATAGATATCCACTTTGATCTGCTCGTCCAGGGCATAGCACCGGTCCAGAAGTTTGGACACCCCGTTTGTGGGGACCTGGGCGTCCAGGTCCGTGCTTTCGGTGTGATAATATTGCGCAAAGAGCTGGTCATTGGTATAGGAATTGATCAGGGCAGGAATGCCGCCGTGGGTGGCACAGGTGCCAAGGGCAATAAGGATATCGCATTTTTTGCGCATTTCATGGGCCACTTCCAGGTGTTCCTCATTGCGGATGCCGCCGGAAACAAGTCCCACGGTGGCCTTTGGAATGTCAATCTGGGTCTTGTCCCCGAGCTGGCCATAGTGTTTGTGATCCATGAGAACCGGGATATGGACAAAATCAAGCTGGGGCAGAAGATCCAGCAGGGTTTCTCCCAGGTTGAGAATGGCGATTTCACATCCCGAACAGGAGTTGAGCCACTCACCGGCAATTTTCACTGGCATAGTGCCTCCTCCTTTTGGACGGACGGGCTTTTTTTGAAGCCATTGGGTCCAAGTGCTTTTATTTTTTGGGTAAATTCTGTTACTTTTCGGGCAAACCGGGGGCCTTCGGCACCGGATACCCAGACGATAGTGGCCCGTTCAGGGTTAATGCCGGCATCTTCCAGCATGAACTGGATGACATCGAATCTGGCCGCAGCTTTTATATTACCATCCTGGTAATGACATTCGCCCGGGTGTCAGCCCATGATCATGATGCCGTCCGCCCCTTTTTTCAGGGCATCCAAAATCAGATCCGGGTGGACCATGCCCGAGCACATGACCCTGATGGCCTTCATGTTGGCGGGGTATTCCAGTCGGGAAACCCCGGCCAGATCACCGCCGGCATAGGAGCACCAATTGCACAGAAACCCGATAATGGTGGGTTCGAAATTATCTGACATATTCTTTTCTCCTTAAATTCATATTGTTTTTTCCAGGATGGCATCCACCTGGGCCTTGAGCTGGTTCAGGGTAAATCCGTTGACCACAACCCCTTCCTTGGGGCAGGTGGCTGCACAGATACCGCACCCTTTGCACAGGGCCTCCTGGGTTTTTATCCTGCGGTGTTTTTTTCCGTGTTCGTCCTGGTATTCAACAAGTTCAATGGCGTTATAGGGGCAGATATCCACGCACAGGGCACATCCGTCGCAATTATGGGTCACACAGGACTTGATGGCATCCAGCTTCAGGGTTTTCTTGGACAGGATCACACTGGCCCGGGATGCTGCGGCCCGTCCCTGGGAAATGGCCTCGTCAATGGGTTTGGGGTAGTGGCAGATACCGGCCAGAAACACCCCGTCCACAGTGGAATCAACAGGTTTGAGCTTGGGATGGGATTCCATGAGAAACCCGTCTGCATTGGCCGAGCATTTGAACAAATTCACAAAGGGAGTGGTGTCATTGGGGACAATGGCCGTGGCCAGGACAATAAGGTCAGCCTTTATGGAGACGATTCTCTGGAGAATCGGGTCAAAAAGATCCACCAGAAGGTCTGAATTCTCCTGTTTGACAACGGGTTTTGCATCCCGGGTGTACTTAATGAAAATTACCCCCAGGTCCCTGGCTTGGCGGTAAACGGTTTCCATGTCCGCATAGGTCCGGATATCCCGGTAGAGGATGAAGATGTCCATTTGGGGGTTCATCTTCTTGAGCCGGACCGCTTTCTTGATGGACTGGGTGCAGCAGACCCTGGAGCAATAGGGGTGGTACTGGTTTCGGGACCCCACACACTGGATAAAGACCGCCGAGGTGATCTTCTGGGCCCAATCCGGATCTGTCTTCATCCTGGCATTGATCTCCAGGGAAGTCATCACCCGGTCATCTTGATTGTACAGGTATTCTGCGGGTTTGGACTCGTTGCCCCCTGTGGCAATGATGCAGGCTCCGAATTCAATATCTTCAGCACTGCCGTTAACGTTTAATTCTCCGGTAAAGCTTCCCACAAATCCCGCCACAGCGGTCAGGGTGGTCTGGGTGAGCACCCGGATTCCTTTGTGAGTGGTAACTTTTTCCTTCAAAGCGGCCAGATGGGTCTGAATATCTTCGTCTTTCCATGTTTTTAACAGGGTGTTGGCCACCCCGCCAAGATCGGCTTCCCGTTCAATTAAAATGGTTTCATACCCCTGGTTGGCAAGATTGTGGGCCGCGCTCATTCCGGCAAGGCCTCCTCCCACCACCAGGGCCCGGGGGGTGATGTTCACCAGGATATCCGCCAGGGGGAAATTGCGCGTCACCTTGGCAATGGCCATTTTGACCTGTTGTTTTGCCTTGGCCGTGGCTTTTTCCGGTTCATTTGGATGGACCCAGGCATTCATGTTCCGGATATTGGCCATTTCCACCATGTATTTGTTGAGCCCAATGTTCTGAAGGGTTTCCTGGAACAAAGGCTCATGGGTTCTGGGGGTACAGGCGGCAATCACAACAGCATTGAGATTCTTATCCTTAATGGTCTGGGCGATAAGATCCTGGGTGTCGGCAGAGCAGGTAAACATCTGATTGTCCACATAGGCGACTCCGGGAAGGCTTTTTGCAAAAAGGGCAACAGCGTTCACATCCACCACCGAAGAAATATTGTTGCCGCAGGAGCAGACAAACACACCAATGCGTTTTTCCTGGCCGGAAATATCAAATTCTTCCACAAACTTTTTTTCAATGGTTAAGGTGTCCCGGGCTTCTGCCAGAACCGCCTTGACCCGTGCAGCTGCCGTGGAGGCGCTGGCAATGGACTGGGGAATGGCTTTGGGACTTTGGAAGCTGCCCGTCACAAAAATGCCTTCAAGGGTTGTGGCCACCGGGTCAAAGCTGTTGGTTTTTGCAAATTTGAACGGGTCCAGTTCAATATGGCATTTTCGGGCCAGGTCCATGGCATCCTCCGGGGCCTGAATACCGATGGAGAGCACCACCATGTCAAAGAAGTCTTCATGGTTTTTGCCTGTGTCATCTGTCCAGGTCAGGGTGACGCCGGATCCGTCCGGTCCTTTGAGCAGGGTGTGGGGGCGGGCCTTGATATATCGTACCCCTTTTTGCCTGGAGGTCTCGTAATACCGTTCATATTCTTTACCCGGGGTCCGGATATCCATGTAGAAGATGGTCTGATCGCTTTTGCCCTGGGGCAGGTGACCCTGGGTCATAACAGCCTGTTTGATGGCATACATGCAGCAGACACTGGAACAATACCCATTGTTTGTGCCATTGGTGTTTCTGGAGCCAACGCACTGGATCCAGGCCACCTTGTTGGGTTCCTTTCCATCGGACTCTTTTTTCAAATGGCCCATGGAAGGGCCGGAGGCTGCCAGCATCCGTTCATATTCGAGGCTTGTCACCACATCCGGGATTTCGTCATACCCGTAATAATCGATGCCGGAAGGAGAAAAGGGTTTGAAGCCCGGCGCAAGGATAATGGCCCCAACCTTTATGTCGATATATTCTGTTTTCATGTCATGGTTGATGGCGCCGGTGGGGCATACATCAACACAGACACCGCATTTGCCCCGGGTCTGATAAATACAGTTTTTTGCATCAATGGCGTACTTAAGGGGAACGGTCTGGCCGTATTTAATATGAGCGGCCTTGCGTTTGTTCAAGCCCATGTTGTATTCGTCATCCACTTTTTTGGGGCATTTCTGGGCGCATAAGCCGCAGGCGATACATTTTTCTTCGTCCACAAACCGCGGATTTTTTTTGATTTTAACGGTGAAATTTCCCGCCTCTCCTTGAACCGTTTCGATCTGGGAAAGGGTCATCAATTCAATGTTCAAGTGCCGACCGCACTCAACCAGTTTGGGTGAGATGATTCACATGGCACAATCATTGGTGGGAAAGGTCTTGTCCAGCTGGGACATGGCCCCCCGATACCGGAACTTTTCTCCACAAGATAGACATAAAATCCGGAATCTGCCATATCCAGAGCTGCCTGGATACCGGATATTCCGCCTCCGGCCATTAAAACCGAACCAATGGGTTTTTCTGTCATAATTACCTCTTCTGCGTGTTAAATGGTTTTAGATTCCCCTATATACTAAAAGCGAGTACGGCTTTTGAGTTCCCTTAAAATTTTGTCAGATGCCAGCTTTATTGCTTTTTTTGCCCTGGGGCAGAGCCCGGGGGCGATTTCATTGGGTATGGACTGGGTATGCATGGCAATTATTTTTACCGCAATGCCCCTGTCTTTCAGCTGGGCGAGCAGGTTGGAAGAAGGGGACTGGTGCAAAGAAAAATCAGAAAGTTTTTCCCTGGGCATTGCTGCCAGGTCAATCTCAAACACCTCGCCCTGTTCCCGGCCGTCCATGGTGACGGCATCAATGACAATGACCAACTCGGGTTTTTTCTCCACCAAAAGCAGATCAAAGATGAAATCCCGGATGCCCGTACCGGCGTCCATCACCAGGACAGAATCCGGCAATGGGTGGTGTTCGTTTATATAAGCAGCGACTTCCGGACCGAATCCGTCATTGCCGAACAGGGTGTTGCCACACCCAAATACCAAATACGGTTTTTCATAAATCAGTGTTGTCAAAGGTTTTGTTGCTCCAAAATGCAAAATATTTATCAAATAAATACGAATCATTTAATAAACATTTATTAATAAATAAATTTTATAAAAAAAATAATTCTCGTTTGTATGAGAAAAATAGTTTAATCACTAACAGGTCTTTTTGGGGATGTCAATAGTTGTTGGGGTAAATTGCAGGGCCAACGCATGTAATTTATAGCGGTATAGTTGTTCATGACACCTGCAACCCACCCCTGGCATAGCCCTCATGGGACACCCAATCCTTTTATTCTTCCACTTCAGCACGTATGTTTTCAGAGCCTGACACCTGGCCTATCCAGCGACAGAAAGGCACACCGACCGGAACGGGTATAAGGCGGGTTATT
>VMSR01000282.1 GCA_013792075.1 Desulfobacula sp.
AATTGGTTTATGCACTTAATGCTGATCAGAATAACAAAAATTTTTTTTTTATGCACTTAATTTTCTCAAATTCTTATTCTTTTGGCCGGGGCAATTTTGTCTATTCTGACATACTCCGTATTACATATTGACTAACAGTCTGATTTTAATCTATATATATCGTTTGTATTCATTTTAGGTAATAATTTAGAGAGTAAAGATAAAGACAATGCAGACCATAAGAGGATTTAGAGATATCCTGCCGGAACATATATCCCTGTGGCAGAGGGTTGAACAAGAGGCGTTTTCCCTGTTTGAATCCTTTGGATTCAAGGAAATAAGGATACCCGTCCTGGAAAAAACAGACCTGTTTGCCAGGAGTATCGGAGAAACTACCGACATTGTCGAAAAGGAAATGTACACCTTTTCCGACAGAAAAGGGGATCTGGTAACCCTGAGACCCGAAGCCACTGCGTCCATTTGCAGGTCCTATATCCAGCATAAAATGTATGCCACCGATCCGGTGAGAAAATTTTATATGACCGGCCCCATGTTTCGGCGGGAAAGGCCCCAGAAAGGAAGGTACCGGCAATTCTACCAGATTGATGCTGAGGTGTTCGGCATCGAATCCGCTTATATTGACAGTGAACTGATTTTTTTGCTCAATGAGTTATTCAAGCGCCTGGGGCTCACAGGGCTTACCGCACATATCAACAGCCTTGGTTGTCCCGAATGCCGCCCCGCCTTTCAAAGGGCATTGCTGGATTTTCTCGGCAAACGAAAACAGGTCCTGTGTGAGAATTGCACCCGGCGAATTCAAAAAAATCCATTGCGGATTCTTGACTGCAAAGTGGACTCCTGCCAGAAAGCTTTAGAGGGTGCACCTGCGACCATTGACCACCTCTGCCAGGCCTGTGATGATCATTTCACAATTGTCCGGACGACCCTGGAACGCCAGGGGGTTGCGTTTATGGTGGACAAATCCCTTGTCCGGGGACTTGACTATTATACCCGAACTGCCTGGGAAATCAAAACCACCACCCTGGGTGCCCAGGGTGCCGTGGCCGGCGGCGGCAGGTATGACGGCCTGGTGGAAGAACTGGGGGGACCTGCCACACCTGCCATCGGCTTTGCCATCGGGTTTGACCGCCTGGTGGAAGTCATGGAACAATTGAAAAAAAATGGCCAAGACCCCCCCCTGGACCTGTTCATTGTTGCCCTGGGGAATGCGGCCATGGCAAAGGCCTATCACTGGTCCTGCGACCTGAATCTTGCCGGGTTCAGAACCGGGATGGATTCCCGGGGAAAAAGTATGAAAAGCCTTATGAAAAGGGCAGACAAACTAAATGCTTCCCATGTGCTCATCGCAGGGGAGAATGAATTGAAGGAAAACCAGTTGATACTGAGAAATATGGATACCAAAGACCAGACCATGATCGCCATTGACAACCTGGTACCCACGCTAATGACACTTTTAACAAAATAACACTTTTATAAAAATACTTAGGATTAAGGACAAAAACGTGACTGATTTACTTGGAAATATGAAAAGAACACATACCTGTTCCCAGCTGAGGGATACCCACATAGACCGGGAAGTGGTGCTAATGGGATGGGTGCAGCACCGCAGGGACCATGGCGGGGTAATATTTATCGATTTGCGGGACAAGGACGGCATTACCCAGATCGTATTCAACCCGGTAATTTCCGAAAGCGTCCATGGAAAAGCCCAGGAAATCAGAAGCGAATATGTCCTTGGGATCAGGGGAAAGGTTTCAGCCCGGCCGGGAGATATGCGCAACCCCCATATGGAAACCGGTGCCATTGAAATTCTTGCGGAGGAACTGAAGATTTTTTCCCGGGCCAAAACCCCTGCCTTCCTGATCGAGGACCGGGTGGAAGCCTCTGAAAGCATCCGCCTCCAATACCGGTATCTGGACCTAAGGCGACCCCAGCTCAAAAAAAATATCCTGGACCGGCATAAGGCCACCATGGCCATCAGAAACTATCTGGACAGCAAGGGCTTTATTGATATTGAAACCCCCTTTCTGACCAAAAGCACTCCCGAAGGCGCCAGGGATTATCTGGTTCCCTCCCGGGTCAACCAGGGAGACTTTTATGCCCTGCCCCAGTCCCCTCAACTTTTCAAACAACTGCTGATGATTGCGGGTTTTGACCGGTATTACCAGATTGTCAGATGCTTCCGGGATGAGGACCTGCGGGCGGACCGCCAGCCGGAATTCACCCAGATTGACATGGAGCTGTCCTTTGTCAACGAACATGAGATCATGGAAATTGCAGAGGGCCTGATCCGAAAGATCTTTAAACAGGTTCTCAATTACGAGCTTGCCCCGACCTTTCCCCAAATTACCTATGACGAAGCCATCGACCGGTTCGGCATTGACCGGCCGGACCTGAGATTCGGCCTTGAACTGTGCAATGTTTCGGACATTGTAAAGGATGCCGGTTTTAAAGTTTTTGCCGATGTGACAAAAAATGGAGGCCTTGTTAAGGCCATTAATGCCAAGGGATGTGCAAGCTTTAGCCGAAAACAGATTGATGAGCTCACCGATTTTGTTTCGGTATACAGGGCCAAGGGACTTGCCTGGATCAAGATCAAGGAAGACCAGTGGCAGTCACCCATTGCCAAATTTTTTACCGATGATGAACAAAAGGCCCTGAGCAAACGCCTGGATCTTGAACCCGGAGATATTGTCTTTTTTGTGGCAGACCAGCCCAAGATTACCAATGAGGCCCTGGGCCAGCTGAGAAATGAATTGGGACGCCGCCTGGAATTAATCCGTGACGATGTGTTTGAATTTACCTGGGTGACAGAATTTCCCTTGTTTGATTACGATGAAACGGAAAAGCGATACCAGTCCCTTCATCATCCCTTTACCGCCCCCCTTGAAAGTGACATTGATAAAATTTCAACAGCCCCCCTTGAGATCAAATCCCGGGCCTATGACCTGGTGCTCAACGGAATTGAAATCGGCGGCGGCAGTATCCGTATCCATGACTCAGCTCTCCAGGAACGGGTCCTTAATTGCCTGGGCATTGATGCCGAGGAAGCCCAGGAAAAATTCGGATTCCTCCTGGAAGCCCTGGCATCGGGAGCTCCCCCCCACGGCGGGATTGCCTTTGGCCTGGACCGGCTGATGATGATCCTTTGCAAAGAAGATTCCATTAGAAACGTCATTGCCTTTCCCAAAACCCAGAAAGCCACCTGTCTTTTGACCGGCGCACCTTCCAAGGCAGCTCCGTCCCAGCTCCAGGAGCTGGCCATCAAGGTGTCCAAAATTGGAGAATAGGCGATAAAACAAAAGCTTTAGGAACCACTCCATAAAAAAAGCGTCTGGTCTTTTATCCAAGACCGGACGCTTTTTTTGCAACCCCAAAGAGTTCCAGTGCTCCTATGCCTGTTTTCTTCTCACATGCAAAATAGGGGTGTTAAAGACCAGGGCAGAAACATTATCATCCCGCTTGACCTTTAGTTCCAGGGCCTCCCTGTCAATTTCAAAATATTTTGAAATCACGTCCACAATGTCGTTTTGAAGATCAATCAAGGTGGTGTCATTGACTTCGAGTTTGTCATAAATTAAAGAGAACTGAAGCCGTTTTTTGGCGTCATCTTTGCTTTTTTTCTTCTGCCCTGTAAAGCGTTTCAATAATCCTGATAGCATTAAATTCTCCTTATTATTTTAACCCGAATGATCTGCTGATTTTGCTCCACATATTTGTTTTGTCGGTGGGCACTTCAATGGGTACATTTTCTTCACCATTGAGACGGCGGGCAATCCGCCTGAAAGCCTGCCCCGCCTTTGAGTCGTTCTGGAGCACCAGCGGGGTCCCGGTGTTGGAGGAAATTAACACCTTATCATCCATGGGGACAAGACCTGCCAGCTCTATGGCAAGGACTTCCACCACATCTTCGTGGCTGAGCATCTCCCCCCGTCTCACCCGGGCAGGCTCAATCCGGTTAACAATCAGCTTGGGCGTGAGAGATCGGGAATACAAAATACCAATGACCCGGTCCGCATCCCTGACAGCCGAAACATCCGGGGTACAGACCACCAGAGCTTCATTTGCGCTGACAATGGAATTTTCAAACCCGCGTTCAATGCCGGCAGGAGAATCCATGATCACATAATCAAATTGCTTACGCAGTTCCTTTGCCACCCGTTCAACCCCGGCAGTGGTCAGGACGTCTTTGTTGTCACTCTGGGAAGCGGGGATAAGAAAAAGATTGTCGATTCTTCTGTCCCGGATGGTGGCCTGTTCGATTTTGCACCGTTCCAACACCACATCCACAATATTAAACACGATCCGGTTTTCCAGACCCATGACAACATCGAGGTTTCTCAGGCCAATGTCCATATCCACAATGGCCACGCGATTTCCTTCAAGGGCAAGCGCAGCACCAATGGATGAAGTGGCCGTTGTTTTGCCCACCCCCCCTTTTCCCGATGTCACGACAATTATTTTTCCTTCCAATTCACACCTCTATCAAAATTTTTATGTTTAAATGGCTTCTGGCCAGGGCATTCGCCTGAACGGGCTTGCCTTCATATAGTCTTTCACAACAATTGTGCTATTTTCCACAGATGCAAATTCCGGAATGCTGGAGGCCCCTTCTTCATTTCCCGAGGCCGCAACACTGCCAATTTTCACATGGCTGGGATTAAATTCAAGGGCAAAGACCATGGCATCATTTTTATCCGGAAAGCCGGCATGCACCTTGCCGGAAAGTCTTCCCAGCACAATAACATCTCCGCCGGCAACGATTTCAGCCCCTGGATTCACGTCCCCGGTAATTACCAAATGTTTTTTGGCATCTATTTTCTGTCCGGACCGAACCCGGCCCCTGAGCATGAGGACTTCACTACGATGGTGATTCCAGCCCTTTGACAGGTCCCGCTGCCGGATTCTTTCCGTGGGAACCGATCGTTTTACGGGTGTCGTGGAGATGAGGCCCAGGTCAAAATTTTCCCTTAAATAGGTCTTCATTCGCAAGATCAGGTCTTCATGCCCCTTTGCATCCCCCACATCCAGTACCACATCGGCATTCACGGCCAGGTGCTTCAATTTCCGGATCAGCTTGTCAATTTCGGAAATCAGAACCGCTTCGGGAAAGGAGGGATCCAGAGTGATCCAAAATCCTTTGCCCACCCCTTTTAATCTAACCGATCTCACACTTTCAAAATTAATCATTGTCTACTTTGGCAAATTGTTTGTTTAAATTTATAAGAATCATCCGGGAGTTATAAAAAATCAAGGAAACAGTGTCAAGAACTGAATCTTTTGCCGGTTGGGAGGGAATCAGGCCAAACCATCTGTGGGCACTTCCTGGCTGGGAAAAAACTATAATTCAAGGACCTCCCGTATCTTATGGGAGAAATCAATCACGGAATAGGGCTTTAAAATATATCCTTTGCATCCTTTTTTGAGCATTTCCTGGGCTTTTTCATCAATGGAATATCCTGTTGAGAGCAGCACCTTGATATCTGGATTCTGTTTTTTTAATTCCAAAAATGTCTCAAGGCCATTCATCTCCGGCATGATCATATCCAGAATCACCAGGTTGATTTCCTCTTTTTTCTCGGCATAAATCTGAAGGGCATTCTTACCGGAATCTGCAGTAATCACACGATATCCCAATGCTTTACAGATCTCCCTTCCAACGGTTAGGATTCGCTGCTCATCATCCACAAGCAGAACAAATTCATTGCCCAACACCAGTTTTTCATCTGCCGAGGGCATGTCAGAAGTTTCAATGGGCGCTGCCAGGGGAAGAATGATGGAAAAAGCCGATCCCACATCCGGTGAACTCCAGACATCAATCACGCCATTGTGGTTCTGGACAATCTCCCTGGCAAAGGTAAGACCCAGTCCTTTTTTTTCGGGATAATCCCTGTGATTTGCTGAATAAAAGGGTTTAAAAATTTTTTCCAGGGTCTCAGCATCCATGCCCATGCCCGTATCGGTAATGGTTATCTTGACGAAGAAACCCGTATCCAGGCCATAAGCTTCGGCAGTTCCATTCAGAATGGCGGCAGCTTCCGTGGCAACTGAAAGTTTCCCACCCTTGGGCATGGCAAGAAGCGCATTGTCCACAATGGCTGCGATCACCTGGTTGATTTTATCCGGATCTGCATTGATAACAAGGGGCTTGGTGTCCAGGTCCACGTCCAGCACAACCTTTTTTCCCTTGAGATCAAGGGTTTCCATTGCCCTTCGAACCAGACGGTTCACATCAATGGAACTGGTATAATAGGCGTCTACCTTGGCGAAGCCCAGGAGTTGGTTGGCAATTTCCGAGCCTTTGTCAATGCAGTCAATTATTTGTGTAATATGCCCATAAAGCGGGTCAGAGGGGTTGATGCTGTTCATCATCAATGAGGCATGGCCTTTTATGGCTGCCAAGAGGTTGTTAAAATCGTGGGCAATTCCCCCGGCTAGCGCCTCAACCGCGTCTGGTGACTCATTTTTAAATTGTATATATTCCATTTGCCACCTCTTACAAATCTCAAAAAAACTTAAATCCGATTTATCCCTAAGATTCTTGCTTATAGCCTATAATTGATTTCCTTTGCAATCAGGGAAACCCTTATTTTAACAAAAAAAGTTTATTATTCCAGGGATATTATTCCTTCTTTAATGGCAAATTTTGTCAATCCGGCAACGCTGAAAATATTGAGTTTTTTCATAATATTTCTGCGGTGGGTTTCAATGGTTTTAATGCTCACACTCAATTCTTCGGCAATGTCCCGGGTCGTCTCCCCTTCAGCCACCAGTTGGAGAATTTCCCGTTCTTTTTTGGATATTTTATTAAATTTCGGAAATTCCGTACTGCTGGAAAAGATATCTCCCTGGCTGTCCACATACATTCTGGCGATAGACGGCGTCAGATAAAAATTACCGCTTAGCACTTCCTGGATTGCATCATACAACTCACTGAAGGCAGACTCTTTAAGGATATACCCGGATGCGCCGGCTGCAAACATTTTGTCAATATTGGTTTTGCTTGAATGCATGGACAAGGCAATAATTTTTATGTGGGGAACTTCCTGCTTGATTCTGGCGGTTGCTTCCACGCCATTAAGACCAGGCATGGAAATATCCATCAGCATGACATCGGGCTTCAGGGCAATGGCCTTTTCCACGGCCTCCCTGCCGTTCTGGGCAATATCCAGCACCTGTATCCCTTTTTTTTCCAGCAAACTTTTCAACCCTTCCCGAATAATTGCATGGTCATCTGCTATGATGGCTTTTATTTCCATATCCTCCCGTCACCGCTTAATTTTAAGGAAGTCTATCCCGAAGACAAATGAAAATCAAATGTTAATTTTGACTTTTTTTATTGACAATCGTTTTATTCTCTCTATAATGCTTTTTTATTATGATGTTCCTGTACACAGAAACAAAAAAAGCGCAACAAAGCGCTTTCCGCAAAATGGCAGATTCTTCCTGGCGATGGTGGCACAGCCACAACTGCGGCACTGCTTTCTGTCTGACATGAATCCATAAAAGACAAAAGAACCCAAGGCTGCAGGAAAAACGGCAGCCTTTGTTATTTCAGGGTTGTCATTAATCTCCCGCCTTTTTTATTGCCCATTGAATTGAATGCTGATACAAACCCTTATTGGAGGTACGAAATGTTAGTTGTATTAAAAAAAGGCACGACAGAAGAACAAGTCCAGGCAATTGTCCGGACCATTGAAAAACGAGGATATATGGCCCGGCCCATACCCGGAGGCGACAGGGTTTCCATTGGTATCCTGCACAATAAAGGATCCGTGGATGCAGCCCATTTCCTTGGGCTTGACGGTGTAAAGGAGGTTATTCCGGTGACAAAACCCTATAAGCTTGTCAGCCGGGAGTTCAGGCAGGAAAACACCCAGGTCAAAATAGGTGACGCTGTTTTCGGCAATGGAACCATGCCCGTGATTGCCGGCCCCTGTGCTGTTGAAAGTTTAGAACAGGTACTCTCCATTGCCAGGTCTGTACAAAAGGCGGGTGCAACCCTTTTCAGGGGTGGGGCATTCAAACCCAGAACATCCCCCTATTCCTTCCAGGGATTGGGAGAAAAGGGCCTTGAATTCTTAGCAAAAGTTCGGGAAGAAACTGGCCTGCCGGTTGTGACCGAAGTCATGGATGTTGAAACTTTTGATATTGTGGAGGCCTATGTGGACGTGGTCCAGATCGGCACCCGAAACATGCAGAACTTTTCCCTGCTCAGACGGGCTGGAAGATCTAAAAAACCCGTGATCCTAAAACGGGGCATGTCCGCCATGCTCGAAGAATGGCTCATGGCAGCGGAATATATAATGGAAGAGGGCAATTCCAATGTCATCCTTTGTGAGCGGGGGGTCAGAACCTTTGTCCGCCACAGCCGGAACACCCTGGACCTGTCCGTGGTGCCCGCCGTAAAAAAGGAAAGCCATCTGCCCATTATTGTGGATCCCAGCCATGCCGCCGGCGTTAGAGACCAGGTGATCCCCCTGGCCTATGCCTGCGCCGCCCTGGGAGCAGACGGGCTGATGATCGAGGTCCATAACCATCCGGATGAAGCCCTGAGTGACGGAGCCCAATCTCTTTATCCCGACCAGTTCACTGCTGTCATGAAAAAAATGACCGCCATCCGCTCAATTCTTGGAGCCGATGAATGAAAAGTTTTCAGGTGAATGGCCTTCAAGGGCTTTCTTCCATCCATGTGGGGGAAAGCCTTTCAAATATCGGCGCCTATCTTCCTGCAGGCGTAACCCCCATCATCATCACGGATGAGACTATAAAAACGCTGTATGGGAAAAATTTTCCCGACGGCCCTGTACTCACCATCGGTACCGGGGAAAAAATCAAAACCCTTGCCACGGTGGAAACCCTTCTAAGGGAATTGATCCGTCTCTCCTGCGATAGGACAAGTTTTATCTTAGGGATTGGGGGGGGCATCGTCAGTGATATTACAGGCTTTGTTGCCTCTGTTTTTTTGCGGGGTGTGGATTTTGGCTTTGTCTCCACCTCGCTGCTCTCCCAGGTGGATGCCAGCGTGGGCGGAAAAAACGGGGTCAATCTGGATTCTTTTAAAAACATGGTGGGTGTCTTTAACCAGCCAAAATTTGTCATCTGCGATATTGATCTTCTACAAACCCTGCCCAAAACAGAAATTTCCAACGGCCTTGCCGAGATTGTCAAACATGGCCTGATCTGCGATGCAGACATGCTCAGCTTTCTTGAGAATAACAGACAAAAAGCCCTGGATCTGGACCCAGACATCATTTTCCGGCTGGTGGCAGATTCCGTTGCCATCAAATCCCGGGTGGTTGGAGAGGATGAAAAGGAAGCAGGGAAGCGGCGAATCCTCAACTTCGGCCACACCATCGGCCATGCAGTTGAAACCCTGAATCAGACAAAACAGACCCAGGAGAAAATGGGTCTGGCAGGCCATGGCCGGGCAATCTCACTGGGCATGGTGGCGGCCGCCATGTTTTCCCAAAGAAAAAAACTGATCTCCCCAGATGAGGTGGACCGGATAACCAGCCTTTTAAGAGGACTTAATCTTCCGGTGGATCTGGATTACAGGGCAGACCAAATCATCGCAGCCGCTTCCAGGGACAAGAAAAAACAGGGAAGCAGCCTGCATTACGTATTCCTTGAAGCCATAGGGACAGCACGGGTGGAGAAGATTCCTTATGATGAAATGAACGACTTTATCCGTTCTGTGTTCACCGGATCTTAAAAAACGCTTCTTTTTTTTACAATTCTACCGGTCTTCTCTTTTCAGCACCAGTCGAAAACCGATATGAGCGCTTTTCATGTTGGGGATGGCGCTCTGCCGTGCCGAACACCGCAAGGAATCTGTATTATCGACAAAGGATCCTCCCCGGACCACCCGTTCCTTACCCTCTTTCCGGTGCAGGGGATTGTCCGGTGACTGGGTGGCATAGGCATTTTTGTCATATACATCCCGGCACCATTCCCTGACATTGCCGCCCATGTCGTAAAGCCCCATATCATTGGGAAGAAAGCTTCCCGTGGCCGCAGTTCGACCCCGTAACGTTCCGACATTGCACGTGCCGCAGTTTTCCTCGGGAAGATAGGCCTCCTTTCCCCAGGGATAGGGTATCTTACGTCCCCCGTTTCGGCAGGCGTACTCCCACTGTGCCTCTGTGGGAAGAGAAAATTCAACCCCTGTATCTGCTTTCAGGGTTCGGATAAAATTGCGAACATCCTCAAAAGAAACCTGTTCCACGGGATGTTCCGGGGTTAGGACAAACCGAGAGGGGTTGGTTCCCATAACCGCCTCCCATTGGCCCTGGGTCACTTCAAAAGTCGCCATCCAGAAGCCGTCCAGACAAACCCTGTGGGCCGGCATCTCATTTTTTTCGCACCTGCCTGCGTCCCCATGGCATCCCATGGAAAAACATCCCCCGGCCACCCATACAAAGATTATACCCGTTACAGGTTCCCGGTATCTTTCCCCGGAGCGGTATTGGGGGGAAGGTTCATCATCAAAGGAAAGATCGCACTTTCCCGAGTACTGCCACAAAGACAATTCCTCCCAGATTTTCCCGGCCCGCCTTGACCCCTGATCGTGGGCCTTTTTAGCCCAGCACTTGGCTTTAAACGGGTCTTTCAACACCCCGTCACCATGGTAATAGGCCAGAGCCAGGTCGCACATAGCCCTGGTATCTCCCTGCCTGGATTGTTCAATCAGAGAGGACACCCCATCGTTGTTTCCGGCCAGGCAAAGGGAAATGCTAAGGCCAAAAACCAAAAGGCTTTCAACTAGTTGTTTCATTTGTCCTCCAGGTTGTTTATAGGATCAGAAAATAGCGGCATTCTTCTTGACCGATGCATGAAAAAGGTTTGACAAATAGGATCAAATCCTATTTACTATTTCAAACAAATGATATCAAGGAAAATTAATTTGGATCGGTTTTATCAAAAATGCAAACAGCATTCTCTCAAGATTACCCCCCAGCGAACAGCGGTTTATAAAACGCTGGAAGCTTCGTCATCCCATCCTTGTGCCGATATGATTCACAAGGTCCTGCAAAAGGAATTCCCCAATATCTCCCTTGATACCGTCAACCGGACCCTGATTACCTTTTCAAAGGTCAATATCATTGATGTGGTGGAAGGCCGGGGTGACCCCAGGCGATTTGACCCGAACCTGGACGCCCATCATCATTTCCACTGTCTGGCATGCAATAAAATTTTTGATTTCCATGATACCGCCCTGGACCAGATAACGCCCTCTTCAGACATTGCCAAAAAATTTATCATTACCGGAAAAAAAATTGTCCTGAAGGGGTATTGTGACAACTGCCGCAGCCAGGCCAGTACGCTGTAAATTTTATGAACCCAAAACGTGAAACTAAAACAGGAAAAACAAAAACCTGTTCCAATTCGTAGACCTTAAAACAGGAGGAATAAACGTATGGCAAGCTTAAAAGGAACCCAGACCGAAAAAAATCTATTAACTGCCTTTGCCGGGGAATCCCAAGCCCGGAACCGGTATACTTATTTTGCCAGCGCAGCAAAAAAAGAAGGGTACATCCAGATATCAGAGATCTTTACAGAAACTGCCAGCCAGGAGAAAGAACATGCCAAACGGTTCTTTAAATTTCTTGAAGGCGGCGAGGTGGAGATCATTGGGGTCTTTCCCGCCGGTGTGATCGGCACCACCCTTGAAAACCTGAAAGCAGCTGCTGCCGGAGAAGAATTTGAATGGACCCAGATGTATCCCGGCTTTGCAGCCATTGCAAAGAAAGAGGGATTTGATGCCGTTGCCACGGTTTTTGAAATGATCTCAATCGCTGAAAAACAGCACGAAAAACGCTATAAAGAACTTGCCGCCAATGTGGAGGCCGGTAAGGTGTTCAAAAAAAAGACCCGTATAAAATGGCGCTGCCGCAACTGCGGATATGTCCATGAAGGGGAAGAAGCTGTTGAGTTGTGTCCGGCCTGTGAACACCCCCAGGCCCATTTCGAGGTGCTTGCGGAAAACTGGTAGGCTAAAAAAAGTTGCACACACCCGAAAAACGAAAGACCCCAGAGACCAGGCCCTGTATCCGGAATCGCCCAAAAGGCAAATTCCCATGCGGATGCAGGGCTTGAATTCATTTGGGGTTGCCCCATTGATCATTTGACAAAAAACAAATATGAACATATATTTACAGGCAATTTTTAATATAGAAATAGGATAGGTGTCATGGCAGATAATATTTTAGAAATTGACGACGAGTCATTCGAAGAAACGGTTTTAAAATCAGAAAAACCGGTTATGGTGGATTTCTGGGCGCCCTGGTGCGGTCCCTGTAAAGCCATTGGACCCACTGTGGAAGCCCTTAGCAAGACCTACGGCGACCAGATGACCTTTACAAAGGTAAATGTGGACGAGAACCCCCTAAGCCCCAGCAAATACGGCGTACAGGCCATTCCAACCCTTATTTTCTTTAAAAACGGCAAAATTGCCGAACAGATAACCGGTATGGTTGCCAAAGAAAAGCTTGAGGAGACCATCAAAGGGGTTTTGTAAGGAGTTGTTACCATGGCAGATACGAATTATGATCTTGTGATTATCGGCGCAGGTCCGGCAGGACTTACAGCCGGTCTTTATGCCGCAAGAGCAAGAATGAACGTACTTCTCCTTGAAAAATCAGTCCCGGGCGGCCAGATTCTTGTCACAGACTGGATTGAAAACTACCCGGGATTTCCCGAAGGCATCAGCGGGTATGACCTGGCTGAAAAGATGAGAATACAGGCCCAAGACCTGGGGTTGAAAATAGAAACCGCCCAGGTCCACTCTCTGAACCTTTCGGCCGACATAAAGGAAATAGTTCTCAAAGACCGGAGTATACGGACAAAAAGCCTGATCATTGCATCGGGAGCCTCGCCCAAAAAACTGGGCATCGGTGAAGACAAATACATGGGCAAAGGTATTTCCTTTTGTGCCACCTGCGATGCTCCTTTTTTCCGGGACAAAATTGTTGTGGCCGTTGGCGGTGGAGACACCGCTGTGCAAGAAGCCATATTCCTAACCAAATTTGCTAAAAAAGTGTACCTGGTCCATCGGAGAGATGAGCTTCGGGCAGCCAAGATTCTCCAGGAAAGAGCCTTTGCCAATGATAAAATTGAGTTTATCTGGGATTCCGTGGTAACCGGTGTGGAAGGTTTTTTCGGCATTGAAGGCGTCCTTGTGAAAAATATAAAGACCAACGAAGAAAAAACCATTAAAGCAGACGGCTGCTTCATATGGGTGGGAATTTTACCCAATACCGAATTTGTAAAAGGAAGTGTTAAAACCGATGAATTCGGTTTTATCCTTGCAGATGCAAAAATGCAGACCAGTGTTCCCGGTGTTTACGTAGCCGGGGATGTCCGGGACACCCCCCTTCGGCAGATAGCCACCGCCGTGGGTGACGGTGCCATTGCAGCGGTTTGTGCTGAACATTATATTGAGAATCTATAGCAATGAGACATTTATTAGTTTTGGGAATTTTACTTTTTTTTATCTCTGGATGCTCCCTTTTTGACGATTCCCGCCAGATGAATAAAAATGCAGAACAATTGGCTGCAGAAGGGGCCGCAGCTTTCATGAACAAGGACTACAAAGATGCTGTCAAGGCTTACACAGACCTGAAAGACTGGTATCCCTTCAGCAAGTACGCTATTTTAGCCGAGCTTAAGATCGCAGATGCCCAGTTTCAGTTAAAGCAATATGCGGAAGCCATCTTGGCCTATGAATCTTTTGAAAAAATGCATCCGAGAAACGAGGCCGTTCCCTATGTGATCAATCAGATAGGTCTGTGCTGGTTTAACCAGATGGATACCATTGACAGGGATCCTTCCCCTGCCAAAAATGCCCTGGCCCAGTTCCAGAGACTTCTGGATCAATACCCCGATAGTATCCATGTCAAGGAAGCCGGTGAAAGTATTGCAAAGTGCATCGACAATATTGCCGGCCATGAACTCTATGTGGCTGACTTTTATCTGAAAACAAAAAAGTACAAAGCAGCCCTAAAGCGATATGAGTATATTGTCGAATATTTTCCCGGAACCCAGCAAAGCGAGACTGCTCTGGGCAAAATCCCGGAATGTACGGCCCTGGTAAACAAACAAAAGCCCGACAAAAAATAATTGGCCTTTACTTTTATTTCGGACTGGTGTATTAATTCCGGGTTATTATTTTGTTATAAGAGTTTTTCTTTGAGGAGTTAAGATATGTCAAAACAATGCGCTATTTGCGGTAAAAAACCAATGGTCGGCAATAATGTCAGCCACGCACACAATTTAAACAAAAGAGTCTTCAACCCGAACCTTCAGAGAGTCCGTGCAGTTATTAAAGAAGGGTGTGTTAGAAAGATTGATGTATGCACCAGTTGTATTAAGGCAGGTAAGGTCACAAAATCCGCTTGATTGTGCTTGTTTATCAGCTCTGCCCATTAATGGGCGGCTGGTTCCAGCATCTATAAAATATTACAGGTTCGGGCATTTTCTTTTTGGTTAGATGTCCGAACCTGTTTATTTTTAGGGTCTACAATATTTTTGCGGCAAGCTCTGCAAGCTCCGAGCGTTCCCCTTTTTCCAGATTGATATGGGCATATAATCTCTGGCCTTTCATCTTCTCGATAATATAAGCCAAACCGTTTGTCTGGCTGTCCAGATAAGGGTGATCGATCTGAAAAATATCCCCGGTAAATACAATTTTTGTTCCTTCTCCAGCCCTTGTAATAATGGTTTTTACCTCGTGGGGGGTCAGGTTCTGGGCCTCATCCACAATAAAAAAAATTTTAACAAGACTGCGCCCCCGGATATAGGAAAGGGGCGTGATCACAATTTTTTCTTCTTCAATGAGCTCTTTTATCGGTTTGGTCTGGGAATTGTTGTCATTATATTGGTTCTGAATCACGGAAAGGTTATCATACAGGGGCTGCATATAGGGATCTAATTTTGAAGCCACGTCCCCGGGCAAAAAGCCCAGGTCTTTGTTGCTAAGGGGAACCACGGGCCTGGCGATAAAAATCTGACGATAAAATTGTTTCTTGGCAAGGGCGGCGGCAAGGGCAAGAAGGGTCTTGCCGGTTCCTGCCTTTCCAGAAACCGTGACCAGAGAGATCTCTGGATTGAGCATGGCATTCAGGGCAAATGTCTGCTCTGAATTTCTGGGCTGGATCCCATAGCAAATCCTTGGCTGAATCAATCGAATGGTCTGATTGTTACTGTCATAAAAGGCCAGGGCCGACTTGGACCCGTTTTTTAAAATCACATTCTCATTGGAAAAAAATTCAATTGTTTTCCCCAGGCGAGATTTCTTTGTTTCATAGGGTTTTTTATACAGGTCGTCAAACACATCCGCGTTTATATTTTCAAGTACTTTCATACCGGTATATATATCAGAGAGGTCTTCAACAAATCTAGAATTATAATTTTCCGTTCTCAGACCAATGGACCGGGCCTTCAACCGCAGGTTGACGTCCTTGGTTACAAAAATTACATTTTTAAACCGTTTTTTCCTGGCAATGGAAAAGGCGATGTTTAAAATTTTAATATCCGGGGTAATCTCTATAAAGTTCTCCTTGATCTTGTCCTCCAGGGGAGAGTCAAGGCAGATGGCAATACGCCCCTTTCCTTTATCAATGGACACACCTCCGTTGAGCATCTGATCACCGGACAGCGCATCCAGAGCTCGTAAAAAATCCCGGGCATTGCAATTGATGACATTGTTCCCCTTCTTAAACTTGTCCAGCTCTTCAATGACGGTTATGGGAATACAAATATCATTGTCATCAAACTGGTGGATACAGCTGCTGTCATGGAGGATAACATTGGTGTCCAGAACAAAAATTTTTTTCATACACATCTCCGCTATTCGTTTCTCACGATCCGTTTGACATCCGTGACCTTTTTGACCCGCCTGATTTCAGACATTATTTTACGCAATTGGGCCGAGCTTTCCACCATAATGGTAAAATAAAACAACCCGATTCCGGCTTCGGATGTTTCACTCCGGGCACTTAAAATATTGGACTTTGATTTGCTGATAACCGCTGCAATGTCTGCCAAAAGCCCATGCCGGTCATCGGTCTTAACCCGAATGCTGGCGGGGTAGGATTCTGTGACATCTTCACTCCACTGCACCTCAATTTTTCGTTCACTGCTCATTTTCATGACATTGATACAATTTTTGCTGTGAATGGTCACCCCCTGGCCCTGGGTAATAAATCCTGTAATGGGATCTCCCGGCAAGGGATTGCAGCATTTGGAAAACTTGACCAGGATATCGTGGAGGCCCTTAACGATGATACCGGTGTCTGTTTTCCTTTTTCCCCGGCTGGCAAGTTTTTGGAGAAAACTTACTTTTTCTTCCCTGGGGTCTCGTTCAAGATCCGGCAGTACTTTTTTTAAAACCTGCAAAGGGGTCAGTTTGCCAAATCCCACATGGGCGATCAAATCATCCACGGTTTTAAACCCGTAGAATTCCGATACCGCCTTTATTTCACCGGATTTGACCAGAGCATTAAAATTCTGGTTCTTTTTCCTGAAAATTTTTTCACACATTTCCCGGCCCAGAGAATAGCTGCGCTCTTTTTCCCGGGCATTGATATAGGCCCTAATCTTTGTCTTGGCCTTTACGGTTTTGACAAAATTGAGCCAATCCGCACTGGGGTGGTGCCCTTTGGTGGTAATAATCTCAACAGTATCCCCGGTTTTAAGCCGATGGGTCAGAGGCACCAACTTGCCGCTGACTTTGGCGCCCGTGCACGTGGCCCCAACCTCTGTATGGATCATATAAGCGAAATCCACAGGCGTTGCCTTTTTGGGCAGGGTCTTTATCTCGCCCTGGGGGGTGAACACATATATCTCGCCAGGGTATAGATCAATGCGGACATTTTCCAGGAACTCATCTGGATCATTATAATTTTCCTGGTTCTCCACCAGATTCCGGATCCAGGCAAACAATTCTCCGGTATTCTCATCAATCTTGGAGCCTTCTTTATAGCTCCAGTGGGCAGCAATACCGGATTCGGCAATCCGGTCCATGTCATGGGTCCGGATCTGAATTTCCACCCGATCTCCCTTGGGGCCGACCACAGTGGTGTGAATGGACTGGTACATATTGGGTTTGGGATTGCCGATATAATCTTTTATCTTGTAGTAGATGGGTTTCCACATGGAGTGAATGGCACCCATGGCGGCATAGCACTGGGGCACGGTATCCAGAATAATCCTGAAGGCAATGATGTCATAGACCTCTTCAAATTCCAGACTCTGGGATATCATTTTCTGGTAGATACTGTAATGCTGTTTATACCGGCCCTTTATCTCACAGGGCAAATTCATTTCCTCCATTTTATAATGAAGGCTGGTATTGACCTCTTTGATGTAATCCTCTTTCTCTTCCTTGGCCCGGTTCACCAGGGCATCAATCCGTTCGTGCTCATCCCTTAGGGTATAGTAAAAGGCAATTTCTTCCAGCTCGTGCTTGATCCAGAAGATCCCCAGCCGGGAGGCAATGGGGGCATAGATATCCAGGGTTTCCTGGGCAATTGCCGCCTGCTTTTCAGGGTTTCTATGATATTTCAGGGTGCGCATATTATGGATACGGTCTGCCAGTTTGATGAGCACTACACGGATATCATCGGCCATGGCAAGGATCATCTTCCGCAAAGACTCGGCCTGCTGGGCAATCTTGGTGGCAGTGGAAGTGGAAAACGGCAGGCTGGACAGCTTGGTGACCCCTTCAACAATATGGGCCACCCCGGACCCGAACATATTTTCAATATCCTCTTTGGTGGCCGGCGTATCCTCAATCACGTCATGGAGCAGGGCTGCGGCAATACTCTCCACATCCAGCTTCATGTCGGCCAGGATATCGGCCACTTCCAGGGGGTGGGACAGGTAAGGTTCCCCGGAAAGCCGTACCTGTCCTTCATGGACCCGTGCCGAATAGATATAGGCCCGCTCGATGATGTCCAGGTCGGCACCGGGATTGTACTCCTGAATTTTATCCAATATGTCGGTAATTCGAATCATTTATACTGTCATATCTCTCAATATCTGCGCACTTAATACGCTTTGGCAAACAAGACTCTTCTTTTGCTTCCATTGCCGCAGCAGATACAAGCCCCCTCTTCCGCAGGACTGTCAAAGGGAATGCAGCGGATGGTCACGGAAAGGTCTTTTTTAATGGTTTCCTCGCACACTTTGGATCCACACCAATGGGAGTAGACAAAAGCGCCGTTCTCATACCCGGTTGCCCCTTTATAAAGCGTGTAAAACTTTTCTTTGGAATCGATGGAAAGCGTGTGGGCCTTGCGAAAGTCCAACGCCCTTTGAAACAGGGTTCCCTGGATATCATCCAGAAGATCAATAATCCCGTTAATAAAAGCATCTCTGTCCATGGCCTTTTTCTCATTGGTGTCCCGACGGGCCATGAACACAGCATTGTTGGCAATATCCTTTGGTCCCAGTTCAATGCGGACGGGGATTCCTTTTTTCACCCAGTCCCAGCCACGGGCCCCTCCGATATCCCTGGCATCGATTTCCACTTCCACCCGGCGGCCATGGTAAATCTTTGCATTTAAGGCTTGTTTCAGGGCGTTGGTGCTTTCCATCACCTCTGCGTTGTCCCCGCCTTTTTTGATAATGGGCAGAATCACCACATGGGCCGGTGCCACACGGGGGGGCATGATCAGACCATCATCATCGGAATGGACCATGATCATGCCGCCGATCATCCGGGTTGAAGTGCCCCAGGAGGTGGTCCAGGCATAGGCTTCCTGCCCCTCTTCATTCTGAAATTTGATATTGGACCCCTTGGCAAAATTTTGCCCCAAAAAATGGGAAGTCCCGGCCTGGAGGGCTCTTTTATCCTGCATCATGGCTTCAATACAGGTGGTATTATCGGCCCCTGGAAAACGTTCCGATTCGGTTTTTCGGCCGCAAATCACGGGCATGGCCAAATAGTCTTCCACAAAACGTGTATACACATCCAACATCTGGAGGGTTCTTTCCTGGGCTTCGGCTTTTGTGGCATGGGCAGTATGACCTTCCTGCCATAAAAACTCGCTGGTTCTCAAGAACATCCGGGTCCGCATCTCCCACCTGACCACATTTGCCCATTGGTTGAGCAAAATAGGCAGATCCCGGTAGGAGGTGGTCCATTTTGACATGGATTCACCAATAATGGTTTCTGAAGTGGGACGTACAATCAGGGGTTCTGCAAGCTCTCCTGCCGGTACAAGGCGCCCGTCCGCCCCTTTTTCCAGTTTGTGGTGGGTCACCACTGCGCATTCCTTTGCAAACCCGTCCACATGCTCGGCCTCCCGTTCAAGATAGCTCAATGGAATAAACAGGGGAAAATAAGTATTTCGGACACCGGTCTCCTTGAACATTGCATTCATTTCGTACATGATATTTTCCCACAGCGCAAACCCCCAGGGCTTGATCACCATGCAGCCCCTGACAGGAGAATTTTCCGCCATGTCAGATGCTTTTATAACTTCCTGATACCACTGGGAATAGTCTTCTTCCCGGGTCGGGGTGATTGCTGTCTTAATCTTCTTTGCCATTCAGTTCCTCCGAATTTTGAGTCATCTTGTCTATTTCATCTAACAATTGAGCAACCAGCTGATCCTGGGCCACCCGTTTGAATACCTTTCCGTGTTTAAACAAAATACCGATCCCGTCCCCGCCGGCTATCCCGATATCTGCTTCCTTTGCCTCTCCCGGGCCATTGACCACACACCCCATAATCGCAACTTTAATCTTACTGGAACGTTCAAGTAAAGCTTTTTCTGTCTGTTCGGCAATTTTAAACAAATCGATTTTGCACCGGCCGCAGGTGGGGCATGAAATCAGCTCAGGTCCCCGGCTTCGGATGCCAAGGGCCCGCAAAATTTCAAAGCCTGTCCGGATCTCTTCCACGGGGTCCCGGGTCAATGAGACCCTTATGGTGTCGCCAATCCCCTCGGACAGGAGCATGCCGATGCCGATGGCGGATTTGGTAATCCCGGCGTAGAGTCCGCCGGCCTCGGTCACCCCCACATGGAAGGGCACATCGGTGAGTGGGGCCAGCAGGCGATAGGCTTCCACCGTCCGGGTCACATCCGAGGCTTTAAGAGACACCTTGATGTCATAAAACCCCAATTTTTCCAAAATGCGGATATTGGACAGGGCGCTTTCCACCATGGCCGCAGCCGTGGTGCCCAACCTTTTTTCAATCTCTTTTTCCAGGGAGCCCGCATTGACCCCCACCCGGATGGGAATTCCATGGGCCTTTGCAGAATCCACCACGGCCCTTATTTTTCGGTGTTCCCCGATATTGCCGGGATTGATCCTCAAACCGTCGGCACCTGCCTCGGCTGACGCCAGGGCCAGCCTGAAATCAAAATGAATGTCGGCTATCAAAGGAATATGAATCTTATCCTTGATCTGTTGAATGGCAAGGGCGGCTTTCATATCCGGAACCGCCACCCGCACAATCTCGCACCCGGCCTTTTCAAGGGACAAAATCTGTCCCACCGTGGCATCCACATCCTGGGTATCGGTATTGGTCATGGACTGGACTGACACCTGGGTATCGGAGCCCACCCCAACCTTGCCCACACAAATTTGCCTGGTTTTTCTTCTCTCTTGAACCAGTGACATTGTTTTACTTGTCCTGTCTTAAACATTAAAAGCCTGCAGGAAACAAAATCGGCAGGCAGACCACATCCCATAAAAATTTCTGTTTGAGAATACCATATTGCCACAGGTTTATTCAAGACAACTCTGCCGAATTCAGCAACCCACCCTGCAATCGTATTGATACCGTAACCCACCTGAGCCGACTTTTCAGCCGGGAATGGGTATCTCCACTTTGAGGATAACAGGGTGGTGCCAACACTTGAATTCAATGGAAAATGGAAGGAGGGTAAGGTTTATAACCAGAAACAGCCTGTCACACAAGCTCAAACAGGATATCGATCTGAAGGGTCACAGGGGTTTTAATAAGAGACCCAGGCGGCCTCGGGAAAGGCGACGCCCGTTTAATGGCATCCATTGCCGCCTCATCCAAGTTACCATGGCGTGAACTCTTTAAGATTTTTATCTGCGTGAGGCTGCCGTCGTCTGTCAAAACAAACTGAATTTTGACCCGTCCTTCAATATGATTTATTTTTGCAGCGTCCGGATATTTCTTAAACCGATGAATCCGCATTTGAAGCATGTCAAAATAATCCTGGGCGCTGGCAAACTCCATGGGCGCATCCTGATCCCCAGCAGGTCCTGGCAGATGAAGTCCCGGCACCAAGAGCCCGGATACATTCATACGATCCGGCAATTGCGGAAAATCAATTTTCGCATAGGACGGATCAATTTTCTGATCCAAAATTTTCTCCATCCGGATGGGAGGAATCTGAATTTTCGGGGCCTGAATTGCTTTTACTTGGGAAACAATGGACGGCTTTGGCCGGATTCGGGGCGAAGGGATTTTCCGGGCATCGGGAGAAGACAGTTGCTGCATGGACAATTCAATATAGGAGATTGCCCGGCTCTCATAAATCCCTGCAATATGCAGAAAGATAAAAACATGGATCACAAGCGATAGGACAATAAACCCATATAGCAGGAAATTGGGTCTGTGGAATGCCGCTGCCATGACCGGGGTTAAAGCCCTTTTTCCGTTGCCAGGCAAAGCCTTGAGGCGCCTGCGGCCTTGGCAATGTCCATCACTTTTACCGCTTTGTTCAGGATCACGGTTTTATCGGCCTTTACCACCACCAGTCGGTCGGTATCATTGCCGATCATCTGCCGTATCTGTGTATAAAGAGCATCAATTGAAATTTTTTCATTTGCAATATAGGTGGCTCCTTCTTTGTCAACAAAAATAGTGATTTCCTGTTTTACCTGGGGAGCTGCAGCTTTGGCATTGGGAAGTTTCACCGTGATCCCCTCTTCCACGATAAAATTGGTGGTCAGCATAAAATAGATCAACAACAAAAAAACAATGTCAATCAGTGAGGTTAATGGCGCCTGAATCTGGTATCTATTTTTTTTGGATTTAAATGCCTTCATGTCTATAAGGGCCTTTTGGCAACGACCTTTAAAAAGGCGACACACCCATCCTGGAGCCTGGCCTCATAGGTGTCGACCTTGGCAATCAAATAACTATGGGCCACCATAGTGGGCAATGCCACGGCAAGCCCAAGGGCGGTTGTCAACATGGCTTCCCAGATCCCGCCGGCAAGGACAGCTGCATTGACCTTGCCCCCCATCTGCTGAATCACCATAAAGGCCTTTATCATTCCGATAATGGTCCCGAGAAGCCCCAGCAAGGGAGCAATGTTGCCAATGGTGGCCAGGGTTTGAAGATAGGCGGACAACGCCCGGACTTCATTTTCAACGGCGTTTGCAATAACCGACTCCAGCATGCGGGTTTTCAAGTCTTTGGCACCAATGGCCTTGGCCAGCACCCGGCCCATGGGCGAATTGTTTTGCTGTGAAAGCCTCAGTGCCCCTTGAATATCCCCCTGGGCAACCAGCGTTGCCACTTTGTGTTCAATATCCTTTCCCCGGCTCCGGTTGATGGCATATTGAATGATCCGTTCACAGAAAATTGCCAGCACCAATACCGAGCAAAACAATATCGGAATCACCAGTATCCCGCCCTTTGATAAAAATTCCAGCATAACGCCTCCGGCTGATCAGCTGCCTGCCGCAACCTGTTCATTTACATCCACAAAATCAGGTATGCCGTCAAAATCAAGATCCTTCTCCCGTTTCACGACTGCCTGGGCTTCATCATATTCTTCCCACAAATCCGGTTTTCCATCCCCATTGGTATCTTCCTGCACGCACTTCAAGATTCCCTTTTCATAAAGATACCAGATCTCCACCGTCCCATCCCGGTTTCTGTCTTCTTCCCCCCGGACCAAAATTTCCTGTTCATCATAAAACCAGGTGATAATGGTTATTCCCTGGTTTTTTTCTTCCAGGCGCTCAAGGTTTCCGGTTTGCGTGTAGTGCTCCACACACTCCAGAAGGCCGTCGGAATTTTCATCCAGCTCCTTTCGCCTGAGCACATCACCCGCATAAAAGGAGCGGACGTCCACAATCTTATCCCCATTGATATCCTGGGACAAAACCATGGACCCCTCTTGGGGCCCATAGGTTTGAGAGGTCTCAAAATATCCGTCAAAGTCCGTGTCCTTTACCAGGGAAATCTTCTCCCCATTTTTATAGGTCACGATTAGGTCCGGCCGGGTGTCTTTATTTTCATCTTTTTCAAACCGTGACAGCCGGTTGTTCGCATAAAATTGCCAGACATCGTTTTTCCCGTCAAAATCCGAGTCGCTGACCCATGATATTGTTTTTTGATTTTCATCAAAGAACACTTCTGTATCCGGCCTGCCATCCTGGTTTTTGTCAATGATCTTCTTAAAAATTTTATCCTTTTTGATCAAAGAAACGGTTTCAAAAATCTGGTTTCCGTCCGTGTCTGTCTCAATTTTAAAAAGCCTGCCTGCCCGATAATGCCGGACCCGGTCAATGTATCCTTTTTTTTGTGTGTCTTCCCGGGTTTTTGCAAGCAGACCGGCTTCATCATAGGCGGCATAATAATCGGGTTTTCCGTCAAAATTCAGATCTTTTTCCTGGGCGGACAACAGGCCCTTTGAAAACCATGTCCACACGTCAATGCGGCCGTCAAAATTGGTATCCTGCTTTTGTTCCGCGGGCAGCTGGTTTTCATAGGTTGTCCAGAGATTGATCTGTCCGTTATCGTCCGTTTCCCTGGTGGAAGAAACCAGGTTGCCATTGGTAAAGTGATAAAGGGTATCAAAGCGTTGGTTGCCCGTGGTGTCTTTTTTCATCAGACAAAGCTGCTCTTTTTCATCAAAAAAAGAGACCTGTACCAGATGATTGTCAGGGTCCAGCCTTTCCTGGCGAACCCTTTGCCCTTTTTCAATATAATCGATGCTATCACGGCTTTTGTCGGCATCCGTGTCCCTTTCAATGCGTATCAATTGCCCGTTATTGTAAATCTGGAATGTCTCAAACACAGCGTCATGGTCTGCATCGGTTTCTACCCGCAATAGGGTTCCGCTGTCATCGTAAACCAGAACCTGGTCCTTATTTCCATCCCCGTCCAAATCCTTTTCCATACGTTTGTCGGCCATAACCGGCGCCATCCACAACCAACAGATGACCACCAGGAAAACCCATTGCACTCTCTTTGGAATTCTTTTTTTTTTGTTGACCTGTTTTTGAATGTTCATGGTACCTCTCCTGTTCCCGCACAAAAAAACCAAATATGATTTCTGGTTATTTTTGTCAAGTATTCTTCAATATATATCTCTATACAAACCATAACTCTTTAATTATTACACACAATCAGATAAAAATTATGGTATTTGCTTTTCGATGCACCCGATTGATAAAAATTTTCTTCCCTGGAAAGAGGGAAAAGAGTGTATCAGACATCAAGCGACCCGGATATATGGTTATTTTTGGTATGTTTTGGTATAAGTTTAAAAAATTTATATTATTTTAGAACTTATATTGACAATTAGCTACAACATAACTATATCGAGATATTCTTTTAAAAAGAAGAAATTGCAGACCCACAGACAGGGATTTAACGTTTGGGACAACAAAAATTGATCTATTTTACGGAGGAAACTATGAAAGTGACAACGCGCGTATTGTTTTATCTGATTCTCTTGATGATGATACCTGTCGGCCTGGTGCTGGCAGCAGAGGAGCAGGCAAGCCAGGTATTTGACCTGGGCCAGGTGCTGGTGGTTGGCAAATCAGATAAAACCGACAAAATCACCACCATTGATGTGGTGTCCATGGAGGACATAAAGATGCAGGGGGCCCAGACAGCAGCTGATGCGCTGGAGCTTGTACCGGGTGTGGATATCCAGACTGCCAACAAGGGTCAGGCAAGCCTAAAGCTTCGGGGGTTTGATCAAAGGGATGTAAAACTTTTGATTGACGGAGTTCCCGCCCATGTTTCCTATAACGGGTCCCTGGATCTCAGCCAGATTCCCGTGGATACCATCGCCAGAATCGAGGTAGTCAAAGGGGCTTCCTCTGTATTATACGGCCCCAACACCATGGGCGGGGTGATCAATATCATTACCAAAAAAGGGGGAGCGAAACCCTATACCCAAGTGTCCACCTCTTTTGGGGAAAACAATACCCAGAACTATGTGGCAAACCATGGCGGATCTGTTGGAAAATTCAATTATTGGATCACCGGCAGCCACCGGGAATCCGACGGGTTTGAGCTGTCCGGCGATTTTAATCCCAACAATCTTCGGACAGGCCTTGGCACTGAATACAATGAAGACGGCGGCACCCGGGATTTAAGCTATTATGACAACAACACCTTTAACTCAAAAATCGGGTATGAGTATGATGCCTCCTCAAAGCTCTACCTGTCCTTTGACTACCATGACAATAAAAAGGGCTGTCCCACGGAAACCAACCGCTACTGGGAGTTTGACGAATGGAAGCAATGGCACCTGAACCTGGTGGGCGAGCATGATTTCACCGACATTTTGACCATGAAGGCAAGGGCCTATTATGTGGACCACAATGACAGCCTCAAGGATGTGAGCTGGGATGCAAATCACACCACCAAAAGAAAATGGTTTGAAGAAAGTTCCTACGATGACTATACCCTGGGCGGGGATGTCCAGGCATACCTGGATTTTGGAGACGCAAGCCTTGTGAAGATGGGGATCACCTATATGAAGGACAACCATATCCAGCAGGACTTATACGATGCCACCACCTGGGACGTTGTCAAAAGTGGTGCCTCGGTGGGGCTTCAGCCCGAACAGGAGTATGAAGTGGATGTATACTCGGTGGGCATTGAAGATGAGGTTCGTTTTTTTGAAAAGCTATTGGTCAAGGCCGGGGTCAGCTATGATGTCCATGACCCGATCAAGGCCCATGGCGGCATAGACAGGGACAAGACCAGCACCTGGAACCCCCAGACAGGTATTGCCTATGATGTGACCGATGATTTCAATCTCTATGCTTCCGTGGGTAAAAAGACCCGCTTCCCCCAGATGCAGGAGCTGTACAGCACCCTGTCCGGCGGAAACAAGGACCTTAAACCCCAGAAAACCATTGCCTACGAAATCGGCGGGGACAAGCGCTTTGGCGAATATGTCACATTTTCCGCAGCCGTCTTTTTCAATGATATCCAAGACAGGATTGTCAATGAAACAATTGCCGGGGTCAAAACCCAGTTAAACAAGGGAGAAACCGATATCAAAGGGATTGAAACCAGCCTGCGCATCATGACTCCCTGGCGCCTGGATGTCGGCCTGGGATATACCTATCTTACGGCCAAAGAGAGGGCAGACAGCGCCAGTGCTGAAAGGGATGCGGAATTCATCCCCGAGCACAAGGCAACCCTGGATGCCCGGTACGCCTTTGACTTTGGTTTGTCCGCCTCCTTCCAGACCATATACACGGGCGAACAGACCGATTATGACAATTCCAACAATCCGGTGACCCTGGATGATTTTGTTCTGTGCAACTTCAAACTGAATCAGGAATTTTCATTGACGCCAAAATTGTCCACAAACATTTTCATTGAAGTTAAAAATATTTTTGATGAAGATTACGAAGAAGGCCATGGCCCCTTACCCGGCCGGGGCTTTTTGGTGGGTGCGTCACTGACCTTTTAAAAAAAAAGATAACTCCCGGCCCCGGGATTAATGACCGGGGCCGGGAGTTGAAAGACACCACACCCATGACAAAAAAACGAATTTTCCGGCTCTTTGTTTCTATCTTTTTTATACTCGGCCTGGCCAGGCTTTATCTTACCCCAGGTGCTGATACACCGGTCGGGAAAGCATCCCGCACCATTACGGACATGAAGGGCCGCACCTTTGACGTGGCAGATCCTTTGGAGCGCATCGCCCTGCTGGGAGGCCCCACGGGCCAGGTGGCCTTTATTCTCGGCATCCAGGACAGGCTCTGCGCCGTGACCCATACCCTGAAAATGTCAAAACTGGTTCAGGAAAACTATCCGCCCATCCGGAACCTGCCCGGCCCCCGGACCACCTCGGGCAGCATCAATATTGAAGAACTGATTTTGTCAAACCCGGATCTTGCCATTGCCGGGGACATTGACGGCGGGATTGTCCTTACAAAAACCCAGATCCCCGTGGCCTTTCTGGAGGATAGCATGGGAGAGGGGATGGTGGATATCAAGCGGGAAATCCGGTTTTACGGGTATCTTTTTGAGACCCCGGAACGGGCGGGGGCCTATGTGGCCTTTCTGGACAGGATCATGGCTCTGGTAAGGGAAAGAACAAAGGATATCCCTGCAGCACAGCGCAAAAAGGTCTTCCAGGGATACAGCCCCAGCCACCTGGTGACTCTGGGGGGGGACACCTTTATGCAGGAACGGATAGCGCTTGCCGGCTGCCGGAATGCAGCCGAGACCGTCACCACCATCGGCCAGCGGACCGGACTGCATTCCGGCCTGGGTGAGATCTCCATGGAACAGGTTTTGGACTGGAACCCGGATATTCTCATCATCAATTCCGGCACTGTGGAAGATATCACCCAAAATTCCCAATGGCAAAATATCCGAGCGGTGCAACACCGGCAGATTTATGCCCAGCCGGCCGGGGTCTTTATTTTCAACCGGCCCACGGCGGAATCGGCAGTGATTTTCCCCCTATGGCTGGCCAGCATTGCCTATCCGGAACGGTTTGCAGATCTGTCCGTGCCGGCTCTGGTCAAAGAATTTTACAAAGACATTTTTACCTTTGACCTGAGTGACCGGCAGGTCAAAGATATTTTGTCGGGCACCTATGAATTTAGGATGATGAAGGGGATTAAAAATAAAGGATAACATACAAAAACCCGTCAAACCCGCCCTGACACCGGAATCCTGGATCCGTGTCTTTCTGATCCTCCTTGTGCTGGTCGTATTTTTCTCCCTATGCCTTGGCCGGGTGACCATTCCCTTTGCCACGGTAGTCAAAATTTTATTTTCATCCATCCTGCCCCTGGAGCCGGATTGGTCGGCCACGACCTATTCCGTGGTTGTTGACGTTCGGCTCCCGCGAATTCTGGCAGGCCTTATGGTGGGAGCGGCCCTTTCCATATCCGGGGCCTCTTTCCAGGGAGTGTTTCAGAATCCTCTGGTCAGCCCCCACATCCTGGGCGTGGCATCGGGTGCCGGATTCGGGGCTGGTCTTGCCATTCTTTTGTTTGACAATCTTGTGCTGGTCCACCTGGTCTCTTTTGCCTTCGGCCTTGTGTCCGTTGGCATGACCTATGCCCTGTCCCGGGTGTATAAAACCACCCCCATCCTCATGCTGGTCCTTTCGGGCATTGTGGTGGGGTCTTTATTTTCCGCTTTAACCTCGTTTTTAAAATATATTGCCGATCCCATGAACAAGATGCCGGCCATTGTTTTCTGGCTTTTGGGATCTTTAAACCATGTATCTTTCAAGGATATTTTGATTACGACCCCGATCTTTATTGTCTGTATTGCAACCCTGCTCATGGTCCGCTGGCAGATCAACCTGCTGGCCATGGGAGAAGAGGATGCAAAATCCCTGGGGGTCAACACGGAAATCCTGAAAACCCTTATCATTGTCAGTGCCACCATTGCCACGGCATCGGCTGTTTGCATCTCCGGCATCATCGGCTGGATCGGCATCATGATTCCCCATATCGGGCGCCTGATTGTGGGACCGGACCACAAATATCTTCTGCCCATCTCCATGCTCATCGGGGCCGCCTACCTGGTCGCCGTGGATACCATTGCCAGGACCGCCCTTGCAACCGAAATCCCCATCGGCATTTTAACCGCCATTTTCGGTGCCCCCGTGTTTGCCTTTTTGCTCAGAAAAACCCAGAAGGCAGGGTGAACCATGGCAGGCAGCATTAAAATTAAAAACCTCTCCTTCAGTTATACGAATACCAGACAAGATTTGATTTTTTCACAGGTCAGTTTTGATCTTTCTGCGGGAGAGGTCTTTTGTCTGCTGGGCCCCAACGGATCGGGAAAATCCACCCTGCTCAAGTGCATTGCCAGGCTGCTGACCCCCTTGACCGGAAGCGTGCTGCTGGATGGTGAAAACCTGAGCCAGGCCAGGCCTTCAAAAATTGCCAGGCTGCTGGGATTCGTTCCCCAGAGCCTTGTGTCCGCCTTCCCCTTTACCGTGGCCGATATTGTGATCATGGGACGGGCCTCCCGGATCGGCATGGTCTCTTCCCCGTCCAAAATAGACCGGGACCATGCATGGGCTTCCATGGAAAGGATCGGCATTGCCCATCTGGCCAAAAGACCCTGTAACCGCTTGTCCGGCGGAGAATGGCAGATGGTTCTGATTGCACGGGCCCTGACCCAGTCCCCCAGGGTGCTGCTTTTGGACGAACCCACCTCCCATCTGGACCTGGGCAACCAGATCAAAATTCTTCAAGTGGTGGACAGCCTTTCCAGGGAGGGCATGACCATCCTCATGGCATCCCATTTTCCAGACCATGCCTTTTTAAATGCCCACAAGGTGGGTATCCTCAAAGACCAGTCCCTGATCGCCCTGGGGGATCCGGACCAGGTGCTGACCCAAGAGATCCTGGCGGCCACCTATGGCATTGCCATACGCGTGCTCCGGGTCCTTGACGGCGTGGACCGGAAGATCTGTGTGCCCCTGTTAAAAAAAACAAATAATTGCCATAAAGCCCAAGAAGAAAACCCTTCCGGTGCTTGCCGCATAAAGATGAAAGGTGACAAATGGAACAGCTGACCGATTGGTTTCGATTATGGGAACAGCTTTCGGACATTCAATCCCGGGCCTTTGAAAGGCAAAGGGAACACCGGGAAGAAGATTTCTGGAAACACAAGGCCCGGCAGTTTGACAAAATGGTGGAAGACCGGTGGGCCAAACCGGATTCGTCCCGGGATTTTCTTGTGGAAAAATTCAAGGAGAATCCCGGTTCAACCCTGCTGGACATTGGGGCCGGAACGGGCAAATGGTCCCTTCTGGTCGCCCCCCATGCGTCAAAGGTCACGGCCCTGGAGCCCTCATCGGCCATGCAGCAGGTATTAAGAGAAAAAATTCTGGGAGAACAGATCGCCAATATTGAGATTCTCACCGGCACCTGGCCCGAACACCCCATCACCCCCCATGATTATGTCCTGGCCTCCCATTCCATGTACGGGGTAAAAGATTTCAGGGGTTTTGTTGACAAAATGACGGCCACCGCCACCCGGGCCTGTATCCTGCTGCTGCGGGCGCCCCTTGCCGATGCCGTCATGGCCAAAGCCTCTCTCAGGGTCTTTGGCCAGCCCTATGACAGCCCCAACTTCCAGGTGGCCTATAACATGCTGCTGGCCATGGATATCTATCCGGATGTGATCATGGAAGCCGACGGCACCTGGCCGGACTGGACCCATCCTTCTTTTGAAGAGGCCCTGGCGGATCTGAAAAACCGCCTGGACCTTGGGGAGAACCGTGAACATGACACCTTTTTGTCAACCCTATTGGAAAAAAATCTCAGCTGGACTGACGGCAGGGCTGTCTGGCCTTCGGGCAACCGGTCCGCCCTGGTGTATTGGGAGGTGGGATGAAGGATCTTAACAGCATCAGAATATTTTTGGCTTTGGGTTTATTCCTTTTGTGCATCCCCGGGTGCACGTTTTCAGACGATCCTGGTAAAAACCTTGTCACCATCACGGATCAGCTGGGCCGGCAGGTGGCTGTTCCCAAAAAGCCTGCACGCATTGTAGCCCTCCACCATTTTGGCGGAAAAATCATCTATGCCCTGAACCAGCAGCATCTGCTGGTTGAACGCAGCATCTACGGCAGGGAGGCCATTGCCAGAAGCCGTGTGGACAAGGTGTTTGCCGCCCTTCCCAGCATGATCCAGAACCATGGCTATAATGTCGAAGGCCTGGTCAGCCTGAATCCGGACCTTGTTTTTGCCTATGCCTCCATGGGCCCGTCTGAAATGAAACTATTTGAAAATACCGGTATACCGGTGGTTGCCGTAAAAGGTGAAACCTTTGAAGAAAGCATTGAAGCCATCCGGTTGATGGCAGGCATCCTTGGGTGCAGGGAAAAGGGGGATGCCTATATCCGCGCCTGCCAGAATCTTCTGGACAGGGTGCGGCAACGGTTAAAAGGCCAGGTCACCCACCCCCGAAAAGTGATGTTTGCAGGCCCCAAAAGCATTTATTCCGTGGCCACGGGCAACATGCTTCAAAGCCAGATCCTGGCCCTTTCCGGCGGGATAAATGTGGCCGTTGAACTCAGCGGATTCTGGGCGGATGTCTCCCCAGAACAGATCGCCCGATGGAATCCGGATGTTATTTTTTTAGGATCATACCTGGATGTCTATGGCAAAGAAAAAATTTATGCCAATCCCCAGTTTGCGACCATCTCGGCCGTTAAAAACAAACAAATCCATACGTTTCCCTCCAATGTGGGATGGTGGGATTATCCGGCCCCCCATTGCGTGCTGGGGGTGGTCTGGTCTGCCAAAACCCTTTATCCAAAACTCTTCTCGGATATGGACATGAAAGAAGTGGCCAATACCTTTTATGAAAACTTTGGGGGGATTTCCTTTGAAGCCCTGGGGGGAAAGCTCAATTGAAAAAAAAATGGGGACTCATACTCTTGGTGTTGCTTTCAGCAGTGTTCTTCTGCCTGTGCATCGGGCGCTATCCCATCCTTCCCGCCCATGTGGCAGGACTTTTGCTGGCAGGCCTCGGCATTGAAACCCGCTCCTTTGAGGTACCCCGGGAGATGATGATGATTTTCTGGAATATCCGGGTCCCCAGAATTATCCTGAGCCTTTTGGTGGGAGGGGGCATTTCAACGGCCGGAGCCGTCTTCCAGGCATTGTTCAGAAACCCCCTGGCTGCCCCTGATATCCTAGGGGTGACCGCAGGCGCCTCTTTTGGCGCGGCCACGGCCATCATGGTGCTTGCACCCCTGGCCTGGGTCATTCAAACCAGCGCCTTTGTTTTTGGCATTACCGCCGTATTCCTGGCCTATGTCCTGGCCTCCTGGAGCCGGGACCATTCGCCTTCGGTGCTGGTGATTTCAGGGATTGTTATCTCTGCTGTCTTCCAGGCCGGGCTGTCGTTTACAATGTATCTGGCCAATCCCTATGACCAGCTGGCCCAGATCATCTTCTGGACCATGGGCAGCTTTAATGCCGCCTCCTGGACCAAGGTGGGGATACTGCTTTTTCTGGTTACACCGGGTGTCATTTTGATGGTTGTTTTTTCCTGGCGCCTGAACCTCATGACCCTTGAAGAAGAGGATGCGCTGTCCATGGGCATCCATATTGTCCAATGGCGCATCTTTTACGTCCTTTTGGCCACCCTCATGGTGGCCTGTTGTGTGGCCTCGGTGGGATCGGTTGCCTGGATCGGCCTCATCGTCCCCCATATTGCAAGGTATCTGGCAGGGTCGGAACATGGCAGACTCATCCCTGTCACCGCCGTCCTGGGAGCCATTTTTCTCATGGTCATGGACACCATGGCCAGAAGCATCATGCTGTCTGAAATTCCCATCAGCATTGTGACTTCCATATTTGGGGCGCCCTTTTTGGGATACCTGGTCATCCGTACAGGGAAAGAAAGCGTGAAACATGAATCTTAAGGTTGACACCCTGTCCGCGGGATATGGAAAAACCCCTGTGCTGCGCCAGATCAGCCTTTGCGTGGGGCCGGGGAAAATCTGTGCCCTCATGGGCCGGAACGGGTCGGGCAAAACCACCCTGCTGCGCTGTATCAACGGGGTGCTGCCGCCACGGGCCGGTCAGGTGTTGCTCATGGGGCAGGATATCACCCTTCTGAACCGCAAGAGGATCTCCCGGCATATCAGCCTGGTTCCCCAGGTGTATGTTTCCCCTTTTTCCTTTTTGTGCATGGACATGGTGCTCATGGCCTGTGCCCCGCGGATCCATCCCTGGGCGGCCCCGGGTAAAATCGACCGAAAAAAAGCACTGAAAGTGATGGCAGAAACCGGCATTGACCATATGGCCCAACGTCCGTTCAACCTGCTTTCCGGAGGTGAGCGCCAACTGGTCATGCTGGCCCGGGGGCTGTTCCAGGACACTCCCATCCTTCTTTTGGACGAGCCCACCGCCCACCTTGATTTTACCAACCAGCACCGGATCATGGCCCTGGTGCGCAAACTGGCCAAAAAAAGACAGATGACCGTGCTTATCACACTCCACGACCCCAATCTGGCCCTTTACTATTGCGATGAGGTGATCCTGATCCACGCGGGACAGGTGGCAGCCTTTGGTCCGACAAAACCCACCTTGACCGATTCGGTTCTGTCCACGGTGCTGGGAGACAATATCCAAAGGGATATCACCCACAAAGGTCTGAGTGTCGTTACCCCGAAACAGATAATATCCAAAAAAAATACAGAGGTGACCCCATGAAGTGTAATTATTGTGAACGAAAGTGTGAGCTTGCCAATGGCAAAAGCTTTTGCGGCATGTTTCAGGAAGAAAAGGGAGCCGTGGTTGAAAAATACCCGGACAAATGGTCTACCTATTTTGCCTCCCGGGTGGAATCGGTCCCGTTTTACCACGCCTATCCGGGCTCCCGGTCCATGATCATCGGGACGGCCGGCTGCAATTTCCGGTGTCGGTACTGCGCCAATGGATTTATTGCCTGTCAGAACCCGGACCATGTACAGGACGTGATGTATGAGTTTGCCCCTGAAAAGCTGGTGGCCATGGCCCAAAAGCTCGGGTGCCACAACATCATTTTCAATGTGAACGAACCGGCCGTGTCCCTGCCCAGTCTTTTGCGGGTAAAAAGATATGCACAAAAGGCAGATATCCCCATGGGATGTCTGACCAACGGGTACACCACCCAAGAGGCCACCCGCACGATGGCCGAGATTTTTTCTTTTGTCCATGTGGGGCTCAAGGGATTTTCAGATGCCTTTTACCAAAAATATGTGGGCATAGATTCTATTGATCCCATTCTTCGCAACATCAACATGTTTGCAGACCGCTGCCATGTGGAAATTGCCTCTCCGGTGATCGAAGATGTCAACGACCATGAATTGCATGAAATTGCCCAGTTTATCCACGACATCGACCCGCAAATTCCCTGGCACGTGTTCAGGCTTCTGCCCGAGCACAATATGAAAGGCTCTTTGTATCCGAATATTGAACGCATGAGCCTGGCCCTTGAATCCTCCAGAAAATTATTGCCCTATATCTATTTTCATAATTTTGTAGGCTCGGACTGGGTGAACACCCTGTGCCCCCATTGCAAGACCCCTGTCATCAAACGCTTCAGCCTGGGCTGTTCAGGTGACCGCCTGGACAAATTTTTAGCCCCGGACAATATCTGTTTTGTGTGCAAAACACCCATTGCCATGCTGGGCACCAAGGTGGCCTGGGATGCGAATCAGAAAAAACAAAAAGGAGAACAAACAATATGAGCCTGGCAATTATTGATGCACGGGAATGGCAGAACCAGTTTGACCTTGAAACAGGCCAGAAAAAACAGGACACTGATCCTCTGGTCCAAATGGTGAGCCGGGTGCTTCATGACAACCCCTATCCCGGGGATGTGGACAAACAGGCCAATGCCTGGGTCACCCGGACGGCCTTGGATCTGATAGACGGCTATCACCCGGATCTGGTCTGCTTAAGTTATGTCCAGCAGTTTTTTGCCAACCGCCATTTTGATCATCCCAAACAGATCCGGGAAAAAATGTATGGCGCGGCCATGGGGGAAGCCCAAAAATTTATCCAGACCTCGGGATATACACCGGTGATTGTCGGCACAGGCGGCCTGGTTCCCCTGGAGGGGGAGATGGATTTATCCGGCCTGGACGGTCTTGCCATTTGTTCCAACTGGTCGGCCCGTTACTGCGGGATTCATTCCCCCAGCTTACGGGACCTGGACGTGATTGCATCCCTCAAATCCCTTGGAAAAATTGAGGTCATGATTTCCAAAGAAGAATGGATCAACCTGTTTTTATCCCAACAGCCAGATCTTGACATGCCCCAGGATGAAGGTCTCATGCCGGATTTTCTGGTGGCGGCCAGACAGGGCCTGGCCTTTAAGACCATGGGTACCACCCTGAGAAAACCCATAAACATTCCGGAAAACAATTTTCAGGTTCCCGTGTACACCCCCCTGGGAAAGGTTGAGGATCTGAGGGATATCAAAAACTTGATCCGATCCAACCTATCCAACCATAAAATCGCCCTGATCCTGGTGGAAGGGGTGGGATCTGCCCATTTTCCAGACAACACCTTTTCGTGTAAAAACGGGGTAAACTGGTTCTGCAACGAACCGGGGGATGCCTTTTACCTGACCCTTTCCACGGGAAAACACCAGGTGTTTGCCTATCCTGCCGGATACCGCTCCTTTGACCAGGATGCAGAAAACATCCGCTTCCCCTTTTCCGGTTACATGACCGCCATCCCCCAAAACACCCTGGCCCTGGATTTGCCGGAAAAAAGCATTGCCGTTGGTAACCGAAGCATGTTCATGCACATGGTATTCGGCGCCGATATCGGGATCGAATGCTTTGCCCGGAACCTGTTCAACCAAGGCTGCATGGGTGTTATCCACGACAAATCCAAATATGGACAGCCGCCAAAAGGAAAACTTCGATGATCCGAAAAACTTTTTGTGTCTGCCTTGGGCTGGTATTTGTAGCCGGCACCCTCTGGGCCAGGACCAAGGAACCCCAGGAAAAACTGAACCTGCTGGAAAAAAGAATCCTTGCCTACCAGATCCTTCCGGCGTTTTCAGATGACATTTATGGGTTGATGGTGGTAAAAGCGGCCCTGCAGTCCCTGGAAGAAGGATCCGGCGGCATCGGGGCCTGTCTGGTGGACACCACCAGCGGCAGGGTGGTTGAAACAGGACGGAACCGCCAGTTTTCACCCCATTTCAGAAGCGACCTCCATGGAGAAATGGATCTGCTCAACCGTTACGAAGACCGGGTTGAAAAAACAAACACCCCCCAGAATGGCGAAGACCCAAGGGCGTGTAAAAACCTGGTTTTAATCACCTCGGTGGAACCCTGTCCCATGTGCCTGACCCGGATCATCAACTCAGGCATTAAAACCGTGCTCTATGTGGTGGCAGACGAACAGGGAGGCATGGCCACCCGGTTGGACCATCTTCCGCCCTTCTGGCGGGAGTTTGCCGCTGACCGGGAATTCAAACAGGCCGACTGCGCCCCCGAACTGCGGCAGATCGCCCATGAGCTGTTTCATTTTTCCAACAGAAGTTTTGCCAAAAACCGAAAAAAGGAAGCAGAAAAATGAACAACCCGTATACCGATGACAGCAAAGACCGAAAAGCGGCCATGGACATGGACACTATTTCCAAAACGGTTTTTGCCAAGGTCTATCCGCTGATTGCCCGGCAGATCCTGGTTGATCATAAAATTTGCGCCGGAACCTGTATCGATCTTGGCAGCGGCCCTGGGACCCTGTCCATTTGCCTTGCCCAAATCACGGACCTGCAAATTTTTGCCCTGGACCAGTCCCGGCACAGCCATGCCATTGCAACTGCCAACATCAGGGAACAGGGCCTGGAAAAAAGGATCACCCCGGTGACGTCAGATATTTGCGACCTGCCCTTTGGGGACAATTATGCAGATCTCATGGTGTCAAGGGGGTCCATCTTTTTCTGGCAAGACCTGAAGGGTGCCTTCAACGAAATATACCGGGTGTTGAAGCCCGGCGGGAAAACCCATATCGGTGGGGGCTTTGGTTCCAAAGAATTAAAAGTATCCATTTTTGAACAAATGGCCAAAAAAGGGGACTCCTTTGCCAGACAAAGCAAAGACCGGATGAGCCCTGAAACCCTTGACCGGATCAAAACCGCCCTGGACAACTCCCATGCCTCCCGCTACACCATCAGTCTCTCCGGTGGCGGGTTCTGGATTCACATCACCAAAGAGGAACATTTATGAAATGCCGAATTTGCGAATTGGGCTGTGAAATCAAACAAGGCGGCGTGGGCAGATGCCGCATGATGACCCATCAAGACACTGAAATTAAGGAAAGGTTTCCCCACAGCTATTCCACCCTGTTTCCCATTTCCATTGAAACCATGCCCTGCCTGCATTTTTATCCCAACCATAAATTTTTGCAGGTTTCCTCCATGGGCTGCAATTTCTCCTGCCCCGGATGTATTTCCGAGATCCTGACCATGGGGGAGGACGCCATCTTCGGGGCATTGAAAAAACAGACCCCTGAAAAAATCATTGAGAAGGCCTTAAAAGAAAAGTGTAAAGGCATTGCCTTTTGCATCAATGATCCCACAGTCTCATTTTTCAGTTTTCTTGAGCTGGCCCGAATCTCCCGGAAAAACAATCTTCTGGTGGGGTTTTCAACCAATGGATATTTCACCGAACAGGCCCTGGAACACCTTATTCCCCTGACGGATTTTGTCAACATCGGGTTTAAAGGGGCTTCGGATGATGCCTATAAAGACTGCGGAGTACCGTCGTCTGCACCGGTTTTCAGAAACTTCAAACGCTTGTTTGAGGCGGGCATTCATGTGGAAGCCGCCATCATCCACATGAAAGACCGGGAAGATGACGTTCAGAAAATTGCCCGGTTCGTCGCCGCTTTGTCCAGGGATATCCCCCTCCAGGTCATGCGCTTTGTCCCCTTTGGAGAAGCCGATATAAAATTTGAACCCACCATCAAAGAATCGACTGCCCTGTGCGAAACAGTGGGCCAAACAATGCCTTATGTCTATTTGTTCAACGCCCCGGGAACTTCCCTGTTGAACACCCGCTGTCCGGACTGCAAAACCCCTGTGATCTTCCGGGAATTGTTCGGCCCCATGGGCGCCCGAAACATGCAGGCCCTGCCCGATGCCGCCTGCGCCTGCGGCAAACCGGTTCCCTTTAAAGGGGGGTATGCCCTAAACAGATACGATGAACACGGTTTTTTCGGGGGCTACCGCACGACCCGGGCGTTTGAAATGCTCCACGCAATTCTGGTCTGCATTGGTGCCGATGATCCTGAAAAAATATCCCGCTTGTGGGCAGACCTCATGGAAACCGACTATCTGAAAGACTTTCATGACCTGGTTCAATTGCCCCACGCCTATGGAAAAATTATTGACCGCCTGGCCGAAAAAACCCATTGTATTGAACGGGGCAATCTGCTCAAGAACACCCTCCAAAAGACACTGGACCTGATCACGTCCAAAAGCCGTAATCTCACCCGGCCCAAGGTTTACTATGCCATGGGCTATCCCTTGTTTGCCCTGAATGCAGAACGCTTTGAAACCAACCTGGTCGAGGCTGCCGGCGGCACCTGCACGAACAAAGGCCTGACCCGGAAGGGCAAACCCGGCGTGACCATCTCCCGGGAGGAATTCATGGCAATGAACCCGGATATTATCTTTATTTCAGGCTTTTTGTCCTGCCCGGTATCTGATTTTTATGACGATTGCATCACCCGTGACCTCGGGGTTCCTGCCGTTAAAAACCGGCAAATTTATGATCACTTTCCCCTCTGGGATTTTGGCAGCCCCCGGTGGATGCTGGGATTGATGCACATTGCCAATACCCTTCACCCCGAAATTTTTAATTTTGACATGGAAAAAGAAGCAAACGCCTTTTATACCCTTTTTTTTAACCGGCCCTTTGACGCAAAAAAAGCCAACCGCTCCTTCTACAGGGTGTGAAACAATGATCCCGGTTCTGCTGGAAACTTATTTTTCAATATAATTTTCAGTTGCCCGGCCAAAGGATTCATAAATGGCCGGTAGTGCCATCCTTCGCTGGGCAAGGGAGAACTCTCTGATGGCAACAATACACTGGTTGTTCGTGCGTATGGGAATCTGGTTGGCCCGGATTTTTTTCTCGAGTATGGTTTGGGCCATTTTTGCCGCCACTTCGCCCTGCTCAAAGGGGGAGACCCCGATGCAGATCATGGCACCATCCTCAACATTAAAAGACTGGATACCCACCACAGGGGTTTTGGAATTTTTATCCGTCCATGACATGACCTCTTTCGGGTCTGCATAGGTCGGATCTGATTCAGACACCGGCAGTTTCCGATAATTGGCAACAATGATATAATCTGCTCCAGGTCCCTTTTCCAGGATGATTTTTTTCCAGTCGTCAAAGGTCTGGG
Source organism: Desulfobacula sp. (assembly GCA_013792075.1). Classification (GTDB taxonomy): domain Bacteria; phylum Desulfobacterota; class Desulfobacteria; order Desulfobacterales; family Desulfobacteraceae; genus NBML01. The sequence goes on from VMSR01000282.1 coordinate 39,124, forward strand.
CAACAATTGATCCGGAATAGCGGATGGGTGCCCAGGCAAACGCATCAATGGAGGCCCTGTCTTTTTCCAGAGAGAGGGACGGATCCAGAACATATATCAATTTTGGGTGGGGATCGGGGGGCACTTTATTGTTCTCAAGGGCCAGAATGGCGTCCCTGACGGCACCCAACTGCTTGCGCTCATAGATCCCGGTGACGTTGACTGCCCCGGGATACCCATAGGGCTCAATGGACCCGTTCACACCGGCAAAAACAATCTCCATGTTTGGATCATTGACAAAATATTGGGCTGCCAGGGACTGGGCCAGATCATCAATGGCTATCAAAACCTTGGGATTTGTCCGTTCGATGGCCCGCCTGGCAATGATCCCCGATCTCCTGAGCCATTCGGGATCTGAATGTTGTTTTGTGGCCATATAGTGCCAGGTGACCGAGTACCCGGTCCAGTTGTCAACAACCCTGCCCAGGCCGATATCCACATCCCGGGTCCAGGCATATCCCGGGTTATAGCTGTGCAGGATCATCACCCGGGGCTTGGATGTATTATAATAAACTGCAGCAACAAAGATTGCCAAAAGAAAAACCAGGCTTAAGAAATAGCTTAGATGTTTGGTCTTCATAATACCCCTATGCTTCGCCAGAAGGGAATGGAGGCCAAAATTGCCCCAAGCTTTACCAGAACCAGCCAAGCGTGGAAAATCTGAACCTTTCTTTCCGAGTAGGGCACGCAGGTCAAATTCCGGAACAAAAGAATATAGGGAGACTGGTATCCAAAAAATGCGGTTTCAGACATGATCAGGATAATAAACCCCACCACCCAGGGGCTGATGCCCGCTCCTGCAGCCAGGGGCAGCAGGGCTGCTGAAAGGATCAGAATGGCAGAATTCAAGGGGATAAAAATCCTGACCACAAGCGTCACCCCGGTCAAGGCCAAAACAAATCTGGCAAAATCCAGGCGCATGAACTCTTTGAGTCCGTCAAACCGGGCAACCAGGGTTTTGTCCAGCCCCATATGGTTCATGCTGGCCATGAACCCGATCATGGAGGCCAGCAAAAACAAAAAGGCCCAGTCGATCTTTTCAATAAAAACTTCCCGGGGCAGAGCCCCGATGATCAATAAAAAACAAATGATGCTGAAGGTTATAAGGGGAATGGAAATCTTGTGCAAGGGACTTGTCACAATACCCAGGGTCAGCAAAAAAATAGCGATCAGGGCCGCCCATTCGGGCCAGCTCATTTTTTCCAGCTGCCGCCATTTTTTTTCAATATCTTTTTTTTCAATTTTAACCCGCTGGTACCCCCTGAAATAAAGGGCGGTCAGCATAAAATAACCCACCAGCAGAATCACGCCGGTAATGGAGGCGGCAAAGGCCCAGGACATAAATTGAAAGGCCATCTGTTCCTGTAAGGGAAAAAGGCCAAACACCATTAGGTTGGCCGGTGCAGCTGTCAGAAAAACAGGGGACAATAAATTAATGCCGTCCAGTCCGCTTAAATACAAAAGGGTGGATGATTTTTCCCGGGTCGGCCCATCCAGGTGATCCACAATATTGTTTAAAATCGGTCCGGTAATGACCGCCCTGGCGGTAATGGTCGGCATGACCGGGTTCAAAACAAACCCGGTGAAAAAAATAGCCACCTGGTAGGCAAAGGTATGGGCGGGAATGGTTTTTAATAACCACAGGGTATATCGGTGGGCAAGCCCGGATGCGCTGATCACAGCTCCCAGTCCCATCACGCTGAAGGCGATGAGAAACCCGTCGGAGGAAAACCCGGACAGGGCCACCCGGTTGGGTACCAGTCCAAAAAGCAGCAGCAGCAGCAGGGCCAGCAGGGCCGGAACAAAATCCGCCACCAAGGAAAACATCCAGCAGATCAGGGTAACACAGACAATGGCCAGAAAAATGGCGGTTTCCTGGGCAACCCCCTGGTGGGACAGATAAAAAAACAAGGCAAAGGGGGCAATGATGACCCCAAGCCAGGTAACGGGTTTGTCGGCAACCCATTGTGTCGGTTTTACGTCTGCCATTTATTTTCCTGTTGTTGTCATAAGTTGAATAATCTGGTTATTTTCCACCGACATCCTGTTCATTTCCCTGATGCTCCCGGTTTTTACAAAGGACAATAGGGCCCTTATCCATGCCCCGTGTCCGAATATTAAAATTTTTGAACCCGGACAGGTTACGGCAGAATAGGTTTCCACAAATTTTTTGACTCTGTTTTCAAGTTCCCCAAGCGGTTCTCCAAGGGTGAGAAGATCCGGGCAACTTGTCCATAAAGGCTGTTCCCGAATCAGATCGCTTTTTTTTCGACCCTCGTATTCTCCAAAGTCCAGTTCATCCAGAAGGGGCTCAATGGCAAAGCTGTCCACATAAAGCGTTGCCGTCATCCGGGTCCGCTGCAATGTGCTCACAAGAACATGGTCAAAGGGTTTTTCATCATTGAGGATGCGTTTGTTCAGGAGGATGGCGTCTGCCTGGTCCTCCCGGGGTGCAAGAATGGGGATATCCTTTTTTCCCTGCAATATGCCCTGACGATTGTATTGGGTTTTCATATGCCGCAGCAGCAGCAGTTTCATATGGTCCTGCCCCTTTACCAGGGAAATTCACATGCCCTGGGATACAAAAAAGGTGTTTTCCCGCAATCCCTGGCGCTGGGATTCCAATAACAGCAGATCTCTGACAAAAATATTTCCCAGATTCACATTGCCCCCCAGCAGATTGATGACCTGGCTCTGGCTTCTGGCTGTAGGGGCTTCAATAATAAGGCGCTCCTGATCCACCGTTGCAAGAATCTGCCGGATCAGTGCCCGGTCCAGCCGGCCGCCAGCATCATAAATGCCGGCATCTGCCGTGTTCCTGCCTTCCAGAACCACATAGGCGGATCCGGCAGTTAAGGCATCCAGGGTCTGCCGGGTCCAGTCATCGCTTGTAAAATCAAGGGTTTCTTCTTTTTTTCCGACCTCTGTCAATACCTTGAAATTTTGGCCCACGCGTTCAATTATCCGGATCATTTCTTCGGGCTGCATATCAATGGTACCGTCGGATACCTCTATCCATTCAATGCCCAGATCGTCCAGAAAACACAGGTAGTCATCCAGTTTGGCCTGGTGATAATATTTTTCAAACAGCGTGCCGCCAAAGTAGACGGGAATGTCATGGTCTGCATACAGCTTTATTTTTTCCCGGAGACAGGGTTCTATGTAGGCAGACCCGACCCCCAGTTTGGCCAGGTCAACAAACGAATGATAGGACCCAAGAATATGAACCAATTCCCCCAGGGGAACCCCGATATCTGTAATGGCTGTCAGGCCTTTTTCCCTCGGTTTTTCATATCGTTTGGTTAATGTAAGGGTTTTTCCCACTGGCGTTTTTTGTTTTTTCATATTCTCTCTTGTCCCGGGGGTGGATTACACTCTGACAAACAGCATGGTGATGTCATCTGACTGGGCCGCCCCATCAACAAACACCTGGAGATCTTTAATGATCTGATCGTTGAGGTGCCTGGCAGTTGCCGCGGCATTTGTTTCCAAAACCGCTTTCAGCCGGTTTTCACCGTATTCTTCATTGTCCTTGTTCATGGCTTCGGTTACGCCGTCTGAGTAAACATAGAGGCCGTCACCCCCATTCAGCGTTGTCTGCTCGACCCGATAGAGGCCGCCCTCAAATCCGCCCAGCACAAAGCCGGGAATAGGATTGATCTGGCGAACGCTGCCATCGGCAGCCACAATATAAGGCGGATTGTGGCCGGCACTGGTATAGGAAAGCACCCGGGTTTCCATATTGTAAATGGCCAGAAACACGGTCACGAACATGGACTGCTCATTGTCCCGGCACAATGCATTGTTGGCCTTTGAAATAATCTGGTCCGGTCGGATATTGTCTTCGGCAGCAGAACGGATCAGACTTTTTGCCATGGCCATAAACAGGGCGGCCGGAACCCCTTTTCCCGAGACATCTCCCACCACAAAGCACAGATGTTCCTTGTCCACGGCAAAGAAATCGTAGAGATCTCCACCGATCTCCTTGGCAGGGGATAAAAATGCATGGAGGTCCACCCCGTGCTTTTCAGAAAATTCTTCAAAAAACTTGGGCAGCATGCTCATCTGTATCTGTTTTGCCGTTTCAAGTGATTTTTCGATCTTATGCTTTTCTATGTTTTCGATGGACATGGTCACATTGTTGGCAAAAATTTCCAAAAGATCCCTGTCCAGATCATCCATTCCCCTCTCCCCCTGGAGATAGATCATGTTGCCCGGCAGATGTCGGCTTTTAAAAAAGGCCACCCCGTTTTTCCGGCTGACAAAGCATTTCTCCTCCTTTAATGCATTGAGGATCAGTTTGGCTGCCTTTTCGGGCATTTCATTCATGGCCGTCTCATCGGATTTACTGACAGGATTCGGGAAAATCGCTGTTTCCGACGGCGGATCCAAAGGTTTGTGATTAAAAAAGAGCAGACGCTTTCGTATGGGAAGCAGCTGGCCCAATTGCTGGGTCAGTTGTTTTCTGAAGCTGTCCAGGGACTGGTAATCCAATATGGACGCCGTGGCACTGATAATGGTCTGGAGTCCTTTTTGGGCTCGGATTCTTTTTTTGATATTAAACAACAACACAATGATGAATCCCAGCAGACCCAAGAATACACCGGTCGTAACCCAGATCAATCGTTTATAGCGATAGTAGAATGTTTCCGGTTCGTTGATAATCAGACTTTTCGGGGGTAACAATTTCCGATTGATTTGTCTGGCCATAAGCTGGTGGTAATCAAACATATATTGATTGGGGCTTTTGAGCACCACGGGAATGCCGGCCACATCCTGTCCCCCAAGAATCTTCATGGCAAGGTTTGCGGCTGTTTCTCCCTGGAAATAACTGCTTTTCAGCATCCCGCCGACAATTCCAAGACCCAGCATATAGTCAACCGCCCCGTACATGGGAACCGAGGATGCCCGTGAAATAAGCGGAATGGCTTCTTCCGGCGTATAGGTTTTGCCGGTATTGTCCTTAAAAAAAGACAAATAAAAAACAAGGCTGTCCCCGGGCAGACCCGAGACTTTTGATATCAGGTCTGCCATGGAGATATTGTCCAGATACTCAAACTGGAGACGCCCCTCATAGTCCCGGGCGGCATCTGCGAATTCCTTTTTTAAAAAACCGGCTGTTGTCATTTGGTCGTTGATGACATACATCTTCGTTGTTTTGGGGTGAAGCGTGAGCAGAAGCGATAAATTGGTGTTAAAATCAGCGGCTTCGTTGACACCCGTGTACCGGGAAAACCCTTCGAGCTTGGCAGGCGTGAAATTGTTCACCCCGCAAAAAACAACAGGAACTCCCGGAAAAAGGTCTTCTCTGTAAGTTTGCAGAAATTTCAGGGCATCATCATCACTTGAAATAATGACATCCAGCTTACGACCCGAATATTTAGTGGCATACAATTCATTGAGCAATAAGTAATACAGATCCGTATTACTTACTTTTGTGTCCATGTATTCAACCTTGAGGATAATATCCTCTCCTTTCAGCAGGACATCCTCCACACCCCTGACCACGTTGTCGGTCCAGGAATATCCTTTGCTGTAAGAATTTAAAAGCAAGACATGTTTTTTTGTTTTCGGAACGATGGTTTCTGAGGCCGATAGCGGCGATGCGACAAGGGATACGAACAAGAAAAAGACGATCAATAATTTTTTCATTTTCAGCGTTTCGTTTTATTAAAATCAGTTAAAATGCCTAAAATTCTATGGGCATATTAGGACGGCCTCCGGGTTTATGTCAATAGAAAATAAACAGAAATCCTTAGATTCACAGGCATTTCATAGCTTAGGCCCCCATGGGGAATTTCCTTCCCAACAGATCGCTTTTTTAGAAAAACTTCCTGCTGGATTTGTTGGAAGACCATCCTGGTTTTACATTGCAAAACAGTTCTTTCTCCGGGTTAACAATAAAAATGCTGCTAGGCCATAGACTGCCGTTAGAATCGTCAGATGAACGACCTGGGGAAAAATCTGGCGAAAATCAGCACCCATCTGGTTGAGAAGAATAAAGGCCTTGATTGCCGGCACAGCCGGAATCAATTGCATCAGGATATTTATGGGAGCAGGAATGGCGGATATCGGCCAGACAAAGCCGCAGGCAAAGACCAGGGGCATGGAGGAGAGCAGAACTATCAGTGTGGCAAGCTCACGCCTGGGCAGAACAGCCCCCAGACAAATCCCCAAAAAAGAGACCGGCAGCAGGAAAACAAGATTCAGCAGGGCCAGGTCCCCCATGGCGGCCAGACGTGGAATATCATAGTACACATAGGCCGGACCATAATAATAGAGGGAAAGCAGGGTATATATAATCATAAAAATCAGGGTTCTGGCCAACAACAGGGCCGCTGGGGAGGCGGTCTGCCAATGGCCTGTTTTTCCTTCCTTCTGCTGCTCATTTTCACTGCCGCCCAGAATTCCCATTCCCATGATCAGGGTCTGGTGGAGGATCAAAACAAATACAGCCGGAATAACATAATTAACATAGCCTTGGGTCTCGTTGAACATGGCATGGAGGCCAAGGGTTATGGCACTATATTGTTCTTGTGCCAACGCCAGGGCTTGACCTGACATCAGCAATTGTGTCACCTTTATTTCGGCGGCAAGGGTCATGCCTGCCGCACCCATGCCTTCCAGCACCGTGCCAAATACCAGAAAATAACTGGCATCTCCGGCAAAGGCCAGGGTGGGCTGTCTGCCCAGGAGCAGATCCCGGTAAAAATTTTCCGGAACAACCAGGATACCGGCCAGTTTTTTTTCAATCAGCCGCTCTCTGGCCTGGGCAAGGGATGGGGCTTCACTGTGGATTTGAACCTGGGGCGTTGCATCCACCATGCGCACAAGGCGCCGGGCAAGCAGACTGTCGTCAAGGTTGACCACCACCACCTGCTGCTCCCTGGGAACCTGGGTGACATAGGGCAATGGATAGAGAAAGCTGTAAAAAAGCACTCCGCCAAAGACGGTCAAAAGGAGCGCTATATTGGTGAATACAGCGCCCACTTCCGCCTTGAAAAGCTGAAAAAAACTCACACGGCCACCTCTGCCCCAAAACGGGTGCGCGATATCCTGACAGCAAGGATGCAGGCCGCCAGGCCGGGAAGAATAAAGAGCACAAGATAGCCGACCTGGGGAAGGGAAAGCATCGGGACTGCACCATAATTGACCTGGGCGATCTGGATATCCATATAGTGACTGATCGGCATCAGGCTGCGCCAGACCCTTGCCAAAAACGTCATGTCGGTTGCAGGAAAGGTTACCCCCATAAAAGCAAGCCCCGGAGCGCAATAGGCGGCAGCAAACCCCACCCCCCGGGCGGCATCCCTGAAAAGAAAAAAAATGAGTGCCCCTGCACACTGGCAGGCAATGACGGTGATTAACTGGCAGAAAATCAGAAAAACAAGGTTGCCGTGCAGGGGCCAGCCAAGGACAAAAACCATTGTCAGCAAAAACACCAGGCCATGGAGCCAGAACAACAGGCCATAGGGCGCCAATTTTTCAACGAGCGCACGGACAGGACGGTCTTTGAGCCACCCTGCCAACCCGTCACGGCGCAACTCTGTTGCCATGGACAAAACCGTTGTCATCACAATAAATATCTGCCACAGGGCCGGGATAACGGCAGAAACAAGAAATTGTGCATAATTGGTGTTGCTGTTAAAAAGAGGCGTTGCCTGGATGCCGACGGGAACGGCTCTTGCCAGGGCCTGGCCCATGACAGGGGCATGGGCACCCAGGTGTTTGAGGGTATCTATTTTGGCCAAGGCTGTTTCATGGGCCTGGAGGATGGCTGTTTTGACCTGCTTGCCGATCAGAAGAAACTGGCTGTTGTAAAAGGCTTCAATTGATGGCGGACGGCCAAGAACTGCATTTTTTTCTGTGTCGGCTGGGATGATCAAAAGGCCGTAAATCTCACCCCCGCGCATGGCCTTTATCCCTGCCAGGGCATCAGGGTAGTTTTGGGCCAGGGTAATGGTGGGGCTGGCATCATAATAGCGGATCAGGGTGCGGGACAGGGTGCTGTGATCCAGATCCACCACCCCGACGGGCAGATTGCGGGCCATTCCCTGGGAGAAAATGGCATAGATCATGACAAACAATAGGGGCGGCAGCCAGGTGACCAGGGACACAAGCCATGGATCTTCAACCAGCAGACGCCATTCAGAGGCTCTCTTTTCCATTTTCATCTGTTGCCCATCACTGCACCAGCAGCACTCCCATGCCGACCCGAAGGCCGTCAATGGGTTTTGCCGGCCGTGCTTCAATCTCAAAGGTCCGCATGTCAAATCCTTTTTGGGTATTGGTGGCGCGCCAGGTGGCAAAATCACCCATAACCGCAACATGACCGATGATGAACGGATACTTTTTTTCTCCCAATGCCGGAATCTGAACCAGAATCTGACGCCCCTTGGGGTATTGGCTGAGCATATCCTCCCTGATATGGAAAATTGCCCAGGAATCGTTCATATCCAGAATACTGACAATGGGAAAGCCCGGGGGGGCAAGCTCGCCGCTCTGGAGCAGAATCTGGGAAACTTCACCGTCATGCCAGGAATCAATGCGGGTATCCGCCGCATAGGCCTCAACTTCGGCCACGGCACCGGCGGCCATTTTGGCCTTGCCTGCGGCGGCTTTTTTGGTCTCTTCCCGGGCCCCTTCCCGGGCCATGCCATAGAGCTGCAATGCCCCATTTTCAGTGAAACGGGCCGCCTGCATCTGAGCATAAACCTCATCCCTTTTCTGCTCGGGCATCACCCCATCGCGATACAAATTTTCAATCCGCTGATAGGTCTTTTCCAAAAGATCGGCCGCGGCTTTTGCCTGTTGCCACCTGTCCCGGGCAGCCGTTATTTCCTGGGATCTTGCCCCCTTCTGGGCCTGTTCTGACATGGCATCTGCTGCATCACGGGAGGCCCGGGCCTGGGTCAGCTTTGCCTCTATTTCCGGACTGTATAGGGTAAAAATGAGTTGCCCCTTGGTTACCCGGTCCCCTTTTTTGACCATAATTTTATCGATCCGGCCGGCCACCTTGGAGGAAATATTATACTGCTGGGCCTCTATCTGTCCCTGGACCATAACCGGAACAGGCTGGTATGCCAGCCAGAAGTTGTAACAAAGCCATCCCACCATCGCTCCGCTAAACAGGACCAGGGCCGATATTTTGATGAATCGCATGGTTTAATCCTTTAGTGTGCTCGCTTGATAATATTGCGTAAATTCATTGGTCTGACCGCTGATGGCCAAAAGTTTTGCAAGCTCCATGACATAGGTGTAGGCGGCATGGGCCCGCTGGATTTTAACACCGGCAACATAGAGCCTTGCATCCACCACGTCAAGGGAGGTGGAAAGCCCCTGGGCAAATGCCTTTTCCCTCAGCTCCACGGTCTTTTCAGCCAGTTGCTGGCTCGAGACCAGGCCATTATGCTCGGCAATGGCCTGTTCGATAAGGCCATAGGTCTTTTCCACAACAAGGGCAAGATCCTGCCTGGCCTGGCGGCGCAGGGCCGCAATTTGTGCAATCTGACTTTTGGCAGCCTTAACCCTGCCGCTGCGGCCGGAACGATCTATCAGCGGAAGGCTGACAGAGATACCGACACCCCAATCCGGCATCAGGTCTGCGGCAAGGGAATTTTCTTCATAGAGGTTGTAATTTCCGACCAGGGCAACCTCCGGATAATATTTGCCCTCTTCGACCGTCACCAGTCCTGTTGCCATTTCTTCCTTTGCATCCAGAACACCGAGCCCGGCATACCCGTTAAGGGTTTTTTTTGTAATGGTTTCAAGCAAGGGAAGCTTGGAATTAACAAAAAGCTTTGTGGTTGGACGGGCCGTGGTCTCTTCCTGCAAAAACCGGGTCAAAGCGGCCTCGGTAATACCCAGATCACTGGCTGTCTTTTGCCTGTCCACCCTTGCCCTGTCATGGGAGGCTTCTGCCTGAAGTCTCTCAACCTCCGCAATCTGCCCGTTTTTTACCAAAAGAGACGCATGTTCAAGATGCAATTTCAGACTCTCTTCCACTTCAATGCGGGCGGCAAGTATCTGGCCGGTCAGAACAACGCCGAAATACCGCTGGCAAAGCGTCTCAAACTGACCGTCAACCTTTAATTCGTGTTGTTGTTTCGCCTCCTCAACCGAGGCTTTGGCGATCTTTTGGGCAGCAGTGATACGGCCGCCCGTATATACCGGCCAGAGAAGGTTCACCGAGCTGCTGCTGATATTCCTTTCACTGATGGTTGAGGTAAGTCCGGCAGAGGCCTGGCTGTGGGACATGCCGCCTGGTAACATCCCGTAAAAGACAGATTCGGCGAGGGCGCCTGCCGGCATGCTGTCAAATATGGCATCCGGACCCAGGGTGACAGCCTCATCAAGGCGAAGATAACCGGCAGAAAGGGTGACCTGGGGCAGATACAAATCCCGGGTGGCGCTTTGCTGGTGGGCCGCCTGATCCATATTGGCCTGTTCCGCCTTTAAGACATGGCTTTTTTGGCGCACCTGCTCCCAGGCAGCGTTAAAATCAAAATCCCTGGCTGCAACCGGTGGTGCCTGGGCAATCCCTGCCAGAACCACTGCCACCAAAAGAATCCTTTGAAAATAAGGCGTTAAAAACGTCATCATCCAAACTTTTTTTATCTTCAACTGCTTACCGTCCTTTTTAAACATCATTTCTTTCATACTTTAACCGGGCCACGATATCACACAATATTGGATCCAGACCCATTTGTCTTGCCCAGGGGAAGACAAATGATAAAGTTTGCCCCTTTGCCGGGAGCAGACACCACCTCCATGGTACCCCCGTGATTTTCCGTTATGATAAAATAGGAAACTGAAAGGCCCAAACCCGTTCCAATACCAATGGGCTTGGTGGTAAAAAAGGGTTCAAAGATTCGCCTGCGAACCGCTTCTTTCATACCAGGCCCATTGTCTTCGATCTCAATACAAAGCATGTTGTTCCCCGGTTTCTTTAAAAGCCTGACGTTAAAACAGGGGATAGATTCATTCCCGGTATCGGACAACATGGCCTGGGCACCGTTCCTGAGAATATTAAGGAGAACCTGCTGTATTTTACCGGCGTCACAGGACAGGCAAGGCAGATTCTTTTCATATTCCTTTATGATTTTAATGGCTTTGAAATCATATTGTTCCTTCAGGTTATAGTCTGCCCTTGCAAGGGCCAGGGTTTTATCCATCAGATCCGCCAGATCTGCCGGGGAAAAATCGGCATCACTCTTTCTGGCAAAGCTGAGCATATTGGTCACAATATTTGCCACCCGTTCTCCTGCCGCCATGATGGTATTCAACATTTTGGGAATACCCCGGGCTTCCATAAAGGCATGAATGGCTTCCATGGTGATACCGGCATCTGCTGCGGCACGTTTATTGGCCGGCAACCCAACACTGGTCAGGCGGCTTTTCACAAGGCTTGCAGTCTGCATCACACCGGCAATGGGGTTGTTGATCTCATGGGCCATGCCGGCTGCAAGCCCTCCCACGGACAGCATTTTCTCGCTTTGGATGATCATCTCCTGCATCCGAACCTGCTCTGTTACGTCATCAATCCGTATAACCGCACCCTGCAACCCATTGGCGATTAATGGATAAATGGTGACATCTTCATACCGGGTTTCCCCCTTGTCCTGCCGGGATCTTTTGGGATACATGCGAACCTGCCGCTTGTCCAGGGCCTCTTTCACCCATTCCATTTCATCGGTCATCCCGGGAAACATCTGTGCCAGGGGCTGTCCCAGGGCTTGTTCCCTGGTAAGGCCCGTCAGTTTCTGGGCTTCAATATTCCATTGGGTCACCCCAAGGTCCGGGTCCACCCCCACCAAAGCAGAGGGCATGGAATCAACGATGTTGGATATAAGATTCCGGGCCTGGTTCAATTTGTCCTCGGCCTGTTTGCGGTCGGTAATATCGGAATGGGTGCCGATAAACCGTAGAGGGTTCCCTTTTGCGTCGCGGGTCACCAGTTTTCCCCTTGTCCGAATCCACATATGGGTTCCGTTTTTTTGCAGAAACCTGAATTCCTCATCAAAGGTGTCGATTCCTTGCGCAATGCAGCGGTCAATGGCCGCAATTACCCGCTTAAGGTCCTCGGGATGAACCCGCTTGGCCCATTCTTTTTTTGTGCACGGAAATTCATCGGGATCATAACCGGCCATGGTAAAATACCGGGCATCAAAAAAGTGTGTCCCCTTGCCCAGGTCGATATCCCATATGCCGTCATTGGCAACGGACATGGCAAGATCAAGGCGCTCCTCGCTGCGCCGGATCACCTGGGTCTGGCGGAAAACTGTCCGGCGCAGAAGATAGTTCCAGAAAATGACCAGCAGGATAATTCCCCCAATGACCGCGCCGGCCGCAACGACAAGGGCAATGGATTTTGTGTCAATGCCGGTTTGTCCTTTGACATGAACCCATTTGTCCCTTATTTCCTTATGCTTGCGGTCCGGGATGGCGTTTAAAAATTTTTGCAGGATATTTCCAAAAATTATATTTTCCTTTTGGGTGGCCAGGGACAACTCACTGACCAGGCCGGTATCACCGACCACCCTGAGATTGGAAATCCCCAGAGTTTCGATCAGCCAGCTGCAATGGAACAGATCTCCCACAAAAACCGTATCCTCTTCAAAGGCAACCTTCATCAGGCCGCTCCGATGGTCGGGAACCGTCTCCATCCGGATATCTGGATAGTGCTCTTGGATATATTTTTCAATGCTATATCCTTTTATAACCAGAACCCTTTTTTCGGAAAGATCTGCCAGTTTAAGTTCCTGTTTTTGGGTTCTTCTGGCAATCAGCACATAGGGAAAACTAAAAAAGGACTTGGTAAAGAGAAACTCTTTTTCCCGCTCCTTCGAAGCCTGCATCATCGTAAGGGAAATCTCTCCTTTCCGGCAGGCCTCCAATACGCTTGCCCAGGTTTTGGCGCAGGTCCAGTTTATGGGGACATTGAGCTGTTGCCGCATAAGGTCAATATAATCAAGGGCAACCCCCCTGTATTTGCCCCTAGCATCGGTAAAGGACATGGGAGGGGCTTCCATACAATTGGTAAGGGTGATCGCGTGTGTATCCAGCCAGTTTTGTTCTTCTTGGGTCAGGTGAATCTGGCCCGTGGAAAAGTGCAGCATCAGGAAAATCGCGCCTCCTGAAACCATTACAATGGAAAGGGCGATGTACACGGCCTTGAAATGGTTCCTGGAAACCTCCATAATTTTTTTCCTGAAAACAAAACAGGACAGTAGGAAAACAAGGAAAGCAAAAACGCCTGCCGCAAGGGTGAAATAATCTGTATCAACACCATCTTGCTCAAGATGAATCCAGCGGTTGAACATTTGCCGTCTTTCGTCCCGGGTGATGGCATCCAGGGTTTTGTCCACCAATCCAACCAGGACAGCATCTTTTTTCAATGTGCCAAAGGCCAGTGCATTTATAAAATCGGTCTGATCGGAAATGATTAATCGATCAAATTTGGATTCCTCGATTAACCGGGTGGCATAAGCCAGGTTGATACCGCAGGCCTCTGCCTTCCCCTGGTCCACCATCCTGAGGGCGTCCTGATTGTTGTCGGCAAAAACAATGGTGATACCAGGATATTTCTGGCGGATATAATCGGCAAAAAGATATCCCTTTGCCACGGCAAGTTCCTTGATGACGTCAAGCCTGCGGTTTTCCTTTTTCCGGCTGACAATCACATAGGGAATTTCAATATAGGGCTTGCTAAAGGCAAACGCCTGTGCCCTGTCCCTGGAATGCTGCATGCTGATAATATCAACCCTGCCGTTTTCCAAGAAGGTGACGCTCTCCTGCCAATTGGCGACCGGAACCGGCTCAAAGCGGACTTTCAGCTTTTTTGCCATAAGATTTTGAAAATCTATGGAAAGCCCCTGATCCTTTCCCCTTTCGTCTGTAAACGCCAATGGGGGTGCTGCCACGCCGCTGGGAAAGCGGATGGTATAATTATGGTCCCTAAGCCAGGCTTCTTCCCCGGAGGTCAGCAAAATTCCAGAAGAGCACCCCCAAAGAGAAATCAAAACCGGCACAAGGATTGCCCAATATCGAATCCTAAGGCTTATGCTTCCCACAGACCGTTGCTCTCGTCTGATTTATAGTGTTTGGTCATTGCGTTCCCAGATTTTTATGATGTTCCAATGGTAAGGTATATATAATAGACTGACCCGCATTCTGTGTCAAGGTTGCCCGGGGCATATCCATACCAGCCCTTGTGGGGAGACGGCTGTCGGCTGTGGGATTTATATCTTATATTTTGTTTTCAGCAGGCAAGAAAGGTCATTCACTTGACGAAAGGCCTTTTCAACGGTCTTTCCCCCGTCCGGGTTAACCAGACAGCAGGTTGCAGGGCTCAGCATGCTGTTTGCCAGGAGCTGATCCAGGTCAATTCCCTTTTTGCCCAGATGTTTCCAGATGTTTTCCAGGGTCATGGCCAGAAAAGACAGATTTTCCCGTTCATAGGCTTCAAATCCAGTGGGTACGATGCCCCACACGAGAATGCCGCCATGATCCAGAAACCCTTTGATGGAGGTGGCACAGGCGGCAAAAATTTCTGCGTTGGTATAAATATCCATGGAAAGGATATCCATATCCAGGTTCAGGAGAAAATCCCAGTCAGGATTGCCGCAAAGGTGGATACCCCGGGGTCCCTCAATCATGGAGAAAAACACATCCAGATCCTTTTTCGCCTTTTGGTCATCGTACCCGGACATTGCCGAAAAAATAAATTGCAGCCCAGGCTCATCAATGAACATGAACGCATTGGGATTGAGGGTTTTCAGGCGGCTCAACTGGACATTGATCCGCTTGGCCATGAATTCAAACATAAAGGGGCGAACCGTATCATCAAACAGGATGGGACGCTTATCCTGGTCAAGGACATTAAACCCGAAGCTGACAGGGCCTTCAAGCTGTCCGCGAATGGCCGGCCGGTCGGAAAGATCAAGGGCTAAGAACCGATGGTAGACCGCAGAATAGGTTGCGCTGATATCAAAATAACCGGGGTCATCGAACCGGGCCAGGGTCTCTTCAAATTCTTCAACAAACTTGTCCATTGAAAACCCCAGGGTCCGGTTGTCCACATCCAGAAGAATACCGGGAAAATGTTCTGCTGCCTGGACATACATGTCTTCATAATAGCTGTAATTGGGCAACTGGGGCCAGAACGGGACATCGAGGGTCATGGCCGTTTTGAGAGCCTGGTCAACATCCGTGTGGGGCATGACGGCCATGGCCGTGGTCAGCAGATTTCCCGGGATGGGCATGGGCAACTCCCGATTAAAAAGTTAAGGTTATTGAGGCGGCGGCATCTGCCTGCGCATTTTTTCGATCATTCTTCTCATTTTTTCCGGGTCCATCTTGGCCGGTATTCTTTCGGGCATCCGGCCGAAAAGGACATGCTGCCGGTAGGCCTGGACACTGGTATTATTCTGCCAGTGTCCGGTCCCTTTGGCAATCGTTATTCCCCCCATAAAAAAAACAATGAGCACCAGGGCAATTTTCTTCTGGTTCAGGATCATCCTCCCGGAAAAAAGGGAGAAGCCAATGGCGTTTTTACTGGGGCATACATCCACACAGCCAAGACAGGCAGAACATTCCAGGGAATGGACCCTTCCCTTGTCCATGAGGGAAATTTTTCCGGGACAGACGCTTTCACAATTTCCGCATTTTATGCAGTTTTCATTGTTCCGTTGGATTTTACCCATGCTCAAAAATCCAAGAACCCCCAGAATGGAACCATAGGGACACAGGTAGCGGCACCAGAAATGTTTAATAAGAACGGACAATACCAGCAAAGCGGTAATCACCCAAAAGGAGGTAATGGAAATTTTTGTAAAAAATTCCAGCATCTTGATGTCTGCAAAGGTGTTGTAGGGGCTTTGAATAAATTGCTCAATTGCGGCAACGGGCATTTTAAAAAAAATGCTCCACACAAAAAATCCGGCGACACTATATTTAAGTGTTCTCAAAAAAAAATCCGCCCATGGGGGAACATCCCAACGGCGTTTGAAAAAATACCCATTCAATTTTGCCAGAAAATCGGACACAAGGCCCAAAGGACAGATCCAGCTGCAGAAGCCTTTTTTAACCACAAGGGCCGTGGCGCAGATGATGAGAAAAAGAACCAACGCCGATGGATGCACCCGGTTGAAGATGCCGGTGAACAAAAAATATTTCAGGCTGACCAGGGCGCTTATGGGCAGAAAGGCTTCCACACCGGGAGGTCTTTCCAGGGTCGGCATGGCACCGGATCCAAGCTGGGCAACAAACAGATAAAATTTAATGCCCAAAAAGAGGGTAATCGTCAAAAAAAGAAACTGCACCCCCTTTCTCAGGGAGACCCCTTTTTTTGCCCTGCCAGGGATTGTCTTTACGGGTATTAATGGCGCTGTCATTTATCGGCTTTCCTTTGCTGATCCATCGATGTGTGTCTTCTTTGTCTCCTGTTTGCTTGTACCACACCCCAATGGAAAAAAAAATTGATTCAGATCAAGACATCCCCGGTTCAACAACCTTATTTTTTTCATCGGAATCTTTGGGCGGTCCGTTAAAAGCACGAAAGCATCAATTGTAATAATTGGTCTGTTTTAGTCTGTTTTGTCTGTATATCAATCTTACCTTGACAGAAAGCACCAAAAATCATAACAAAATAGCCTCAAAGGGAGATACTAAGGGAAAACGCTGGGGTTAGCCCCACGGAAAAGGACAGGGCCATGGTAAAAAAATCAGTGATATGGGGAAGCCTTTTTTTTCTTCTGGCCCTCTCTGCCGCATCCGGCAACCAGATACCGAACGGGCGCAGGGTGACGGACCAGGCCGGTCGTCAGGTAATGATACCGGACAAGGTCCATAAAATTGTCACCACATTCAAACCCGCCACCCTTTGTGTGCTCTCCCTGGGGCTTGCCCCAAGACTTGTGGGTGTTGACACCTCTTCAAAACGCGACAGGCTTTCCCAGGCGGTTTTTCCGGGAATTACCCAGGTGGCCGGTGTTGGCAACAAGTCCATGGGCATCAATTTTGAAACCCTGGTTTCCCTGGAACCGGACCTGGTGATCCTCTACTCCCAGAAAGACGGGCTGCAAATGGCAGATCGCCTGGCTGCCCTTGGTATCTCCGCCATTGTGATTTTGCCGGAAACCTTTGAGACCATCCAGGCCTCTTTGGCGCTGATTGCCCGGGCCGTGGGGGAAGAGACCACCACCCTGGCCGTGACCCGGCATATGGACCTGATCCTTGACCTGATCCGGAACCGCCTCAAAAACCTTCCCCCAAAAGAGCGAAAAACAGGATATTTTGCCTCGTCCAGGGGAGTCTTCAGCACCACCACCGGCAATATGATCCAGAACGAAATTTTTACCACAGCCGGTATTGACAATGTATCCGGCAGCCTTGCCGGGTATTTCCAGGATATTTCCCCGGAGCAGCTGTTTAATTGGAACCCGGATATCATGGTGTTGTCCCGGCATATGAAAAAAGCCGAGGCAAGCCGGCTCTCCACCAGGGCCCTGGCCCAGGTTTCGGCCATATCAACCGGCCGGGTATATCGCTGCCCCTCCAGCCTGTCCCCCTGGGATTTTCCCTCTCCCTTGTCTGTGCTGGCAAGCCTATGGCTTGCCAAACGAGTCTATCCAACCTATTTTTCAGACATTGACCTGGCGGACACGGTCAATGACTTTCACAAGGCCCTGTTCGGCAAGACCATGGATCAGATGGGCGGACTTATGGACGATACCGTTCAATGGTAAAAGGCCCACCCATCTCCTTTAACACCAAAGGCACACTTTTGGCCCTGACCTTGCTTTTGGCGATTGTCTTTCTGGCATCCGTCTCCATGGGCCGGGTCTTTATCCACGGAGCAGATCTGTTCACCCTTGTTGCCAATTTTATTTCCGGCAATGGGAACCCCCGGGATCTGTTGTCCCAGGAGCTGGTGTTCTGGTGGATCCGTGTTCCCAGGTGTGTCATGGCCATCTTGGTGGGAGCGGGCCTGGCCATTTCCGGGGCCGTTTACCAGGCCTTGTTCCGGAATCCCCTGGTTTCCCCGGACATTCTGGGGGTTTCTGCCGGCTGCACCTTTGGGGCAGCGTTGGGGCTGGTTTTGCCCTTTGATTCTTTCTACCTGGTCCATGTCATGTCCTTTGGTTTCGGGCTTGCTGCCGTGTCCATGAGTGTGGCCCTGGCCCGGGTGATCGGCGTTAAAGCCGTGATGATTCTGGTGCTGGCCGGCATGGTGGTGCTTTCTTTTTTCAATGCCCTGCTCATGATCCTGAAATATTTTTCAGATCCCTATGAGCAATTGCCCAGTATTATTTTCTGGGTCATGGGCAGCCTGTCCCGGGTGACCTGGGAAAATGTCCTGGTCATGGCACCCTTTACCCTGGTGGGAATTGTCCTGTTCATTGCCCTGGGGTTCCGGCTCAATATCCTCTCCCTGGGTGATATCCAGGCCAAGTCCCTGGGGCTTTCCCCGGTGGTTTTCAGGCGGCTGCTCATTGTGGCCAGTTCGTTTATGGTGGCAATCTCGGTGGCCACCTGCGGCCAAATTGCCTGGATCGGCCTGATTATTCCCCACATGGCCCGGGCCATTGCCGGGCCGGAACATGAACGAATGATCCCCATAACCGCTCTGTTGGGCGCCATTTTTTTATTGACAGCCGATACCATTGCCAGAACCCTATCAACTGCTGAAATCCCCGTGGGCATCATCACCGCCCTTACCGGCGCCCCGATATTCGGCTATCTCATGATCAAAAACAGGGGAAGCGGATGGCTGTAACCCTTGAATGCAGGGATCTTAAGTTTACCTACCAAAACCTGCCCGTTCTGGACGACATTTCATTTAAAATCCATTCCGGCCGGTTTTGTGCGATCCTGGGACGGAACGGTTCGAGCAAGACCACCCTGCTCCATTGTTTAAACCGGATTTTATCCCCGGATACCGGCAAAATTCTGGTCCATGGCCAGGATATCCGGGCCATGGATCAAAAAAAAATTGCCCAACAGATCAGCCTGGTCCCCCAGGAACATCTGGACATCTTTCCCTACCGGGTTCTGGATGTGGTGGTCATGGGAAGAGCGCCTTATTTAAGGCTGGTCCAACGGCCGGACAGGTCTGACTATGAACTGGCCAAAAAGGCGTTGTGTCTCCTGAATGCAGAATATCTGGCCCAAAAAAATTTTAACCGGATTTCAGGGGGAGAGCGCCAGATGTGTCTGCTGGCTAGGGCCGTGACCCAGGAGGCCTGCATTATGCTCCTGGATGAACCCACCAACCACCTGGATTTTAACAACCAATACCATCTGTTGACGGCCATGAAATCTTTGTGCCGCTCCAAAAATATCAGTATTGTGGCAACCCTGCATGATCCCAATATGGCCGCCCTGTTTGCCGATGATCTGATCCTGATCAAAAAAGGGGGTATCCTGGCCCAGGGTCCTGTTAATGAGGTGATGACACAAACACTTGTCTCGGCCCTGTATGACACCCCCTTGGGACAGATAAGCATCCATGGCCACAAAAAATTATTTTTCCCCCAAACCGTTTTAACCGGACAGAAAGACCGGATAGAGACAAAGGACACTATAAAATGATACCTGATTTGCCTTTGGTGATATATTGGCTCGTCACAGGGATGGCGGTGCTTGAACTTCTTGCCGCAGGAGCACATCTCCCTAATTTATATGGGGTGTTTTTAACCCTTCGGATCTGTACCTGCCTTGCCGGGGTTGTGTTCATTGCCGTCTGTGTTGGAAGGCCCCCCTTGTTCGGTCCCTTTGAAGCCGCCATTTATATTGTTTTTGTCATGGGGGTCCTGGCCCGGGTCTTCCAAAAAAATTGGGGCTATCAAACCGCTTTTGTCCTGTTCAACAGCCTTGGGGTTCTGATCATCCTGCTCTTGCAGCAGGGCAAACCCATGGCCTTAAACGAAGATTATTTCATGTACGGCAATCTCTGGGTCAATCTGTTTTTCAATTTAAGGCTGCTGGCAGCAGCCTTCCTGGCCCACGGTGCCAGCCAATACCTGGGCCACATGGTTGAAAAAGAACAAAGGGATCTTCTGTCGACAGGTGGGCGGAACACGCTTTTGGCCGGTGCCTGTGTCTATCTTACCAGTGAATGGGCAGGGTCCCTTTGGTGCCTGAACTGGTTCGGAGATTCCTGGCAATGGAGTCGGGGTTTCTTCAAGGCCTCCATCCTTTTTCTCCTTATCATGGTTGTCTGCCACCTGCCTTCTTTCATCAACAGAAACAAACGCATCCAGGGAATATCAGGCATGCTGCCGGGCCTTTTTATTTTATGGATGATTTTTTATCATTAAGGGATGTTACCATGATTCAGCGCCTGGGTTCTGTCACCCTCACCTTTTATACGCTTGTTGTCCTGATTTGGCTCATGGGAGCGGGTGTGTTTTTCAGCACCGCCCATGGGGAAATCTTCCTTCACATGAATGAGGTTCACATCTGTGACTGGATCATGGCAACCTGGGAAAAAGCCCCTCTCCCGGTGGTCTGGTTCCTGTCATTGTGCCTGGGTGCCGCTATTTTGTTCATGAACGCATTGTGTTGCAGCATGGGCCGGCAATGGTCCCTGGCCAAAAAATCCGGCCTTTTCAAAAACTGGCTCTTTTTTTTCCTCCACTGCCTGTTTATAGTGGTCTTGGCCTGCCATGGGTTGATCCTGGCCCTGGGAGAAAAACAAAGCCGGGTTCACCTGTTCCCGGGCCAGGACCATTCCTTTGGACCCTATGAAATTCAGCTCACCGATGTGGTCTTCACCGACGATCTAACCATCTTAAAGACCCCGAAAAAACGACAACGGGCCCTGATGACCCGGAAAAACATCCACATCCATGAAAATCATGCCCTCCTGACCCTTGTGAAAAATGACCACACCCTTGCCCGACAAAAAATAAGGATGCTGTCCCCCCTGCGGTACAAGTCTGTCCAGGTCACCCTGGTCGAATTTGTGATTCAAGGTGCAGACGACCGGCTCGGGGTAGTGCTGAACCTGACCGACAATTTTCTGAACAGGTTCTTTTTTCTGGCGTACGCCATCATGATCCTTTCGCTGGCCGTATTTACCGCCATTACCTGGAAAAGACCTTCCTGCACAATGGGAAAACAAAGATGACCCTTCTTTCCGGAACCAAGGGGAAAAGGGTGGACGCAGACAAGCCCAGATACCGCCGGATTAATTTTCCGACAGGTCTGCACGCTTCTGCGTCCTGATATGAAAAACCGCCTCAGCGGCTTATTTGCATTTGGCCGGCGTTGGCGAGTCAAATGCATATTGATGCAAATAGGCAAAAATATCCAGCCGGTCCGGCTCCGGGATCTTGACCCATTCGTCTTTGCAGACCAATTTTTCATATTTCCCCGGTGCAAATACCCTTTCCCACTGGGCCTGGGTCTTGCTGTCCGGACTAAGGGACATGGCTGTCCCAGTATCATTGTGGCAACTGCGGCAGCTTTTTTTAAAGGTGTATTTTCCCTTCCGGGAATTTCCTTTGTCTGCTGAAAAGCCCATGCTGGCAAATCCAACAACAAGGGCGATCAATAATAAAATAAAGCTTAATTTTTTAAACATTTTTTCCCCTTCTCTTAAATTCGTATATAAAAAAGACGCTTTAAAATCTCACGGTTGCCGACAGATAGGCATTCCATACCTTGTCCACAACAGGAAACAGGGTATCCATGGAATTGGCAGCCGATATTTTAACCGGTTCTCCCAGAGGATTTCCACTTCCCGTGTAGTCATAATCATAATACCTGGCACCCAGTTTTACGAAAAAGTTGTCCGTAAAAATCGGCTGGATATAATAGCTTTCCAACACCTGGCCCCGTGCAGCCAGCTTGCTGTCCACAAGGGAATCTTCCGCACCGGTAAAGTTAAACCAGTACTGGGAGCCCCAATTGTATTCAAATCCCAGGCGAGCATCAAAGGGCATGGGGAAGATGGCGCCGGCATAGACGCTGTACCCGTCCCTGTCTTCAAGACTCCCATTGGAATTGAGCAACCCATACCCCAGCAGGTTATAGAACGGATGGGCTGATGTCTGGTCAGGACTGGTATGGCTCCACCCGAATGACAGAAAAAGATCGATGTCCTTATCTGTTTGTTCCATCAGGTTGGTTCTGAGCAAGAGCGTTGCCGCATCCCAGTCCCCGAGATTTGTGGTGGGCTCAGTCCGGCTGATAAAACCCCCTGTGTTCTGGGCAAAGGTATAGGCACCGGTTGAAGGATTCACGCTTGCCGTAAACGGCATGACCGTTTGTCCGGTAAACCCGTCCGTAATATCAAAGGCATGGGCATAGTTCAAAACAGCACTGGTGGTCTCATTGTTAAACAGATCGGCAATGAATCCGAACAAATGCACATCATCCAGTTGTTTGTCTGCGGTAAGGGAGTTGCTGTTTCCCCAGTCGCTCTCAAATCCAACCCCATAGCAGAGTTTAAATGCAGATCCCGTGATACCGGTAACCTCTTCCAACCCCATGCTTAAAGAGGCCCCGTCAAACTGCCAGTTAATGAGATGGGCCATGGGAGACCCGCCTTCCAGATCATAATTCCCGTATTCCAGGGGAGGCCCTTCCGTGGAAGGACGGCGGCCCAGGGAAAAGTTCACAGGGACATCTCCCACGGCATTTTTATAATTGAAATAGGCCCGTTCCAGGTGGATGGAATCATCATTGGGAAGACTTGAGGTGGTGCCGTCCAGGGTGACGTCACTCATACCGCCCTGGTAATTCTGGACCCCGGAGCTGTCCCCCCACACCTTATAAACAGCCATGCGACCCCCAAAACTTAAACTGGGATTTATTTTGGCCTTCATCTCCATCCGGAACCGGCTGGTATAAAGGATATCATTGTCAATATCATTTTTTACCGGCACATTCAGCGGGCTTGTTGCCAAGCCTGCCATGCCCGCCTGGATCTGGGCTGCGGTTGCCCCGTTAAATCCGCCGCCCGGCGCGCCGGTATAGGGCGTAAAAAAAGCGCCCATCAAGGCTGGCGGCGCTGACAGCATATCCTCATAGTGAATCGAATCTGCACGGCTTCGAAGTTCTATGCCCAGGGACAATTTGTCCGTCGACGTATGCATTTCCGCCTCATTCAGCCGTTCATCCATCTCCTTAATTTCAGTGGCTTTGTTTACACTTTTTTCTTCCATTTCAGCCAATTTTTTTTCAACATTCTGCATCATCTCCGTCAATTCGCTCAATTGTTTTTTCAGGGCGTCTACTTCTGTGTCTGCCCATAGAAGCGTCGGTGAGAGCATCGCCATCAGAAAAAGGCCTGCCCAAAACGACATTAACACTTTGCGGGTACCTGGTTTTTTCTTTTTCATCCATTTCTCCTTTTTGGTTTATCTATCTTTCCTTTTGCGGCAATCTCCAAGGGCTTGATTTTCCAAGAAATATACTTTTTTTGATTCTGGAAAAACAAAATACCCACTCATTGGAGACCGCCATTTGAAACGGTATCGCCATCATGAATAGCAAAATGTGTACCCGATAGAGAAATCTTCTAATTTGAATGAAACAGCTTGAAAAACAAGAACAATCGTCACACTTGGGTATTGTTTTGTTCCCTTACAACTGTTAAGATTAACAAGTGTAAAGGTAGCAAGTGTAAAGACAGCAGAAATTAATATAGATAATACAATTGCGAAAATATCAAGTCAATAATTTAATATTAAAACAACAGGATAAAATGGACATTTCAAAGCATTGGAAGCGGATAATAGATACCCTTCAGGAAGGAATTCTTGTGTTGGACACCTCAGGCGTTATTCAGGCAACCAACCCAGCTGCCGAAAGACTTACCGGATATCCCATGGCAGAGTTGACAGGTGCCTCCTGTCGAATTTTAAATTGTACCGGGTGCAAGATCACTGGAAAAGGGAAGGGAAAAGATTTTTGCAAATTATTTATGGTCGGACGGTCGAAAGTTAAAAAATGCAGGATCAAGAACAAGCAGAATCTTTCGGTTCACATTCTCAAGACCGCCTCTGTTTTGGAGAATGACCAGGGAGAAGCAATTGGTGCGGTTGAAGTCCTGACGGATATGACAGACCTGGTTAAAAAACAGCAGGAAATCGAATCTCTCAAACATATGTTCCACCTGGATGATGGTTTTAACGGTATCCTGGGCAAAACCCCGGTTATGGAAAATCTGTTTCAATTGATATCCAGTGTTGCCCAATCCGATGCGCCGGTACTCATCCAGGGAGAAAGCGGTACCGGAAAGGAATTGGTGGCCCTGGCCATACATGAAAACAGTCCCCGGAAAAACCAACCCTTTATAAAGGTCAATTGTGCAGCCCTGAACGAAAGCCTCCTGGAAAGTGAGCTGTTCGGCCACGTCAAAGGATCCTTTACTGGTGCAGACAAGGATCGTGTTGGAAGATTTGAAGCTGCCAATACAGGGACCATTTTTCTGGATGAAATTGGGGATATCCCTTTGTCCACCCAAGTAAAACTGCTCCGGGTTTTGGAAGAAAAAGAGGTGGAACGGGTGGGGGATCACCATCCGTTCCCGGTTGATATACGGATTATTACCGCCACCAACAGGGATCTTGAGCGATTGATCACAACGGGCGCTTTTCGGAAAGACCTTTTTTTCAGAATCAATGTGTTTCCCCTTAATTGCCCTTCTCTGACAGACCGAAAAGAGGACATTCCCCTGATTGTTCAAAATTTTATCCGTCGAAATTGTGCCAAAAACCAAAAAAATATCCTGGAGGTTTCCGCCGATGCCATGGAAATTTTTCTGGGCTATCATTGGCCCGGGAATGTCCGTGAACTTCGGAATGCAATAGAATATGCGTCTGTCCTGTGCACCCAAGGGTGGATTGAACCCAAACATATTCCCCCGAAAATCAGAAAGGGTGATCAGAGGTTTAAAGAAAAAATTTTGCCGTCACCAGCAGACCCGCCTGACCGAAATAAACTTTTAGCGCTTCTCAGACAAACCCGGGGGAACCAATCCCAATTGGCGCGAACGCTTGGCATCAGCCGGGTGACCCTTTGGAAACGAATAAAAAAATTGGGTATTCGTATCCCGGAGGATATTTAAAAACAGGTTCAATGACAGCTTAACCCATCTTGGTATTTACAATTGCCCGGGTTTAATGTAAAAATGAAAAGCTATTCCTAACGCATTCTTACTTTTTTAAGGAGGCAGGTGTGATCAACCGAAGTACTGTCAAAACTTTGGGTTTGAAACCTATAACCCGTACCATGTGCTACGAGTTTTATATCAAGATAAACTCGGAACTGGGAACCTCCGATGCCATAAGAGAATCGGTTTCCTGGTGGCAGGATGATGGTGAAAAACTCAACCATCTCTGGTGGGTTCTGAACTATTATTCAGAAAATTTTGATCCGGATCGCAATTTGCGGGCATATGTTGAAAGACACCTGGATGCGCTTGCACAAAAAAGACAGGTACCCGTTGAAACCTAACTTTTTCCCATGTCAATACGAGAAACAGGGCCCGCCCCCCAGATATCAACGATTTTGGTATTACCGGGATAATCAAGGGTTTTGTAATGGGTGATATTGGATAGTTTTTTGGTTATTTCCCCCAGCCGGGCGGCCTGGGATTTAATGGAATTCAGGCTAGTGTCTGTCTTGTCCGGCCCGGAATTCATTAACATCAGTTCAGAATAACCGATAATTGCCTGGAGGGGCTGGTTGATTTCATGGCAGACCGCGCCGGCCATTTCCAGGACCCCCTGAAGCCTTTCCCGTTCATATGTTTCCTTTTCCGCGGCCTTTCTCTGGGAAATGTCCGTAACCGTTGCAATGGTCCAGGCCATTGGGTCTTCGCTGTTCGTGCAATTGAGCCGGATATGGGCCGGAAAAAGCCCACCATTTTTTTTCTTCACCTCTATTTCATAATCTGCCGTTCCCTGGGTAATCAGGCTGTCATATATGGTCTGACCGGCATATTCATAGTCTTCATCAGCCAGATAAATCATGCGAACGCTTTTGTTTTGAAATTCCTCTTTGGCTTCATATCCGAACATCCGGACCATTTCCCCATTCACCCACTGAAATGTCCGGTTCTGGACCAGGGCGATTCCCACAGGGGAAGATTCGAGAATTTTTTCCAGTATCCTGCGCTGGTCCTTGATTTTATCTTCAGCCTCTTTTCTTTCAATGGCCAGGGCCACATGCTGGGATATGGAATTTAACAAAACCAGGTCCTTTTTCCCATAAGCGGTTGCACAAGAATAGTCCTGAATCACCATGGCGCCGATGACCCGGTCTTTTATGATCAGGGGCGCACCCAACCAGACTTTAGCGGCGGTGCCAAGGAGGGGTTTGCCCATTTCCATTGCCATTTTTAAGATATCTTTTTCGTAAAACATCATGGGTTTTTTACTTTTAATAACCAGGCCCGTGGATGTCGGTTCTTTGCTGAAATTCAAAATTTCTTCCGGGATATTGTCCCGTTCATCCCTATGGTAGGGAAAGGTGATGGCATCCCGTTCTTTGTCGAACAAAGCGATATAAAAATTATCCACGTTAAGAATTTTATCCATGGCGCCATGGATCACCTTGTACAATTCCGCCAGATTTCGGGTGTGGGTGACCGCATCGGATATTTCAAACAGCACCTCAATGGTCCCCGCCAGATCTCGAATCTTATATCCGCTGCCTGCTTGTGTTTCGCCCATTTTACCCAAGTCCTCAACTGAAAATTTTTAAAAACTGTGCATTATTTCACCAATGATCCATTTAATCAAGACGCAAATCAGTGCGCATGCTTTTTTTCAGCTGCTGGATCCCCAGATATCCACGATGGCCGTATCTCCGGGATAGGGAATGGTTTTATACCGGGTAATTTTGGAAAGCCTTTTTGTAATATCCCCGATACGGGTGGCCTGGTATTTAATCTGTTCCAATTCTTTTGCTGTAATCGCCTCGGGCGGATCAAACAGGGCACAATACCCGACAATGGCCTGGAGGGGCTGATTGATTTCGTGGCAAATGGCGCCGGCCATTTCCAGCACTCCCTGAAGTTTTTCCTTTGCCAGTTTTTCCTGTTGGGCGATGTCCCTCAGGGAAATATCGGCAAAAATTGCAATGGTGTTTGCCAGAAGATTTTCCGGGTTTGAACCGGTTATAATGATATGGGCTTTGAACAGGCTGCCGTCCCTTCGTTTCAGTTCAACATCGAAATCGGCCCGGGCCTTGAGCATCAACTCCTTCTGAATAACGGCTCCGGCATCTTCATATGCCTTCCCGGAAGCATAAATCATATGGGTGCTCTGCCCGGTAAACGCTTCCTTGGAATCATATCCGAACAGTCTTACCATTTCCCCATTCACCCATTTAAAGACCCGGTTTTCCAGCAGGCAGATCCCCACAGGTGAGGACTCCAGAATTGTCTCGAGCACCTGTTGCTGGGCCTGTAATTTTTTTTCCGATTCTTTTCTTTCAATGGCCAGGGCAATGTGCTGGGAAATGGTATTTAACAGGTCCAGGTCACTGGGATGATAGGCTGTGGCCGAGGAAAAACTCTGGATCGCAATGCCCCCGATGACCCGGTTTTTAATTTTCAGAGGGGCCCCCAGCCAGACCTTGCTGACCGTGCCAATGGTCTGCCTGTTCTGCTCCCTGGCAAAATCAATGATTTCCTGCTCAAAAAATATCATGGGTTTTTGGGACTGAATCACCTGTCCGGTCAAGGATGCGGTTTGGCTGAAATTCAATATTTCATCGGGAATTTCATCTTTCTCATCCACATGATAGGGAAAACTAATCGAATCTTTTTCTTTGTGATAAAGGGCAATATAAAAATTGTCCACGTTGAGGATTTTGCCAAGGGAGGTGTGAATGGCTTTGTACAATTCATCCAGGTCCCGTGTCTGGGTCACGGCTTCGGATATTTCAAACAATACCTCAAGGGTTCTGGCATCGTCTCTTTTTTCCACGGGTCGATCCCTCCGATTTTGTAATTTTTTCATCCCGGCACTGCATTATTCCTGTTCTGATATCTTTTTTTGTGCGATAATATAAGCGATTATAGTATAGCAAGATCAGCTCAAAAAAAGTAGCCGTAATTAAACTTTTAGAATGAGGAATATTTAAGACAGACATGATGAAGTCCCTTGAAGAAATTTCCCTTTTGTATGAAATCAGTGAGGCCCTGAACCAGCACATGGACATGAAAAAATCCTTGATCAAGGTTTTGAGCGTATTGTCCGAATCCCTGAACCTGATCAGGGGAATCATCTTTCTTACCAATACGGAAACAGGGGAAATCCGCATAGAAATGGCCCACGGCATATCAGAAGAAACCACCCGACAGATCAAATACCTGCCCGGAGAAGGCATCATCGGACAGGTGATTGCGTCGGGGAAACCGGCGGTTGTCCCCAGAATCAGTAAAGAGCCCCTGTTTCTGGATAAGACACATTCGCGCAGGATTGCCGAAGGCCAGGATTACTCGTTCATCTGCGTGCCCATAAAAAAAGACAGCCGGGTGGTGGGCGCCATCAGTGCAGACCGTCCCTATGAAGGAAAAGGTTCCCTGAAGACCGGGGAAAAGATTTTGTCAGTGGTGGCTGCCATGGTGGCCCACCACGTGATCAATATAGAAACCGTCCGGGTGGAAAAGGAACAGCTCAAAACAGAGAATATCCGTCTCAAATCCGAGCTGGAAAATAAATACAGTTTTACCAATATCATTGGCAATTCCAACAAGATGAGGGAAGTCTTGCAGATGATATCCCAGGTATCCTCCTCTTCGGCCACTGTCCTGATCCGGGGGGAAAGCGGAACCGGAAAGGAATTGGTGGCCAATGCCATTCACTATAACAGCGAAAGAAACGACCAGCCCTTTATCAAGATCAATTGTGCGGCCATCCCGGAAAACCTTATCGAAAGTGAGCTGTTCGGCCATGAAAAGGGGGCTTTTACCGGCGCCTCCCATCAGAAAAAAGGCAAATTTGAAATCGCCAACAAAGGCACTATTTTCCTG
>VMSR01000105.1 GCA_013792075.1 Desulfobacula sp.
ATTTTTTTATCTTTCGTTCCAGAGCCGTCAGAAGGTTTGCCACTTCCTGCTCGCTTTCCTTGTCAGACTCTTCCAGGGCCATTTCCAGTAAAAGATCCGCCTCCTCAATATCATCGGAAATGCTCTGGCAGGTTTCAAGGAGTCCGGACAGGGTTGTCCGCTCTTTTAACAGATCCGTGGCCTTGTCTGCATCGTCCCAGAAATCTTGTCTGGCAATAAAATGTTCCAGCTCCCGGAAGCGTTTTTCCTTTACGGATAGGTCAAAGATACTCCTTGAGTTTGTCTGCCCGGGCATAAATGGATGTAATGGTCTGTTTTAAGTCGGCACTCATTTTTGGGTTCTCCTAAAAGGGGTTTTTATCCCTTTTACCATAAACCAAAGGCAGATTGCAACTAGTGCTGTTATGCCCAGAAGGTCGCCATGGCGGGAGTAAAAACAGATTTCCTCCAGGGCCGGCACGGCCTGGGTGATGGCGGCATCGGCAAAGAGATCTGTCTTTTCCAGGACCCGGCCCACAGGATCGATAACCCCTGATATCCCGGTGTTGGCGGCCCGGACAACGCTCCTGCGGTTTTCAACCGCCCGGAGCACGGCAATGGAAAAATGTTGTCTGGCGGCCGAGGTGTGTCCGAACCAGGCATCATTGGTGATGGTGGTCAGGATGTCGGCGCCGTTTTTTACAAATTGACGGGCAATGTTGGGAAAAAGAATTTCAAAACAAATGAGGACCCCTGTTTTGTGGTTTTTGAAGGCCAGGGGGACAAAGGAGGTTTCTCCGACGCTGAAATCACCCGCCTGCTCGGTGATCTTTCCCAGGAACTTTAAATATGCCTGGAAGGGAACATATTCTCCAAAGGGGACCAAATGGGTCTTGTCATAGGTGCCGGTCACAAGGGAGAGGGGGTTGAGCAGATAGACCCTGTTATAAAACTTCGGGTTTTCCTTGCCCTGTTCAAAGGCGGGGCTGCCGATGAGAAAATGGGTTTTGGCCGTTCTTACATACCCATCCACTAGATTGGAATAGACGGTATCGTATCCATAATAAAAAGGGAGGGCTGTTTCCGGCCAGATGATCAGTTCCGGACGTTCCCCGGCAACTTTGAGGGACAAGCTTCCGTATTTTTCAATGGTGGCCTCTTTAAACGCCTTGTCCCATTTGAGATCCTGGCGGATATTGCCCTGGATAACGGAAATCTTGGGTTTGGTGGCATTCAGGATCAGGGCGTCGATTGCCCGGACCCTGAAGTTTCCATAGGCCAGGGCAGCAGCCATCAGCACCAGGGTATAAACCACAAGAATCTGGATTTCCCGCCTGGAACCTGCCCCTGGTCCCGGACGCAGGTAGATGAAAATCTGGGCCAGACAAACATTGCAGAGTACAATTAAAAAAGAAAGACCCAAAACCCCTGTCAGGTCGGCTATCTGGACCAGTGTTTGGTTTGAATCCTGGCTGTACCCCAGAACGCCCCAGGGAAATCCGGTCAGGGCATAGGTCCTGATATATTCAAGCCCCACCCAGAGAAAGGCGCCTGCCAGGGGCATGAGAATCGGACATGGGTCCAGTTTTTTCATTAAAAAGGCAAAGACCCCGACATAGAGAGCAAGATAGAGACACAGCAGGGTCAGGGTTGAAATGCCCAGCAGCGGATGGAGGCCCCCGTAAATGGTAATGGTAGGGACAAGCCAGTAGATAAGGGTCAGGTAATGGATAAACCCTGCCACGAACCCGGCATAAAACGCCCGTTGGGGTGTCATGGCCCGGATCAAAACCACCAGGGGAACCAGGGCCACAAAGGCAAGATAATAAGCGCCGGTATCAGGGAAAGCTGCGGTCAGCATCAGTCCGCTGACCAATGCCGGAATATAATCGACTGCAAAGGAAAGATTTTTTTTAGGATACATTTTTTTGGCCTTAGTATTATGAAAAAAAGTCTGGTATACTTACCAGATAAGTCTTGCCCCAGTCAATTTATGAAAATAGGAACAGGTGTTTTTATGGCACAAGGGTATGATAAAAAAAATCCAGATAAAGATAGCCATGGGTCTTTTCTGCCTTTTGAACAGATGAAGGCAGTCTTGGCATCGTCTCCGGCCGGTCTTGGAATCGTCAGGCACGGGAAAATCGACTGGGCCAATGAAAGCCTCCATGCCATGCTGGGATATGAAGCCGGAACGCTTCATGAAAAAGAAGCCCGAATTTTGTATCCCACCCAAAAAGAATATGAACGCGTGGGAAAAAGTCTTGCCAGCGGCATTGAAAAATTTGGCGTGGGTGTGGTTGAAACAAGGATTTCCAGAAAAGACGGCACTGCCTTTGATTGCAGGATTCGTTCCTCCCACCTGTCCTCCGGGGACAAAAAAAAGGGCGCAGTGATGGTTGTTACCGATATCACGGAATTAAAATCCCTTCAGATTCAACTCCAGCAGGCCCAGAAAATGGAGGCCATCGGGGTTCTGGCCGGTGGGATTTCCCATGATTTCAATAATATTTTAATGGGGATACAAGGCCACTTGTCCCTGATGCGAATTGACCTGACAGCGGTGGAGAAAATTGCTTCCCACACCCGGCAGATCGGCAAGCTGGTGGATACGGCCGCAGAGCTGACAGGCCGGCTGCTGGGGTTTGCCAGGGGGGGGAAATACCAGATTTCAGTGGTGGATGTTAACCAGGTGGTGGCAATGTCCCTGAACATATTCAAACCGTCCAGAAAGGATATCAATGTCCATGAATCCTATGAAAACAACCTTCACATGGTGGACGGAGATCATTCCCAGCTGGAGCAAATCTGTCTTAACCTGTTGATCAATGCTTCCCAGGCAATGGTGGATGCAGGTGAGATGTTTATCACGACCCAGAATATATTTATCCCGGAAGACCATAGGTATCACTTTGAGGTGAATCCGGGCCGGTACGTGGAAATAGCCATCCGGGATACCGGGATCGGTATGGAGTGGGAGATCCAGAAAAAAATATTTGATCCCTTTTTTTCCACCAAGGAAATCGGTGACAAAAAAGGCAGGGGCCTGGGTTTGGCAACGGTTTTCGGGATTGTAAAAAATCACGGCGGCTTTATAACGGTTGAGAGCAAAAAAGGAGAAGGGTCTGTTTTCAAGGTCTGCCTGCCGGCTTCCAGCAAGGTGCATATTAAGGACCTCAAAAAAGAGACCCCGGCCTTGGATCAAATGCAGAGGGGATCTGAAACCGTATTGATGGTGGATGATGAACAGGAAATATTAAATGTGGGGGAAAATTTTCTCGAGAAACTGGGATATAAGCCCCTTGTTGCCAGGAACGGACTGGAAGCGGTTGAAATGTTCCAATTGCATAAAGATGAGATTTCCCTGGTGGTCCTGGATTTGATTATGCCGAAAATGGATGGCCGACAGACCTTTGTCAGGATTAAGCAAATCAAGGAACAGACCAAGTTTCTGATCACCACCGGGTATACGGTGGACGAACGGGTGGAGGAACTTATAGAAAAGGGGTGCCATGGGTTTATCCAGAAACCGTTTTCCCTGCACGAATTTTCCAGGGTGGTCCGGACCATTCTTGATAAGAAGATCTGCTGATCCTGATCCGCAAATAAAAGAGGAAAAGCGCCCCTATTTCCCATAAAATTTCTTGCAGAGGAGGGGGCAGAAAATCTGGTAAATAATTCATTTTGCAGGGGGATTTTTGTGATTGCGCTTTACAATTCTGCACTCAAATGGTATTGGTTACAAATCGTCAGATGATCGATATAACAGCGTCATCAGGAGTGTTTTATGGAACAGATAGAAATCCGGTTTGGAAATAACATTGAAACCCATGCATCAGAGGACAAGTCTTTTGACCAGATGTTTCAATCGGTCAACCCCATGTTCTGTTTTTCAAAACAGATTTGGAAACCCCAGATGGATATATTTGAAACAAGACAGATGATTATTATCCAGGCAGAGATTGCAGGGGTCAACCGGGAAGATATCATTATTGAAGTTAATAACAAGGCTGTTAAAATTTCCGGAACCAGAAAGAGCAACCACCCGGATCCCACCGCCACCTTTCGGTTGGCTGAAATTCAGTTCGGCCAGTTTGAGAGAGTCCTTTATCTGCCCAGTGTCATTGATGTTGAAAAAGTGTCTGCTTCATTTTCAAACGGGTTTTTGGAGTTGACTCTGGGGAAACTTTTTCGTAAGAACATAAAACGAAAAAGTAATGTTTCTCTAGATTTTATTTAAGTCACGCTTCCAAAAGGAATCAGAATGGATGATCTGAGACATCCCTCAGCCACGATTACAACCGACAGCATCCCCAAAAAAATTCCCGTCCTCCCCATTGTTGACACCAATTTGTTTCCCAAAATGGTACTGCCCCTGGTGCTGATTCAAAAGGAGGCCATTGAGCTGATTGATGAAGCCATGGCCGGCAACAGGTTGCTGGGATTGTTATTGTCAAAGCGGTCCGACCTGGGTTCAAAGCACAGGACAAACGATCTTCACCGCATCGGTACCGTGGCCATGATTTTAAAAATGTCCAAGATGGAAGATGAAAAGGCCCAGCTGCTGATCCAGGGACTGGACCGGTTCAAGGTGGTCCAGTTCCTCCAGGGCAAGCAGTATATGCAGGCGGAAATAGCCGTCCTGGAAAACAAAAATGCAGACCGGAACAAAGAAAACCGGGCACTCATGGCCAATATTGTGGAACAATATGAAAAAATTGTTGCCCTTTCTCCGGGACTACCCTCGGAGATGGGACACATGATCAAGTCCCTCCAGGAACCCAATGTGCTGGCAGACATGGTGGCATCAACCATCAACGCGCCGGTAAAGGAAAAACAGAAGGTCATTGAGCTGCTGGATGTCAATCTGAGGTTGAAAAAAGTGACCCGCCTGGTCAATGACCAGCTTGAAATTCTTGAAATGGGATCCAGAATCCAGAGCCAGGTAAAGGAAGGCATGGACAAGCGCCAGCGGGACTATTACCTTCGCCAGCAGCTTAAGGCCATCAAGGAGGAACTGGGGGAAAGCGAGGAGGATAGGGTTGAAATCCGGGAGTACAAGGCGCTGATTGAAGAAAAAAATTTGCCGGGAGAATCCCGGAAGGAGGCGGAACGGGAATTGCAGCGACTGTCCAGGATGCATCCCTCCTCTTCTGAATATGTAGTGGCATCCACCTATCTGGACTGGCTCACCTCCCTGCCCTGGCATGAAAAATCCCGTGACCGGCTGGATATCAAAGAGGCGCGCAGGATCTTGAATCAGGATCATTACGGCCTGAAGAATCCCAAAAAACGTATTCTTGAATATCTGGCAGTCCGGAAATTAAAAAAAGATTCCAAAGGGCCCATTCTCTGTTTTTCAGGTCCCCCGGGCACGGGAAAAACCTCTCTGGGGCGGTCCATTGCCAAGGCTTTGGGCCGGGAATTTGTCCGTATCTCCCTGGGCGGAGTCCGGGACGAAGCTGAAATAAGGGGCCATCGAAGAACCTATGTGGGGGCGCTTCCAGGGCGAATTATTCAGCGATTGCGGCAGGCGGGCAAAAACAATCCCGTGTTCATGCTGGACGAGATTGACAAGGTCAGCTCCTCCTACCACGGAGACCCTTCTTCCGCCCTTCTGGAAGTTCTGGACCCGGAACAAAATTTTTCCTTTACCGACCATTACCTGGATGTACCCTTTGACCTGTCCGATGTCATGTTTCTGACCACGGCCAATGTCCTGCACACCATTCCGGCCCCCCTGCGGGACCGGATGGAAGTGCTGGAACTCAACGGGTATACGGAAGATGAAAAACTTAAGATCGCCACCCGGTATCTGATCCCCAGGCAACGGGATGCCAACGGGCTTTTAACCAACCAGATACGGTTCACCCAGGGAGCGGTAAAAAAAATTATATCCGGCTATACCCGGGAGTCGGGGTTGCGGAACCTGGAACGGCAGATTGGAGCCATCTGCCGAGGGGTTGCCAGCAGGATTGCAGAAGAAGAGGCAAGGGTTCTTGTGATTCGTAAGGAGGATATTAAAGAATACCTGGGGCCGGTTCAGAACATGCCGGATCTGGGGTTGGGAATTAAAAGCCCCGGTGTGGTGGTGGGGCTTGCCTGGACCCCCTTTGGCGGGGAAATCCTTTTTGTTGAAGCGGTTGCCATGCGCGGAAGCAAGGGGTTGACCCTGACGGGCCAGCTGGGGGATGTGATGAAAGAATCTGCCAGTACGGCCTTAAGTTTTATCCGGGCCAATTGTGAAAAACTCAAGGTGGATGAGACCTTTTTTGAAAACCATGATATCCATATCCATGTGCCCGAGGGCTCCATTCCCAAGGATGGCCCCTCTGCCGGCGTGACCATGCTCACGGCCCTGGCTTCTTTGATTTCCGGCAAACGGGTGAAGCCCAGGCTTGCCATGACCGGTGAAATCACCCTGAGGGGGGAGGTGCTGCCCGTGGGGGGGATAAAGGAAAAGGTGATCGCCGCCCACAGGGCCGGGATAAAAACCCTTATTCTGCCTTTGTGGAATGAAAAAGACATGGAAGATGTGCCAGACCACATAAAGGACACGATGGCCTTTATGTTTACCGATAACATGGAAGATGTATTAAACAGAGCATTAGAAATATGATTCAAAAACACGCTCCCCTGACCCGTATTGGATATGGAGTTCTCCTGATTGTCTTTTTGCTGGCCTTTGGCTGCGCCAAACGGGTGGATTCTCCCTATGAATCAGGCAAAAGGCCCCCCCCCCATCTTCCGGCCAGAAGGCACCAACGGGCAAGACCCCTCCCACCCAGAGGCCCTATACCATTGCCGGCAAGCGGTATATCCCCATTCCCAGCGCCCATGGGTATGAGGAAACAGGGATTGCCTCCTGGTATGGAAAAAAATTCCACGGCAGAAAAACCTCCAACGGCGAAACCTATAATATGTATGCCATGACCGCAGCCCACAAA
Source organism: Desulfobacula sp. (assembly GCA_013792075.1). Classification (GTDB taxonomy): domain Bacteria; phylum Desulfobacterota; class Desulfobacteria; order Desulfobacterales; family Desulfobacteraceae; genus NBML01. The sequence continues at coordinate 6,927 of VMSR01000105.1, forward strand.
ACCCTTCCCATGGGAACCTGGGTGAAGGTCTACAGCCAGGATACCCGCCAGGAAGTTGTTCTGCGGGTCAATGACAGGGGACCCTTTATTACAGGAAGGATCATTGACCTGTCCTATACCGGTGCCCAGAAAATCGGTATGGTGGGGCCGGGAACCGCCAGGGTGAAGGTTACTGCCCTTGGAGAGGCGACCTCTTTTTCAAAGGAGACCCAGGAGCCTGTGGCATTTAAACCCATTGATTATTGGCAGGGCAATTTTACGGTCCAGGTGGGGGCTTTTAAAGTAAAAGCCAATGCGGAAAGTTATCGGAAAAAATTGTCCGCAACTTATCTGAACGCCCATATCGTTCCCTATGAAGATGACAGAGGCCAGTTTTACCGGGTCAGGATCGGCAAGTTTACCAACCTGAACGATGCCGATCAATTCAGCGAACGCCTCATGACCGAAGGGTTTGCCCAGGCCTTTGCCGTTGGAGAGTAACGGGTGCAAATGGGATATATTGTTTTTCTAGACCGGGATGGGGTGATTAACCAGGATTCTGCTGCTTATATCAAGGACCCTTCCGAGTTTGTTTTTATCCCCAAAAGCTGTGAGGCCGTGGCCCTGCTTTCCGGCCACGGATTTGATGTCATCCTGATCACCAACCAGTCTGGTATTGGCCGGGGGTTGATGACGCCAAAGACGCTGGATGCCATATTTGATAAATTGAAAACCGGGGTGGCTGAGGCCGGTGGACGGATCACGGATATCTATTTTTGCCCCCATACCCCGGACGCGGGATGCGATTGCCGCAAGCCCCTTCCCGGGATGATTGCCCAGGCCCTGGCAGCTCACAACACAGATTCAAGCCAATCGCTTATGGTGGGGGATTCTGCCAAGGACATTGAGTGCGGCCTTGCCGCCGGATGTGCCAAAAATCTCCTGGTGGCCACGGGCAATGGGGAAGATGCACTGAAAGCCCTTGCCCGCAAGGGTATTGTTCCTGATTTCTACGGAAAAGACCTGTATGATGCGGCCCTGTGGATTATTCAACATGTGAAATCTGAATGATTACCATTAAAGGGGTTTTAACCCGTCTCACCTTTCAGAATCCGGATAATCATTATACTGTCTGCAAAATTCAGGTGCCCGGGATCCATGAGTCCATTACCGTGGTGGGGCATCTGGCCGGGGTGGTCCAGGGCGAAGGCCTGAGTCTTACCGGCAGGTGGATTTCCCATCCCAAATACGGGGACCAGTTCGAAGCCGCCACCTATCAGGTGACCTTGCCGGCGACGATTTCCGGTATCAGAAAATATCTGGGATCGGGCATGATTTCCGGCATCAGCAAGGGGTTGGCCAACCGGATTGTGGACACGTTTAAGGAAGAGACCCTGGAGATCATTGAAAATGAACCTGCTCGACTGGAAACCATCCACGGCATCGGCAGCACCAAGCGGGACCTCATTGAAAAAGCCTGGAACAAACACCACTCTGTCCGGCGGGTCATGCAGTTCCTCCTGGAACACCAGGTGGGGGTAACCCATGCCGGTGATATTTTAAAAACCTATGGTGCCGATGCCCTGAATGTTCTTAAGACCGATCCCTATCTCGTTGCAAAGGATATTCCAGGGATAGGCTTCCAGGCCGCAGATGCCATTGCAAGGGGGATTGGCATTGAACGAGATGATGAAAAAAGGCTTGCAGCCTGTCTGATCTGCCAGCTGCTTCTGGACGAACAGGAAGGCCATGTCTATGCCCGGAAACAGGAGCTTTTTGCTGCCTGTTCTCGCATGTCCGGCGTGGGCCCGGATTTGTTTGACCCCCCCCTTGTGAAATTGGCAAGGCTTGGGGATGTAGTGGTGGAGATGTCCAATGGGAAGGCAGACCCGGATGAAGGAGAGGACCAAGGCCAGCAAGCAATCAAAGAAAATTTTGGTACAAAGGTTTATCTGGCCAGGCTTTTCAGGGCGGAAGCCCAGATCGCTTCCCGGATCAAGGCCCTTTTGACCCTCAAGACGCCTGATTATAAGATTAGTGAAGACCAGATCGTGGAAGAGGTATTGACCAGCCTTGCCATCCAGTTGTCCCGGGAGCAGCTGGATGTGGTCACCCAGGTATTGCAGCAGAAAATTGCCATTATCACCGGGGGACCGGGCACCGGTAAAACCACTCTGGTCCGGGCCCTGTGCGCGGTATTCAGGCGGCTGCACCTGACCGTCGTCCTAAGCGCCCCCACGGGCCGGGCAGCCCGGCGCCTGTCCGAAGTGACAGGGAAAAAAGCCTTTACCCTGCACAAGCTTTTGGGGTTTGACCACGAGAGCCAGAGTTTTGACAGAAATATTACCAATCCCCTGGATCTGGATGTGTTTGTGGTGGATGAGGCCTCCATGGTGGATACCCTTCTCATGTATCACCTGGTGGCAGCCATGCCGGCCATGGCCTGCCTCATTCTAGTGGGAGATACCTTTCAGTTGCCCTCGGTTGGCCCTGGCAATGTCTTGTCCGATATTATCTCCTCGGAGCGGGTGCGAATTTTTTCTTTGACCAAAATTTTCCGCCAGGCCAAGGAAAGCCCCATTGTCATGCATGCCCACAGCATCCGCAACGGCCAGATGCCGGATTTTAAAGCAGCCACCCAGGACAAGCTGTCTGAATTTTATTTCATCGAAACCCAGTCCCCCCAGCGGGTGGTGGAAACTATCCTGGAATTGTGTTCAAAAAGAATTCCGGCAGCCTTTCCCCACATTGACGAGATCCAGGTACTCACCCCCATGCACAGGGGCGAGGCCGGGACCATCAATCTGAACCAGCAGCTCCAGGCCGTGCTCAATGATGCCAAGGACGGCATTGAGAGCCGGGGATTCACCTTTAAGCTCGGGGACAAGGTCATGCATTTGAAAAATAATTATGAAAAAGAGGTGTTTAACGGGGATATCGGGGTGGTCCACGAGGTGAGCCGGTCCGAAGGAAGACTTTTGGTGGATTATGACGGCCGCATTGTCGCCTATGAGCTTCTGGAGCTGGACGAGCTGACCCTGGCCTATACCATATCGGTCCATAAATCCCAGGGCTCTGAATACAGCGCTGTTATCATTGCGTTAACCTGCGCCCATTTTCCTTTGCTCCAGCGTAACTTGCTCTATACTGCCATGACCCGGGGCAAACGTCTGGTCATCATTGTGGGTGCGAGCCGTGCCCTTGAAATCGCCTTTCAGAATAACAAAACCGCCCTGCGTCTGTCCGGCCTGCGGGAAAAACTGGTGGCCCCCTGAATCACTTGTCAGCCATAGTTCAATAGCCCTTGCATGGCTGCCCAGAGCCAACGCATGTAACTTATAGCGGTATGGTTGTCCATGATACCTGCAACCCGGCCAGGGCCGGGCAAGGGGGATTCCATTAAATCTTTGGTCCTCGTCCTTGAGGACCAAAGAAGCGGACCTGGCCGCAGCCTTTGTCGTCCTGACGCCACGTCCAGCTACGCCATTCCACCCCCTTACCCACCCCTGGCCTAGCCCCCATGGGACACCCGATCATTTTATTCTTCCACTTGAGCACGTATGTTTTGTAATTAACTCAACTTTCGGACCCCGGCTATGGAGGAACGGGTATAAGGCTGGTTATTAAAAATCTACATGCGATTGCCCTTGCATGGCTGCCCGGAAAATGAAATTATCCGGTTAATGGTTTATCACCCAAAATCCGTTGTCAAATCAAATTCTATCTGGTACTGGTTGGGTGTTATTCGACAAGCGGAGTTACATTTCAATAAAAGGATTGATTGATTTTTATGGACATAGAAGAATACTTTTCAAAGTTAAATCTTGAATCACAGAAGATATTCAGTCAGACAATTTCTGAGAAAGAAAAACTCGGTACACTTCACCATTTATCATCTTGTATCTATGAATTCGCTAAATGCCTTCCTGATCCACAAGAAAGAGTAATTCTTGTAACAGTTAGCGCGCAACTAGAGTCGGCAACCTTTAATCTGGCTTTGGGATTGTACAGACAAGCGTTTGCATCTCTAAGGTTGGCTTTTGAGATGGGACTTGCGGCAATATATTTCTCTGTCAATAAAATGGAATTGCATGAATGGCTTGATGGACGTTCGGATATAAAATGGACAAACCTTGTAGATGAAGAAAAAGGGGTTTTATCTAAACGGTTCGCAAAGGCTTTTTTTAGTGAATGCTCTGAGCATATTGATAATTATCGGGAAAAAGCGTTAACTACTTATAGAAAACTATCCGAATACGTTCATGGAAATAACGAAACATGGGAAAAAAGTGGTCTTAAATTAAAATATAACGACACTTTATTTGAGTTGTATTTTAAATACCACAAATCCGTATCAGAAGTGATTTTGTTTGCTGCTGTATGCAGATATATAAAACTATTCAGCGATTCAACGCGTGAGACTTTACAGTTTATCCCTGAAGAATTTAATAATATATCGACTATTAGGGAATTATTTGGTCGTACATAGGAAAAAAAATGAATGAATTTTATCTTAGAACTGAAAGTATAAAACAGACAGATATTTTAGATTTATCGGTAGTAAACGAGGCAGATAGGAGCATATTAGCCGCACTTAAATCAAACGAGCCCTGTCTTTTAGAAGGATCAAGAGGGACTGGAAAATCTTTTTTGATGCGAGTAGCTGAATTGGAATTGGAAGCGGAAAATGAATCCTGTGCCACAGTATTTGTTCCATTCAATATGAGTTCTTTAATTAGCACAGAAGATAACCTTCAATTCTATCATTGGATGATGGCCAAGACGCTAAAATACTTGCTAAACAAACTAAGAAGGAAAGGAATCGTTGTCTCTTCCCTATCAGCAAACCTTTTAAGTAATGATGAAAATGAGAATGAGAATGAAGTTCAAGTTAGCTTGAAGGAAATAGTAAAGCTGTTCGAAGAGTCATATAAAGGGAGTGCCTCCGTTGATATTTCTGCACTGCCTGATATTGAAGATGTAAAAGAAGCGATTCAAATGATTTGCGAAGAAAATTCACTTGACAGGGTAATTTTCTTTTTTGATGAAGCCGCTCATGTTTTTAGGCCAGAACAGCAAAGACAATTCTTTAATCTTTTTAAAGATCTTAGATCACCCTATATTACATGTAATGCCGCTATCTATCCCGGGGTAACGCATTTTGGAGATTCATTTGAGCTAATTCACGATTGCACATACAAAAAATTAGAGAGAAATATTTCTGATCCTGATTATCTGCAATACTTTAAAGATATAGTCTTTAAGCAGTCTGACGAAAATTTACGTTCAGATATAGATAGGCAAAGGGCACTTTTCAATACGCTTTCCCTATCATCTGGTGGCAACCCAAGAATGTTGCTGAGAACTCTTCAAGATTTGACTAAACTTAATACATCGAACGTAAACACAGTGATCAAGTCATTTTATCGAAATCAAATTTGGACCGAACATACTGAGTTAGGTGAAAAATATAAAGGTCACAGAGGCATAATAGATTGGGGAAGAGATTTTCTGGAAAATTCAGTTATTCCAAAAGTCGCAGAATATAACAACGTTAGAAAGGAAAAAGGGATTGATGAGTCCACAATCTATTTTTGGATACATAAAGATTCTCCTGAGGAAGTAAAAGAAGCTTTAAGACTATTAACTTATACCGGAATAATAAGGAAGGTAGATAACTCAGTAAGAGCTACCAGGGTTGAATTGGGGTCACGATACGAGATCAAATACGGTTGCATGATTTCATTAGAAAGTAGTCCACACAACGAATCGTCTGAATTTTTTAAAAACCTCTCTATTAAAAAGTTTCCTGAGTTTGGTAAAAATCATAGCTCATATTCTGGAAGCCGCGGAATACTTCTAACTGATGACGAACAACAATATGAAGAGTCTTTAAAGTCTTTGCTTGCAAAGCCAATTGAAGTTTTAGTTCTCCTCACTCAATGGCAAAAAGAAAAATTGAAGGGAGCGGGAGTTAATACAATTGAGCAGTTGCATAAAAGTACCGAACAGAATTTAATTGAAAAAATCTATAATGTTGGACCTGCACGAGCTAGGTTGATGAAAAATGCAGCAGCAGCTGAACTTCTTGAGTATATATCAGGGTAAAATGTAACAACTACATGCACTCAGACCGGTGCTACGCTGCCGCTCCACACCAGCTGGTGATGCTGCCGTTGGGCGAATAGAAAGGAGAAGCATGATGTCAATCAAAGCGGATAACGCAACCCAAAAGTTTTTGAGTGGATACAACTGAGCACAATCAGTGCTTTACGCTTTCCGGGAAGAAAGCGGCTTGTCAGAGGAAATGGCCCTGAAGATCGCGTGTGGTTTAGGTGCAGGCATGGCACGAAAAGAGGAGGTCTGCGGTGCAGTAACAGGAGGCATCCTTGTCTTGGGAATGCGGCATGGCAGGGGCAGCAAAGACGATAGGTCAGCCCAAGAGCGGACCTATGCTAAAACGAGAGAGCTCATGGACCGTTTTTCTGAAAAGCATGGCACGGTTATTTGTCGTAAATTGCTAAATGGTTGTGAGTTGACGACCAAAGAAGGTCAGAAATACTTCATGGACAATGATTTGCTTAACAAATTATGTGTGCCGTGCGTTCAAAGCGTCATCATGATTCTTGAGGGCAATCTGTAGGATAGCCCAGCCTGTCGTTTCACCTGATTCGCTTGGCTCCCCGGCGACAACCATGTCTTTTGAGGATTCGAAAAAGAATCAAGATATTGAATTTTTTAATAATACCTGTTAAAAAGAAATTTTGACTTTTTAAGGGGTTGCCGTATATGCACTACGAAGGAATGATCATCCGCCCGCCCAGCGAGGCAAATAGTATTTTACTGCAGGTTACCCTGGGCTGTTCCCATAACAAATGCACCTTTTGCCCCACCTTCCGGGAAAAGCGATTCACCATCAAAAAAGATGATATTATTTTTAAAGATATTGAATTTGCCAGGGACAACTGCCGCCGCCAGAACCGGTTGTTTATCTGTGACGGAGATGCCATGATTGTCCCCCAGAAACGACTGGTTCCCATCCTGGAGCGGATCCGTGACCGCCTGCCCTGGGTGGAACGGGTGGGGCTCTATGCCAATACCAAGGGCATTGGCATGAAAACCGATGAACAGCTGAAAGAACTGAAATCCCTGGGCGTGGACATTGCCTATATGGGTCTTGAGTCTGGAGACGATGTAGTGCTGAAAGCGGTTTGCAAAGGGGCCAATGCCGAAAAGATGATCCGAATGGGCAGACGGGTCAAAGCCTCAGGGATCAAATTATCGGTCACCGTCCTGGTGGGGCTGGGAGGCCGTGAAAGATCCATGGTCCATGCACAGGAAACCGGAAGGGTGTTGTCGGCCATAGATCCTGATTTTGTTGGGGCCTTAAGTCTGATGCTGGTTCCGGGAACCGAACTTTATGACCAATACGAGCAGGGCCGGTTTGTGCTCATCAACCCGGAAGAAATGCTGGCTGAGCTGGGAGGTATGATTGCTGCCACCCATCTGACAGACGGGCTTTTCCATGCAAATCATGCATCCAATTATCTGCCCATCCGGGCCAGATTACCCAGGGATAAAGAAAAAACCCTTGAATTGATATCACAGGCACTCAAAGGAAAGATAAAATTAAAACCCGAATCCATGAGAGCTTTGTAACAATAAATTAAATTACAGGAGAAGAAAAAAAATGGCAGATGCCAGAGAAATCCTTGACCAATTAACCGTCAATACCATTCGAACCCTTTGCATGGACGCTGTCCAAAAAGCCAATTCAGGCCATCCTGGCGCGCCCATGGGGCTGGCACCGACGGCCTATGTGCTGTTCAAACTGTTTTTGAAACACAATCCCAAAAACCCTGCCTGGATTGACCGGGACCGGTTTGTCCTGTCCGGGGGCCACGCATCTTCCCTGCTGTACAGCCTTTTGTATTTATTCGGATACGGCCTGGAAATAGCGGACTTGAAAAACTTCAGACAATGGGGATCCAGAACCCCTGGTCACCCCGAGTACGGAGACACCCCCGGGGTTGAAACCACCACAGGCCCCCTGGGTCAGGGAATTGCCAATGCCGTGGGCATGGCCATTGCCGAACGGCATTTGGCGGCAAGATTTAACATGGAAAACGGGGAATTGATAAACCATCACACCTATGCCATGTGCGGTGACGGGGACCTCATGGAAGGGGTGGCCATGGAAGCGGTTTCCCTTGCCGGGCACCTGGGTCTTGGCCGACTGATCTTAATTTATGATGACAACGCCATCACCATCGAAGGCGCTACCTCTATAGCGTTTACGGAAAATGTCCGGGCCAAATTTGAAGCCATGAACTGGCATGTGGTTGAAGTTTCGGACGGCAATGATCTGGAACAAATTGCCAAGGCCATCCAGGCGGGCAAGGATGCCGTGTCACGGCCCACCCTGGTCAAGGTTTCCACCCATATCGCCTATGGCAGTCCCAACAAGCAGGACACGGCAGATGCCCACGGCTCGCCCCTGGGAGACGAGGAAATCCGTTTGGTCAAGGAATTCTACGGCGTTCCTTCGGACAAGACCTTTTATGTGCCCGAAGAAGTGTTGGAAAATACCAGAAAAGCGGTGACCTATGGACAAGGGTTTGAAGACACCTGGCAGGAAATTTTCGATACCTACAAAAGGGAGTATCCCGACCAGGCCGCACAGTTTGTGGATGCCGTCTCAGGGTTTTTAACCCAGGGATGGGATGCAGATATCCCGGTTTTTAAGGTCGAGGACGGGCCCGTGGCCACCCGGGCAGCATCGGGAAAAGTGCTCAACGCCATTGCCGACAATCTGCCCGTGCTCATGGGTGGATCTGCAGATCTTGCCCCCTCCAATAAAACCTATTTGAACAATGCCACCGTGTTCCAGAAGGATGCATGGAAGGGCAGAAATATCAGATTTGGTGTGCGGGAGCATGCCATGGGTGCCATCATGTCCGGCATGTACCTGCATTCCGGGGTCCGGCCCTTTGGCGGGACCTTTCTGGTCTTTGCCGATTATATGCGGGGGGCCATTCGGGTGGCAAGCCTGATGAAACTGCCGATTATCTATGTGTTTACCCATGACTCGGTGGCCGTGGGGGAAGACGGCCCCACCCATCAGCCGGTTGAACACCTGGCATCCTTGCGCGCCATTCCCGGCCTTAACGTGATTCGGCCGGCAGACGCCAATGAAACAACCCTTGCCTGGAAACAGGCCCTGACCACAATGGATTCTCCAACAGCCCTGATTTTAAGTCGCCAGAAACTGCCAACCCTGGATGTGTCCCAGAGGGACGGCGAGTTCAACTATGGTGCTTACACCATCAAAGATGCAGGGGACAAAGCAGATCTTCTGCTGCTGGCAACCGGGTCTGAGGTGCATATCTGTCTTGCGGCTGCCCGGATTCTTGAAGACGACCACAAGATTCTGGCATCTGTTGTTTCCATGCCGTGCTGGGAGTCGTTTGAACGCGCCCCGGCCCCTTACAAGGAGAGAATTCTGCCGTCTGCTGTGACCAGAAGACTGGCGGTTGAAGCCGGGATTACCATGGGATGGCACAAATATGTGGGAATGAACGGCAGGATCATCGGGATTGATCGGTTCGGTGCCTCTGCACCCGGTGGAACCGTGCTCAAAGAGTATGGGTTCTCCCCGGAAAATATTGTGAAAAACGCATTGGCTCTGGTTAAAAAATAAGCGGCCAGTGCATTAATTTCAGTCATTAAAGCCACCATGAAGCGGCATGAAGAAACAAAAAATGTCTGCTTCATGGTGAAACCCTCTTTCATTTTTATAAAAGGAGGCGGTTATGCAGATTTCTGTCAAAACCCATGCCCGGACCCAGATGGTGGATATCACCTCCCAGGTGCGTCGGGTGGTTGAAGAATCCGGGATCCGAAACGGCCTGGTCCATGTCTTTTCCCTGCACACCACAGGGGCGATTACCATTAATGAGAATGCTGACCCTGCCGTTGAAACCGATATTTTAAATACCATCAACCGGGTGATTCCCTGGGAGGATCATTTCAAACACATGGAAGGCAATTCCGCCGCCCATATCAAGGTCAGTCTCTTTGGGCCCTCGGAATTGATTCCCCTTGAAAACGGTTCTCTGGTCCTGGGCACCTGGCAGGGGATCTTTTTCTGCGAATTTGACGGCCCGAGAACCCGGCGGGTCAATATAAAGATTCTGGCTGATTCCTAAGGCCAAAGATGAAATGGCTTACAAATCCTGTTTTAAAAGGGAACTCATTTCCAAAGGGATCTGCTCCGAGGTGATGGTGATCCGTGAGGACAGGTCCGGAAATTCCAGGTAGAAGGCATGGAGACCCAGCCGATGGTAATTGCAGTTTTCCTTTAAAAACTGAATGGACCGCAGGGATCCGTATCGGCTGTCTCCTGTGACCGGGTGACCGGCCATCTTTGCATGGCGCCGTATCTGGTGTTTCCGCCCGGTTAACAATTCAATTTCCAGGAGGGTATAGTGGGGGCTTTGGGCCATAATTTTATAGTGGGTCACGGCATCCACTTTTTTGCCTTTGCCGGCAGGATCGTTTCTGCCGCCGGCCTCCTTTGACAGCGGTGTGTTCCAGACAGACGGCGGTTTTTTCTGAATATCAAAATTTCCATGGACCAGGGCCAGGTATTTTTTTGTAACCTCGCCCCGGGCAAACAGCGCAGATAGGCGGGTCAGGGCATCCGGGGCAGTTGCCAGCAGGAGCAGGCCGCTGGTCTCCTTGTCCAGGCGGTGGACGGGTTGGAGCAGGTCTTGTCCACTCTTTTTATGGGTTGGGATCTGCTCTGCCAGAAGGGACAGAATATCATGGCCCGGCTCATTGTGAACACTGATGCCGGGGGGCTTTTCAACACAGATCCATCCCGTTCCCCTGGCAGCAATAAAAATTTTGTCCGTTGGTTTCATTTGTTTTTTCCTTAACCCAGTTCAAAGGATGTCACCCCGAACACCCGGTCCATGGATGTGTCCGGAACGCAACCTGTGTACATTCGCGCTGTTTCAAAAACAGGGGTCATGCCATGGTGTTCGGCCAGTGCAATTGCCCCGGGATTAATTTGGGGTGTATCCAGAAAGACAGGATCTGCATTTGATACCCCGGATTTAAGGGCCCGGAACAAGACATCGGCCTGTTCGTAATTTTCGGCAAACAAGGGACCGATTTTGTATCCCTTTCTGCATTGTCGGATCATTCCGTATCCTGAAAGGGTTCCCTTTTGAAGAAGCCCCAGGGCATAGGCCTCGGGCTGGCAGATCCAGGAAGCCATAAACCGGGTGCGATTTTCCGGGAAAAAAGACCGATCATAGGCATGAAATTCTTCCAAAGGGACCCGGGCCAGGGGCACAATTTCATGGGTATCCGGCAGGCGGCCTCCCCCTGTTCCCTGGTACCGGATATTTTGATAGGCCAGTTTGAATCCGGATTTTTTATAATTGGCCTGTTGGTCAACCACCCCGTCAAGTCCGACATTGCGGTCTTTGACCGTTTTCATGCCGTGGCGCCAGATTTTAAGTCCATATCCCTTACCCCGAAAGGCGGGGACAACCAGATAAAAGCCGAGGAAAGCAAAGGTCTTGCCATATTTGACAACAGAGATACTGGCAATGGGTTCACCCTTCAGCAGCCCCACAAGAAAGCCTGTCGGGTCTGCTTTAAAATAGCAGTCCGCATCAAATCGGCCGGGATTCCAGCCTTCGGCGTCTGCCCATTCAACAACAAGGTCCAGTTCCCCCCGGGTCATGGTCCGGATGGTAAATTCATGGGGTGACATGGCTTCCTCCTGAAATTTAGTTTACGGACAATCGGCGGCACTCTTTTGCTGCTGATAGGCCAGTGTACTTGATTCAACAAAAAGCGTCAAAGGATAACAACCAGAACTTCTTGCTGAAAGCATCGTATTCTTGGGAACCATTCTACAGGACAATTTGATGGACCTGATTTTTTGTTGGGGACAAGATAAACTTCAAGTAAATTGTCATCGCCTGGACAGATTGACTTCAACAAAAGCACCTGTTATCGTTAACCGCTTTTATACAAAATTTCATAAAGGGGGTGTCCATGGACAAAGCAGTTGGTACCGGGACTGGCTCTGCCGGCGGTATGAGCCTTTGACAATGGCAGACATGAATTTTGAATGGGAAGATTTCCAGAAGCGGCATCGGGAAAAAATTGTGCTTGAGTGGGCCAAAAGGCTTAAGCATGATGTGTCAAGGCTTTATACCCGAAGATCTTTGGAAGAATTGATGCAGACCACCGGCAATGCCTGTGATTCTTTCGGGTCCATGATTGCCCGGAATGATTATACGCCGATCAATCGATTTATCAATGAAATTACCAAGATCCGCCTGGAGGAAGGGTTCCCTTTAGAGGATGTCCAAAAGGCATTTGAACTTTACCGGCAGATCGTTATTCCCATCCTTGTGAAAGAATCTCCCCAGCAGTTGCTGTGTCAAAATATTGAAGCGGTCAACCGGTGTCTTGCCTATACCATTCACCGGTTCAGCCATCATTTTCAAAAAAAGCATGAAACCTATTTAAAAAAATATGCCCAGCAGCTTGAAAGAGATGTGGCCGAAAGAACTGCTGAGTTAAAGGAGTCGGAACTTAAGTACAAAACCCTGGTTGAAGAGATCAGTGACGGGTATCTGGTGTTGGACAAAGAAAGGATCGCCTTTGTGAACCCGGCCTTTCACAGGATGCACGGATATAAGGCAAAGGATACCCTTAAAAAGTCGTTTTTGTTTTTTGTTGCCAAAGAAAGTCTTGAAAAAGTGTCCCACATCATTACCCGGGAAATTAAAAAGGAAACAGAGTCGGAATCCTTTGAGTATCTGAGATTAACAAAGAAGGGGGACTGCCTTCCAACGGAAATTAATTTCAGGCGGTCACAATTCCAGGGTCGGGCGTATAACCTTTGCATTGTCCGGGATATCACCAAGCGGGTCCAGATGGAAAAACAAAGCCGGGAAATTGAGCGGATGGCCTATATCGGAGAATTGACCACCTCCCTTTCCCATGAGATCCGAAATCCCTTGTCATCCATAAAAATGAACCTTCAGATTTTGGGTAAAAATATTATGCTCAAAGGCAATGACAGACAACGGATTCAAATATCAGAACGGGAAATTAACCGGCTTGAAGGCATTTTAAAACAATTGCTTGATTTTGCCAAACCCATGCCCTTGAAGCTTACACTGACAAATATTAATCATATTGTCTGTTCCTGTGTTGAACTTTTAGAAATTAAATTTTATAGAAAAAGTATTGATTACAAGATCCATGTAGACAGCAGCTTAAATGAAATTTTGGCAGACAAAGGAAAAATTGAGCAGATGGTCATCAATCTGCTGTTAAACGCCCTGGACTCTGTTGACGATTTCGGGAAGATCAGCATTTTAACCAAAAAGAAAAATATACAGGGAAAACTTTTTGCCGTGATCCGGGTTGAAGATGACGGGAAGGGGATTTCAAAGGAAATGTTGCCCCATATTTTTGAGCCGTTTTATACGACAAAGGCAACCGGAACAGGGCTTGGCCTTGCCAATGTAAACCAGATTGCAACGGCCCACCAGGGCCGGGTAGCGGTAATTGATTTGAAAAATACAGGGGCAGCCTTTGAAGTCTTTTTGCCCATGGGAGAAACCAATGGCTAAGCTTCTGGTTGTGGATGACGAATACCCCATACGCAAATCCATCGACATGTTCATGTCTGAAAAAGGGCATAGTGTTCACACGGCATCCACCATTAAGGACGCTGTGGCAGCATTTAAACAAGAGATACCCGAAGTGGTCATCCTGGACATCCGGCTTCCCGACGGCAGCGGACTGGATGCCCTGCCCCTGATGCATGCCGTCAACCCTTTTTCAAAAATTATTATGATGACAGCCTTTCAGGATATGGAAACCACCATTGAGGCCATGAAAAGAGGCGCATACGATTATATTCATAAGCCCTTGGATGCAGATGAGCTTGAAAAAATTGTGGAGGATGCCATTGAAAGCTTTTATGAAGACACGAAAAAAACGGTAACGAGCGACACGATAGCCGACTACAATGAAAGTGAGATTGTGGGTAAAAGCCGGGCCATGAAAGAGGTGTATAAAATGATCGGCATGCTGTGCCAGAACAGGGCAACGGCACTGATCACCGGAGAAACCGGTACGGGCAAAGAGTTGGTTGCAAGACGGATTCACATGAGCGGCCCGTTCAGTCACAAGCCCTTTGTCACCTTTGATTGTTCCGCCATTGTGGACACACTTCTGGAAAGTGAATTGTTCGGTCACGAGAAAGGCGCTTTCACAGGCGCCGTTAGTTTACGGCCCGGCACCATAGAACTGGCAGGCGACGGCACCCTGTTTCTTGATGAGGTGGGGGAATTGCCCTTAAATCTCCAGGGAAAATTGTTGGGGTTTCTCGAACGAAAACACTATATGCGGGTTGGCGGTAAACAGATGCTAAGGTCCAGGTGTCGGATCATTGCCGCCACCAACAAAGACCTTGAAAAAATGGTCCGGGAGAAAACATTCCGGGGCGATCTTTATTACCGGCTCAAGGTGGTGACCCTGACCCTTCCGCCGTTAAGAGAGCGGTTGTCGGATATCAATGATCTGGTGACCCATTTTATCCGGAAAAGCGCCCAAGACCTCAAGATTAAACCCATGACCCTCCAGGATGGGTGTATTGAAAGACTGAAACGCCATCCCTGGACAGGAAACGTCCGTGAACTTGAAAACAGTATCCTGTCTGTCTCCATACAGTCCAGGGGAAGTGTTATTTTTCTGGATGCCCTGGAAGATCTTTTATCCTATCATCCGGTTTCCCTGGAATCCGGCCGTGGCGCCCTCTCCCTTTCACAGGTTGAAGGTCATCATGTTTACACCACGCTTGAGTCGGTGAACTGGAACAAAACAAAGGCTGCCAAAATACTTAAAATTTCCCTGCCCACCCTGCGAAAAAAAATTCAAAAATATCAATTGATGCCCTCAAAATTGTGAAAGGACCTTTCTATCCTGTGAAAGATCCTTTCTGATAAGGCCATCCCATTAAAGTGTTTCCGATAACCGGGAATCCTTATTCCATAGCTGTTTGAGCGCTATGCTTCACTCTAAAAAGACTGGCACAGGACTTGCTCTTATACGGGGCACCATTGCGTGATGGGTGGTCGTGTTTGTCTTTTTTAATTTTTTTAACTTAAGAAGGAGAAAGTGAATGGCGTCTAATGTCAAAAAGAAGAAGAATGCGCTTTTTTTAATCGTGTTCCTGGTCCTCACGGTTTTGTGCTGGTGCCCCATCGGATATGGAAGTTATGGTGAGGTCGGTTTGATTATGGGGATGCCTTCCTGGGCGTTTATCCTGCTTTTAATCGGGGCGGTTCTCTTTGTTGTTGAATGGATTTATCTGTTTTGTACAGACCTGGCCCTGTATGACGAAGATCTTGAAGAGATCAAGGCTGCGCTTCATGCAACGATCACCGAAGAAACTATCCTGGAGGAAAATTGATATGGTAGCGGTCATAATTATCACGGGTATTTGTCTGGTATCGGTCTATATCAGTTATGTGGCGTTTCGCAAAGGGTTTACAAAAAATGCGGACGATTATTTTGTAGCCGGGTCAAGCCTTGGCTATTTTGTGCTTATTTTTTCCCTTCTGGCCTCCTTTTTGAGTGCTTTTTCCATGTTCGGCATGGCCAGTTTCGGATATCGGCTGGGATATGGCAGCCTCTATGTCCTGACAGCCAACCTGGTTCCCCTGGGGTTTTTATGGTATTTCATGCATAAAAAAACATTTCTTCTGGGCCGGGCCAGAAAATGGATGTCCATGGGCGCTCCCTTTGGAGAACGCTACGGAACGCCCATGAAAATTATTCTGGTCCTGGTGGTTCTTGTGGCATCCATTCCTTATGTGGTGGCCCAGATCCAGGGAATCGGCGTCATGCTGGAGGCCATGAGTGAGGGGCTTATTTCTTTCCATATGGGATTGTTTTTTGTTCCTTTTTTCATTGCCTTATACCTGATGATGGGGGGGATGAAAGGGGCTGCCTGGGTCAATGCCATCCAGGGGGTGTTTTTTTCCGTCATGGTCTTTGTTCTCTTCTTTTTTGTCATGATGAAAAACGGCGGTTTTATCCCCACCATGGACCTGGTCATGGCAAAACACCCCACCCTTTTCCAGCTTGGCTGGGCCGGGGGCAAGGTCTGGAGCTATCCCATGATTTTTGGTATGGCGTCTGCCATGTGCCTGGGGTGTGTCTGTTTCCCCCAGCCGTATATGCACGCCTATTCAAGCCGGTCCGCAAGGGGATTAAAAGCCATGTTTCTCTCCTTCGGCGGTATCTGCCTTGTGGTCATTACCCTTCCGACACTGGTCGGCATCGCTGGTAACATTATTGTTCCGGGGCTTAAAGGGGTTGCTGCCGATAAGATTTACGGGCTGGTCGCCTCGGCCACCATGCCGGACTGGCTGGCGGCATTTGCCGTGGCAGGCGGATTTACTGCGGCCATGTCAACGGTGAACGGTCTTGTGTTCGGAAATGCCACCAATCTTTCCGTGGATATCATCAAAACCCTGCGGCCGGAAACAGGGTCCTCGGAACTCATTGGCCTGGCCAGAATATTTGTGGCCATAATAATGGCCATCTGTGTGGCCATCGCCTGGAATCCCAACACGCCTGTGGCAGAGCTTTCCATCATTGCCTTCGGCACGGTGGCCGTGACCTTTTTTGCCCTTTGGGGCGCTTATTATTGGAAGCGGGCAACCGCGACGGGCGCTATCTTGTCCACCCTTGTCGGTGTCTCATTAAATGTCGGTTTCTTCTTTGCAGGCGGCAAAGCCATGGTGCTGTTCCCCCAAGCCTCCTTGTTCCAGCTGAACGGATTTTTGGCAGCGTTTATCATCTCGGGCATTGTTTTTTTTGTCGGCTCTTTGCTGACAACACCCGGCAAAACCGAAACAAAAAGTCTGAAACTCTTTTTTCACCCCATTTTGACCCAATAATATAATAGGAGAAAATACAATATGAACCTTGACGTTCTTGAATCCGAGTTCTTTAATGCAGCGGATTATTTTGTTGACAGACATATCCGGGAAGGCAGAAAAGACAAGATCGCCATTCTGTGTGAAGACCGGCAGATGACCTACGGCACCCTGGCCAAAGAGGTCAATCGGTTCGGCAATGCCCTGGTGTCGTCCGGGGTCAGAATGGAAGACCGGGTGGCCCTGCTCATGCTGGACACCCAATTGTATCCCGTGATATTTTTCGGGTCCATCAAAGTTGGGGCGGTTCCCATCTGCCTGAACACCCTGATGCGGCCAAAGGATTATCTCTACTTTTTAAATGACAGCCGGGCAAGGGTTCTGGTGATGGATGCGGCCCTTTCGGCCAATATCGAAGAAATTAAGCCCCAATTGAAATTTTTAGAGAAGATCATCATTGTCAACGGGGAGCCTCCCATGAAAGATGCCCTGGCCTATGATGCCTTTGTCTCAGGCCAGCCCGATGCCCTTGAACCGGCCCCAACCTGTCCGGATGATGCCTGTTTCTGGCTGTATAGTTCCGGGTCCACGGGAAAGCCCAAGGGCACGGTTCATTTGCAGCATGATATGCTGTTCAGCCTTGAGACATACGGAAAGCAAGTGTTACAGGTTAAGGAAACGGATGTCTGTTTTTCGGCAGCCAAATTATTTTTTGCCTATGGGCTGGGCAATGGACTCTATTTTCCCTTTGGCGTCGGCGCCACGACCGTATTGATGCCCGAGCGCCCCACACCGGATGCCGTCTTTAATACCATTGCCCGGCATAAGCCCAGCCTGTTTTTCGGGGTGCCGACCCTTTACGGTGCCATGCTGGCCCAGGAAGGAGAGGTGAACGGGGTCAGGCTTTGTGTCTCTGCAGGCGAAGCCCTGCCGGCAGAAATCTTTCGTCGGTGGAAAAACAGGTTTCATGTGGATATCCTTGACGGCATCGGTTCAACGGAAGTGGTCCATATCTATATTTCCAACCGGGTGGAGGAGATCCGGCCGGGAAGCACCGGGAAGATTGTGCCCGGCTATGAGGCAAAGATTGTGGACGATGCATTCAATGAAGTGCCCAAAGGGGAGATCGGAACTGTTCTGGTCAAAGGCGACAGCACAGCCCCCTATTATTGGAACAAGCATGAAAAGACCAAAGCCTCCATGATGGGGGAATGGTTTAATACCGATGACAAGTTTTTTGTGGATGAGCAGGGGTTCTTTTATTATGTGGGACGGTCCAATGACATGTTAAAGGTTGGCGGTATCTGGGTGTCTCCCATTGAGGTGGAGGCCTGCCTGATCGGTCATCCCTGTGTGCTTGAGTCTGCGGTTGTGCCGGGAAGGGATGAACAAAACCTGGTAAAGCCCAGTGCCTATATTGTCCTTAACAAGGGATTTTCTCCCTCCATTGCCCTTGAAGATGAAATAAAAACCTATGTGAAAAAAGAACTGGCCCATTATAAATTTCCCCGGTGGATTTATTTTGTGGAAGACCTTCCCAAAACAGCCACCGGAAAAGTCAAACGGTTTGAATTAAAACAGCAGGAAGAGCTGCGGACATTGTCTGCGTAAAACCAGCGCCCGGCCCTTCATGGGCCGGGCTATCTATCCTTTCCTTTGTCAATCCGGAGCATTCAAAAAAATTAGCCGCTTTCAGAAGACTGCCTGTTTCAAAACGGGTATGGACATTGAAAAATATCTCAGGTAATAGTGTTCAAGGAACCTAAGAAATATTTTTTAAGGGCCGCATCATGAGCATACGAACCGCATCACCGGCAGATGCCCCCAGATTGGCAAAGATCATCCGTACCGCCAATAAGGCAATCGCCCGAAAATTGGGTCTGAATCAGGAGAATACGCCCAAGCACCCCTCTTTTTGCACACAAGACTGGATTGTGGCTGATTTTGAAAGGGGGGAACGCTATTTTGTGTGTGAAACAGACGGAGAGCTGGTGGGGTGTGTGGCCTATGAGAGCCCTGAAAAGGGTCTTGCCTTTCTCAACCGGCTGGCAGTGTTGCCCGATTTCCAGGGCCGGGGCATCGGGAAAAGACTGGTTTTCCATCTCATCACATATGCCAGGGCTGAGAAGAAACAGATTATCAGCATCGGTATCATTGCTGCAAACCATGCTTTGCGAAACTGGTATGAAATCCTGGGGTTTGTACCCCTTGAAACAAAAACCTTTGAACACCTGTCCTTTGATGTGCTGTTCATGCAGTATTCTCTTGTTGATTCAAAAAATCAAGGTCCAGCAGGTTTCGGTGAATAGGAAAATCGCCATGGACACACCCAAACGCGTGCTGGTATCCCGGCAGTTTCCGGAAATCGGAATTGAATTATTGGCCCGGGCAGGGTTTGAATTGACCCTGTGGCAAAAGGACAGGCCCATGTATCCGTCGGAACTTGCGGATCTTTCTATGAATCACCATGCCCTGTTGTGCACCTTAAGTGATATGATCACCAAACCGTTTCTTCAACAATGCAGTCATCTTGAAATTATTTCCCAGTTTGCCGTGGGCTATGACAATATAGACGTGGATGAAGCCACCCGTCTGGGTATCCCCATAGGATTTACACCGGATATCATGAGCGAGGCAACCGCAGATATCGCCTTCGGCCTCATGATTGCCACGGCAAGGAAGATGTTTTTTCTCCACAAAACCATTCTTGCCGGAGAATGGGGATATTTTAAACCCAGGGGAAATCTTGGCATGGAGCTTAGGGGAAAAACCCTTGGGGTTTTCGGCCTGGGACGGATCGGCATGAAGATGGCAAAACGCTGTAAAGATGCCTATGGCATGGAGATTATTTATCATAACCGACACCCCAACCCAAGGGCAGAAAAAGAATTGAACGCGGCCTGGGTCAGTTTTGACACGCTTTTGGCCCAAAGCGATGTCCTGTCGGTCCATTGCGTGTTGAGCGCCCAAACCCGGGGCGTTTTCAACTGGGACGTCTTTAAGCAAATGAAACCCACGGCTATTTTTATCAATACAGCCCGGGGTCCCATTCACAACGAGCCTGACCTGATTGAGGCACTTTGTTCAAAAAAAATATGGGGGGCCGGTCTGGACGTGACAGATCCTGAGCCCATGGCAAAGGACAATCCCCTTTTGTCCATGGAAACCGTGTGCGTACTTCCCCATGTAGGCTCCGGCACCCTGGAGGCCAGAAACGGAATGTCCCGTCTGGCAGCAGAGAATATCATTGAATTCTATCAAACCGGGACCCTGCCCCATGTGGTGAATCCCATGGCCCTTGGGAGAAAAAAAAATGAACTTCCATGAAATTATTTTGCATTCCATGGTTTTTTGATGTAGCGTAATAGAAGGTCGCCGTCTCTACTTAAGATCCAACAGGTCCGTGCCCGCAAAAATAGTTACAGGTTCATATCAAAGAGAGAGATTACAGGAGCTCTTATCGTATAATGTGGACACATCCATCTTCTCGTCAAAAGGGGAACCCCTTGCAATGAAATCTATGGTTTACATATATCGCTATTGCCTGGCGCTCCTTTTGATCTGCTGCCTGATACCGGTAAGGACCGCCCATCCAGAAAATCTTCGCCTTAAAGTGGGAATTTACAACAATCCCCCCCTTGTTTTCCTGGATGAAAAAGGTATTCCCCGGGGAGTGTATGTCGACACCCTCAACGCCATTGCGAAAAAGGAACACTGGACCCTGGACTATGTGTTCGGCAAATGGGGAGGGCTTCTGGACAAGGTCAAGGCCGGCGATATTGATCTGATGACAGGTATTGCCTATTCCCCTGATCGTGCCTCCTGGCTTGATTTTAACCAGGAAGCGTTTGCAGAGCGGTGGGGAGTGATCTATGCAAAGTCAGGTGCCTCCATCCGCGCCATGGCAGACCTTGCGGAAAAACGTATCGCCCTGTCCAGCCAAGACATCCATGGCGGTTTTTTTAAACAGGCCAAAGATGCCATGGGTCTTGAAATGACATTGGTGGAGGTGGATGGATACGAAGCGGTTTTTGAGGCAATAAAAAATGACACGGCAGACGCGGGGTTGGTTAGCAATGGATACGGCAACAGCAATGCCGAACGATATGGTTTGGCGTCAACCGCCTTAAGCTTCAGGCCCACCCACCTGGTAGCAGCCTTTCCCAAGGGCCGGCATTCCCTGGTTGCCGAAATCCTTGACCGGAACCTGAAACAATGGAAGAAAGAACCCGGGTCAGCCTATCTTAGCTCCTGCCGGCGCTGGTTGGGTGCCGGTCGCGGGCAGGACCGTTTCGTGTCCCTGACCCCCGAACAGCGGACCTGGCTGTCCGGGCACAAGACGATACGGGTGGCTTTTGACGGCTATTTTCCGCCCTACAGCTACCTGGACAGCCAGGGACAGATCAAGGGCCTGGCCGTGGATCTTTTGGAAAGTCTTGCCGACCGGCTCGGGATCCGCCTGGAAATTTATCCGGTCCATGTCTGGCAGGCGTTGTTCCAGGCAGCCACCCAATTGGAAGTGGACGTTGTGGCCACCATGGTTCACAGACCCGAGCGGGAAAAATGGTTTGCTTTTACCCGGCCCTATATCTCCAAGTCGCTGGTGATCATGACCCGGGCAGACGACACTGCCATCCGGGAGCGGGAAGATATTGCCGGCAAACGGGTGGCACTGGTGACGGGCTACCAGTATGTGCCCAGCATTATTAAAGATTTTCCCACCCTGAAACCCGCCTATGTCGACACCATGCTCCAAGGGCTGAACGCCGTGGCCACGCACAATGCCGATGCGGCCATCACCTTTTTCAGTGCCGGCCGCCATCTTCAGGTTCAATACGGAATTTCCAACCTGAAGTTTTCCGCTATCTATGACCAGAACAGTTCCCAGGAAAGCATGGCCGTGCGAAAGGACTGGCCTGAGCTTGCCGCCATACTGGACAAAGCCCTTGTTTCCCTGGGGGAGAGCGAATTGCAAACCCTTCGCCAGAAATGGAACTCAGACGAGATCCTTATTTCCGGGTTGCAGACAGACATTCTGTCTGCCGTGGGAAAAAAATGGCTCATCTCTCTGGCAGGATTGCTGGGGATGTCTCTGCTGGCCTTCACCATTGTCCTCTTCTGGAACCGGACCCTCCGCTGGAAGGTAAAAACAAAGACCCGGACATTGGAAAACGAATTGGCAAACCGCATCAAGGCGGAAGGTGATATTTTACGGGGAAAAAAAGAATGGGAAACCACATTTAACGCCATGTCGGATTGGGTATGCCTCATTGATTCAGAAAAACGGATTCTGCGCAGCAACGGGGCCGGTAAAAATCTTTTGGGGATTTCAACAAAGGAAATGGTCGGACAAAACTGCTGTGACCTTATCCACGGTGCCGGTTCATCAAATGTGAATTGTCCGGTGGACAGAATGTATGAATCATGCCAGCGCGAGACCTGTGAATATTATGATGCCGATTTAAAAAAATGGTTGGACATAACGGCAGAACCTGTTTTTGACGACAAGGAAAATATCAGCCATGCGATCCATATCGTTAAGGACATCAGTGAGCGGAAGGAATTGGAAGTTCAGTTGATACAGGCCCAGAAGATGGAGGCCATCGGTACCCTGGCCGGCGGTATCGCCCATGATTTTAACAATATCCTTGCCATTATTATCGGCAATGCGGAATTGGCCGTCACAGAGATTCCGGACGCCAATCCGGCCAGGGAAAATCTGGAAGAGATTCAAACCGCTTCCTTGAGGGCGCGGGATGTGGTGCAGCAGATATTGAGTTTTTCCCGTAAGGCCGTCACCAATCTGCAAAAGATCAGTATAATTCCTATCCTGGAAGAAACGCTCAAGATGCTGCGATCATCCCTTCCGGCCGATGTCGAAATTAAACAGACGATTTCATGTGAACATCAAACCATAATGGCCAATCCGACCCAGATAAGCCAGGTGCTCATGAATCTTTGCACCAATGCTGCCCATGCCATGCAAAATGACGGGGGCATTCTGGAAGTGAGCCTCGGGAATGTTGAAATCAAAGCTCAGACTCCAGAATCAGACCTTGTGCCCGGGCTTTATGTGAAATTGATGGTAAGGGATACCGGTTATGGCATTCATCCTGAAAATCTTGCTTGCATTTTTGATCCCTATTTTACGACCAAGGGACCGGGGGAAGGGACCGGGTTGGGCCTGTCCGTTGTTCAGGGGATCGTTAAGATTCACCATGGGGCCGTCACGGTGAAAACCCGGCCCGGTGAAGGGACTGTTTTTGAAGTGCTGCTGCCGGTATACCAAGGCGAGTCGGAACCTGAAATAAAGGAATCGGCGTCCTTCCCTTCAGGCCATGAACAAATCCTTTTCATTGACGATGAAACGGCCATTTTGAAATTTGTGAAACAACGACTGGAAATGCAGGGATATCAGGTAGAAACAAAGCAGAACCCTGTTGCTGCGTTAGAATCATTTTTATCCAACCCGGACCGGTTCAGTCTCATCATCACGGATATGACCATGCCGAAGATGACGGGTCTGACGCTGGCAAAGCAGATTTTGAATGTTCGCCCCAACATGCCCATTATCGTTTGCAGCGGTTATAGCAGCAGAATGAATGATGAAAAAGCCAAGGCCCTTGGTATCCGTAAATATATTCTAAAGCCCCTGGTCATGTCCGATTTTCTGGTTGCCGTTCGAAACGTGTTGGATGAGGCCAAAAATCAGATCCAGGATGGCATATTCCCTAAAAAAGAAGAGTGAACGCATAAGGCAATTGCTGCCGGGTAAGAAAAATCAGATTATTTCCCCGGTTAGCGTCTTTACCCAACAACACCGCTTTTAAGGCATGGCTGGGCCATGGCCTCTTGCAGCTCATGGCCGGAGGCGTTTGCCCCGCTCATCTGGAGGACAACTTTTTTGCCATGCAAACGGTCTGAAATTTTCAGTGCTGCCCGCAAACATGCGCCACCTGCCCCTTCGGTAAGATTTCTGGTATGATGTGCGCTAAGGGCTATTCCCTGGTATAGTTCTTCTTCGGTAAGCAGCACAAAATCGGCAAGCCCATCTTTATACAAGGAGAAGGGCACCTCATAGGCGGTTCCGGTTGCCACCCCGCCGGCAAAACTTGTATTTGGCGCAGAAACTATTTTTTTCCGGGTCCAGGAAAGGTAGGCGGCGTTGGAGACTTCAGCCTGTACGCCAATGATTTCAATTTTAGGGCTGATCTGCTTGAGCACGGTTATGGCAGCCGCGGCTTCGCTGCCGGCACCAATGGGAATGATCATGGTGTCCATATCCGGAACCATTTCAAGAATTTCAAAAAATTCTGTGGCAACACCGTTTATAATGTGGGCTTCGTTTGCAGGGTGAACAAAATAAAGACCGCGCTCTTCCACAAGCTGGGCAGTTTTTCTGCCGGCCGCTTCAAAATCCTTTCCAGATTCAATCAGCTCTGCGCCTGCATCTTTTATGCTCTGAATTTTAATCGGGTTTGATTTTTCCGGGACCACCACAACGGCTGTCAACCCGAACATTTTAGCACTGGTCGCAACAGAAGTCCCGTGATTGCCCGTTGAATACGTAATGACCCCTTTTATGCCCATTTTTCTGAGATGGTGCATGAGATTGATGCCCCCCCGTATTTTAAATGTACCGGTGGGATTGTGGTTTTCATGTTTAACAAAAACCTGGGCACCCATAAGGCGGTCCAGACTCGGGTATTGTCGCAGGGGTGTGGGCGCAAGAAATTTTTTTAATATTTCTCTGGCGCCAAGGGCGTTAGATAAGGATATCTGCCCATGGGCTTTGTTCATTTTTTTCTCCTTTTTGTCGGTTGCCTGAATATCGTGTTTCACGTCACAACATACGTCAGTTCCATTTGAGATAACAGGTACACCTATTCAAAAAAATAATGATAACAGATACACAATTC
This sequence comes from Desulfobacula sp., assembly GCA_013792075.1. Classification (GTDB taxonomy): domain Bacteria; phylum Desulfobacterota; class Desulfobacteria; order Desulfobacterales; family Desulfobacteraceae; genus NBML01. The sequence continues at coordinate 31,816 of VMSR01000105.1, forward strand.
CAAGGGCATGGGAGACAAATTTTTATCTTTGCCCAGGCAGACGAAATCGTGTTTGAAACATGCATTTTGGGGGGGATTGTAAGTATTATTGGCGTTCAAAGCGGCTTAACAGAAGGGGAACCCGGATGGTTCCCCTTCTGTTAGCGCGGGAGGCTCAGGTCCCAGAAATCAAGTGCAACACCCAAAAAGGACTTAAGCTGTTTTGATCTCTATCTGTCTGGGTTTGGCTGCTTCAGATTTTGGCAGGCGAAGCTTTAGAACGCCATCCATAAGTTCTGCCTCAACCCGTTCAACATCAATGGTCTGGGGCACGGAAAAGCTTCTGATAAATTCAACATTGCCAAATTCTTCCCACTTCGGATCTCCCTTGTTCTCAAGGGTTCTCACACCGGATAACGACAGGGTGCCGTTATCAACGTTCACTGAAACAGCCTCTTTTACAACGCCCGGCATATCTGCATGGAGGATGATTTCATCCTCATTTTCGTATATATCAACTGCCGGAATGGCTGTTTTTAAATTGCCTGTTCTTTTAATGCCGTTCTCTTCGGTTTTGGCAATCTCGTTTCTTTGGTTCATGGCATACCTCCTGATAGTATTTTTTTAAAATTCACTTAACCAATGGCGATCTGTTTGGGTTTGGCCACTTCTGATTTGGGAAGTTTCAGATACAAAATACCATCTCTCAAGGCCGCCTCTACTTTTTCAGCATCAATGCCATCGGGAAGTGTAAAATTTCTTGAGAAAGAACGTGTGCCCCGTTCAGACCGGTGAACCTTATACCCTTCAGGCGCATCAATTGTCCGGGATCCCATGATTTCAAGGTAATTGCCCTGAATGTTTACCTTCAGATCTTCTTTTGCAATTCCAGGAACTTCAACTCTGATTTCAAAGGCATCTTTTTCTTCATAAAGAGTGGTCCTGGGACCGCCGGCTGTGAAACTTAATCCAGATCCGTAGTCAAAGGATTTGTCAAACCCATCAAGAAATCGATCCATTTTGTTTCGGAGCAGATCCATGGCTCCGAACACGTTGTCCATATCACCCATTCTGATAAACATAGTCCATCTCCTTTCTGTTCTGGTTTTTAATTCGGAACGGTTGCCACCCTATGGGATTGGGTCGGTATATCAATACCAGGAAGGCTTCAGTTACCGTTCTTCGCTCTTGAAATGGAAAATAAACATAAAAAGATTCATGTCAATATAATTTTCATTACTTAAAAAATATTTATCAATATGATAATGGGCCTGGATAAGGTTGTTCCTGAAAACTTATATGGAAGACGAAACAAGAATCGATTTTTTCCGTGAATACTGATATGGACAAGGGCATTCGTATAACACTACAAGGAGATGCCCTGTGCAGACATCAAAAATAATTCATACGGTCAGTTGCCATGCAGAAGGGGAAGTCGGAGACGTCATTGTGGGCGGGGTGGCATCACCGCCGGGAAAGACCCTGTGGGAACAGTCCCGGTGGATTGCAAAGGATAAAACCCTTAGAAATTTCATGCTCAATGAACCCCGGGGCGGCGTTTTTCGCCATGTGAACCTTCTGGTGCCTGCCAAAAATCCCAGTGCCCAGATGGGGTGGATCATCATGGAACCCGAAGACACACCGCCCATGTCCGGCTCCAATAGTATCTGCGTGGCCACGGTGCTCCTTGAAACCGGTATCCTTCCCATGGTAGAGCCTGAAACCCGGTTGACCCTTGAGGCCCCGGGAGGGCTGATCCGGGCCGTTGCCCATTGCAAAAACGGCCATGTGGAACACATGACCATCCACAATGTCCCCTCCTTTGCCCACCGGCTTTCGGCTCCCCTGGAGGTAGCAGGGTTCGGAACCCTCATGGTGGATACCGCCTATGGGGGAGATTCTTTTGTGATTACGGATGCCAGGGCACTGGGGTTTGAGGTGAGGCCGGATGAAGCCCGGGACCTGGTGAAAGCCGGCATTAAAATCACCAAAGCCGCCAACCAGCAGCTGGGGTTTGTCCATCCGGAGAACCCGGACTGGAACCATATCTCCTTTTGCCAGATAGCAGCCCCATTAACCGAAGAAAACAAGGTTTTGGTCGGGAAAAATACCGTGACCATTCAGCCGGGCAAGCTGGACCGGTCTCCAACGGGTACCGGATGTTCTGCCCGGATGGCTGTCCTGGAACGAAGGGGAATACTCAAACCCGGGGATCGGTATATCGGCGAATCTATCATTGGTTCACGGTTTCATTGCAAAATTGAAAAAAGAACCCGGGTGGGAAATCTGCCGGCCACTATTTCTTCAATAACCGGGCGGGCCTGGATCACCGGGACCCACCAGCACATGCTGGACCCGACAGATCCCTGGCCCCAAGGTTACAGGGTGGCAGACACCTGGCCTGTAACAGATTGATTTTTTTTGGGCTTAAAAAAAGGGGCTTCATCCCTAATTCAGATCTTCATTCTCTTTTTTGATAAAGGGGATTTTAACGACGGGAACGCCTTCCTTGGTGAGCACTTTTTCCTCTTCTTTGGTAGTGGTGCCCCGGATGTTACGGTGTTCTGTGGCGCCATAATGCATTCTCAGGGCCTCTTTTGTAAAGGAAGGCCCCACATCTTCATAGTTTTTTTCCACATATTCGGTTATTTTTTCCGTAAATTCGGCCAGCACTTCCTGGTTTGCCCGAAGGGATTGCTGGGCCTGGTTGGATGGGGCACAAGAAGTCCGGATACAGATCCGGGAAAGTTTTTGTTCGACTGAAGCGGTTTCACAGACCGGACATTGCAAAAGCCCCAGCGCCTGCTGGTTTTCAAGATCTTTTTTATCATCGAACCATCCTTCAAATGTGTGTCCGTTCAGACATTCAAGATCAAATACGATCATATTAAATAATCCTGTCTACCCCTGTGGCGATATTATAGCAGTAATCTCCCATCTTTTCATAGTTGGATACCATGGTGATAAACAAAACCCCCGCATCCACCGAGCATTCATTGGCCCGCAATCGTTCGATGTGTTTATATCTCATATTCTCCCGCATCTGGTCAATCAAATCTTCATGGGCCAGGGCCTTTTGATAAAACCCTTCTGATTTCTCACTCATTTCCTTGATCACCAGCTCAAAGAACTGATCCACCTGGCGGGAGATGTCGATGAGATCTTTTTTGGCATCTGCGCTGAATTCAATTTTATTGTCATAGATCCGTTCGAGCATTTTGGAAACATTTTCCATGGAATCGCCCAATCGTTCTATGTTGTTGACAATTCGCATCATTTCGGAAATTTCCGTTGCCTCAGGGGCATTGATCTCCCCCTGGGAGATGGTGGTCAGGTATTTGATGATGACCTTTTGGGAAGAATCCAGATGCTCTTCCACGGCCTCCCTTTCCCCGAGAATATCATCGTCCTGCTGGTTGAGGCAGGTAGAGGTTTTTTTCAGGTTCATATGGGCAAATTTGGACATTCGAATGATCTCCCCCTTGACCTTGGCAAGGGCGCCGATGGGAGAATCAATAAAGGTTTCATCAAATTGGGGCAGCCGGTATCGCTCGGTTGATTCCTTTGTCTTTGGGGAGATGAGAAGGGTCAACTGGATGAGCTTTGGCAGAAAAATCAGAAAAACCACGGCATTGATCACATTGAACAGGGTATGTCCGTTGGCAATATACCGGGCTGAATTGATAAATTCGCCGTTCATCACCTCATCCACGGACCCTGCACCCATTTTCAGGGTGACGGTCTGTACAATGGTCACAAAAAAAGGAAAAATGGCCAGGATAATGCCCACCCCGGCAACATTAAAGACCGTATGGGCATTGGCGGTTCTGTGGGCATCGGCGTTGTTGGACCCAAGGGTTGCCAGCTGGGCTGTAATGGTGGTACCGATGTTTTCACCCAGCACCAGGGCAAGGGCCGTCGGGAAGCTTAAGAGTCCAGACGTCGCCAGGGTCATTGTCAGGCCGACTGTGGCCGAGGAGGATTGAACCGCAACGGTCAAAACAGCACCCATGAGCACACACAGCAAAATTCCCCCCATGGTGTCGGTGCTGAATCGTGTAAAAAAAGAAATAAACTGGGGGTCGGAATTTATGGGGGAAAGTCCGTGTTTCATAACGTCCATTCCGTAAAACAGCAGGCCAAATCCCAGAATGATATCCCCGATATGTCTGTAATTGCGTTTTTTGGAAAAATATTTAAGGCATACCCCCAGGGCAATGGCCGGCAATGCCACCTTTGTCAGTTTAAAGGCAATCAGCTGGCCTGTGATGGTGGTGCCCACATTGGCACCGATAACCACGCCCACGGCCTGTTCAAGGCCCATGATCCCGGCACTCACAAATCCGATGAGCATTACGGTTGTGGCAGAGGAACTCTGGACAATGGCGGTAACACCGGCTCCGGTGAGGGCGCCAAGAATCCGGTTTGAGGAGATTGCTTCAAGGATACTTCTTATCTTTTGGCCGGCAGTTGCCTGGAGTCCTTCGGTCATCATCTTCATGCCAAGGATAAACAGTCCCAACCCGCCCAGTGTCTGGACAATAATATTGAATAAACTCACCTGACCCCGCTTTTTTTTTTGCCTGTTAATAATATTAGAACAAAACCTTCATAAAATTCTAACAAAGCTGAGAGGGGTATACCCTAATTTTTCATTTTTTTCAATTGGGAAATGCGATTGCGATCTGTGTCGGATTTTACACAGGGAAACAGGGTATTATTTGTAAAAACAGGGTGTTTTGTGATGTCAAACAGGGCATGTTTAACGGCATCCTCCCACATGGGCGTATGGGGGATGGGGGTGTAATAGGCAAGCACGGGCAAAATTCCTGTTTTTTTTACAAGCGCCATGGAGGCTGCAACTTGTTCAAGATCCTGGCCGGGCAGGCCGCAGAGAAGATAGGCCCCCAGCTGTCCGGCTTTGAACCCGGCAGACTTCAGGTTTTCCACTGCCGTAAAAAATTCATCTTTTTTGACCTTGATATCGTGGTGTCTGTCCGGTGAAAAATTTGTGGTCTCCAGCCCCAGGCGAATGGTGGCAAAACCGGCCCGGAACATGAGGTCTGCGGCTTTGGGTGTGATTTCCCTTATATGAATGGCATTGGGGGTATGGAAATTCACCTTTATGTTTGAATCAATGAGGTGCTCAAACAAAGGAAAGGCGTGGGACTTGGCGTTCACCAGAAGGGCATCATCATAAAATGCAAAATTTTTAACCTTGTATTCCCTGTGCCAGTGCAAAATTTCTTTGAACACATGGTCCGGCGACCGCCGGCGATGGAAGGGTTCTAAAAATGAAGCGGCACAATACTCACAGGAGAAGGGGCATCCCCGCGAGGTGAGGATGGGGGCATAGGCCAGGTGGCGGCAAAGGTCCAGGGCCGGGTAGGGATAGGTGTCCAGGTCACCGGGGTCGGGGACAAACTCAAGATCAAATCCGGTGAATTCTTTGACCAGGTCGCAAAGGCGTTCTTCACCCGGTCCTGTGACCACCCGGTCAGCCAGAGAATAGGCGGTTGCATGGTCCTGGCAGAGCCCTGCATAAATGCCGCCCAGGAGAACAGGCACATCCGGAAAGACTTTCTTTATGGTTTCTATGGTTTCCCTGACCCCGGTGGCCCAATAGGTCATCAGCGAGGTCACAAAGATGAGATCGGGTTTGGGCAAATTTGAAAGGTCCTGGTAAAACCAATCCGGTTCAATGCCATACCGGGAGAACGGCTGGCCCATATCCGGCAGCAGATGCTTGAGATCTTTGGGAAAGGGAATGGTTTTTTTTCGAAAAGGCCCCCTGCCGTCCCACAGCGTTTTTACCGGCCGGACAGCTTTGGGGTGAAACCGATCCATGCAGTCCAGGTAGCTTATCCGTATGCTGTTTTTCCGCAGGATGGCGGCAATGGACAAAAGCCCCAGGGGTTTCGCCCAGAAGTCAAAGGCCGCAAAATCATGGATCCAGGGGTTTACACAGAGGATATGGGGCGGATCAGTCTTCAAAATATTTCATGGATGTTTTTTTCAATTCCTGGCGGGAGAAAAGCAGGGTGTAGTTTGTTTCTCCCACGGCTTTGGATATTTGTTTAACAATGGCATAACAGGCATCTTCATCTGACGCATGGACCATGGTGTATAGATTGTATTCCCATCCCGGAGCCGGATCCCTTCTGTAGCAATGGGTGATTTCATCAAAGGTGGACATGATGTTCCCGGTTTTTTCCACCTTATCTTCATCCACGCGCCAGGCGACCATGGCATTGGCTTTAAACCCTGATTTCTGGTGTTTGATGGTGGCACCGAACCTGCGTATTATTCCCTGGTCATTGAGATCACCAAGAACTTTTAGAAACAGCGCTTCGGAAATTCCGATTTTTTCGGCCATTTCCAGAAAAGGCCGTTTAACAACCGGAATATCGGTTTGAAGCAGGGCGATTATTTTTTTTTCCAGATCTGTCAACATATGCATATGGTTATATTTTTTTTATCTATTATTTTTGGTTTAGGCAATTTTCATTCCGTTTCTATCAATTTGACCTATTTTTTGATATCTTGTCAATATCTTGTTTTATTGGATTTTTGGCCAGGGGCAAAAATTTTTTGTTTTCCACCGGTTATGGACCCAGAAATACTGGTCCGGATGCTGACGAACCATGGATTCAATGACAGACGTAAACTTTTGGGTATTGTTTTCAATATCCTTTATCCGGTCCCCGGTATCTTCAAGGGGGATTTCCGGTAAAAATTCAATCCGATACTTTCGTTTGTGCCGAATGGTATAAAGGGCGATCACCGGGGCCTTGGTCCGCATTGCAAGAACCGCCAGGCCTTTATTGGTACAGGCCGGCCGGCCGAAAAAATCCACGAATACCCCCTTGTACCAGTCCACATTCTGATCCAGCAAAGTGCCCATGACAGCGCCGCCCCGTAACAATGCATCTATTTTTTTTGAGGCCCCCCGCATGGGAACCATGGTCACCCCAAACCGCTGGCGGGCTTCTCTCATCAACCGTTCCAGAGGCTGGAAATCAAGTTTCCGGTAAATGGCATATCCCTTGTAGCCGGTCTCGTCAATGGCCGGAATCAGCATTTCAAAATTGCCCATGTGGCAGGAGACCACAATGACACCCCTCCCCTTGGCATGGGCCTTTTTAAGGTGTTCCAGGCCGTTGACGGTAAAATGGGCGAGAAAACCTTCTTTATCAAATTTTTGGGACCAGGCCACCTCAAAAAGGATGCTGGCAATGTTTTTGAAAATCTGCTTGCCCATCAACTCGATCCTGGCAGGGGTCATCTCCCGGCCAAAGGCATGGGTCAGGTTGCTCAGGGTGACGACCCTGCGGCGTCTGTCTATCCGAAACCACAGCAGACCCAGCAAATTGGCCAGAAAATCAGCCGCCGCCACGGGCAAACGGCCCAGAAGCCTTATCAGAAGCTTTAATAGGGTATATAGTGTCCTGTCATTCATTCTTTCAACGGCTTGCAATACCTTTGTCCGGGAACAGGGCCATGATATCTGCTTCTGTTGCCTTGCAAATGCCGCGTTCCGTTATGAATCCGGTCACCAGGCGGGCAGGGGTCACGTCAAAGGCATGGTTGGCAGCAGGGCTGTTCTCCGGCGGCACCAGCACGGACACAATTTTTCCATTTAAAAGCCCCTGAACATACCGGATTTCATCGGGGTTCCGCTCTTCAATGGGAATATCTTTTATCCCGTCCGTGATCGCCCAGTCAAAGGTGGAGGAGGGCAGGGCCACATAAAAAGGAATCCCGTTGTCCCTGGCGGCCAGGGCCTTTAAATAGGTTCCGATTTTGTTGGCCACATCCCCGGCCCGGGTTGTCCGGTCGGTTCCCACAATTACCAGGTCCACCAGACCGTGCTGCATGAGGTGGCCCCCGGCATTGTCCGTTATCACGGTGTGACGGATTCCGTGCTTGCCGAGTTCCCAGGCCGTGAGGCGGGCCCCCTGGTTCAAGGGCCGGGTTTCATCCACCCAGACATGGAGGTCTATATGCTTGTCAAAGGCGGTGTAGATGGGGGCTGTTGCCGTGCCATATTCCACACAGGCAAGCCATCCGGCATTGCAATGGGTAAGGATATTGACGGTGTTGCCCTTTTTTTGCCGGCTGATCTCTTGAAGGATGGAAAGGCCGTGTTCGCCAATTTTTTGACAATTCACAGCTTCTTCTTCCACCACCGCCAGGGCTTCGGCCAAAGCTGCTCTTACCCGTGCCCCATGGGAGGTCTCCTTCAGGACCGCATCCCGGACCCGGTCCACTCCCCAGAACAGATTCATGGCCGTGGGTCTGGCATCCTTGATCCGGGCACATTCGGCCTCAAAATAGGCAGTGTCTGAATCCTTATGGTTGGCCTGGACCAGGCTGACATAGACCCCCAGGGCACCGGTGGCACCGATGAGGGGGGCGCCCCTGACGTACATGTCCTTGATGGCACGGATAACATCATCCACTGTGTTTAGATCTTCGATGACCAGTTCATGGGGAAGAAGCCGCTGGTCAATGATCTGAACGGTTTTTGATTCCATGTCAAACCAGATGGGCCTCATCTGTTTTCCATCCACTTGCATATTCAATTCTCCAATAGGGGTATTAAAAGGGGCATTAAAACAGTAGGGTAAATTAAAAATTTTTTATAAAATTGTCTGCTTCCCGGATAGAAAGGGTCATATTCTCGATCAGGGCTGCCACCTCTTGTTCAATGGAGACTACCTCGTTTCCCATGGACCCAACAGCCTTTGCATTGAGGTTGTGCTTCAGGTAGAGGGTATGGTCATTGAGTTTTGCCAGTACCGGATACATGCCCTGGGTTGCCTTGTTCATGGCAATATCCAATTGCTTGTATCGTTTTTTGGCATCTGTCAGGGTTTGCAGGCTTGATGCTTTAAGTCCGGCATCATTGATCTGTTTGATCTCGCCTTCCCATTCGGTAAATAGATCCAATGCCACCTGTTTTACGATGTTGACCCGTTTTTCAACCTGGATCGCCCGGGCATCGCAGTCTTCATAGCTGGCCTTGAGTCTTTTATAATAGATTTCCAAATCCTTGCCGTTAAAGGCATAGAGTTCCCTGATCCGGGAGAGGGCATCCTTGAACTCGTCCTGGGCCTTTGTCTGACTTTCTTTAACCTCTTGCACATCGGCCACAAGAATATGCCGCTTTTCCTTGCCTATTTTTTCCATGGCAGAATAATAGGCCTTGTTGCACCCGGATAAAAACATCACTCCCCAGACCGCAAATATCAAAATGGGAATGGATTTAAAGCAGGTTGGTTTCATTCAGTTAGACTCCCTCTGTTATTGTTTATGTCTCTTTTAAATTCCCTCGATTCTTATACCAGATCTTAATTTTCAAAATGGCATTCGACACAGGCAACGGGTCCGTATTCCGGCAGGATATTGTCGTCAAGAACCCCTGATTTTTCAAGGCGGTCTCTTTGTTTGAGAAGGCTGCGGTGGCATTGAATACAGGCCTTATGATAGGCTGCCAAAAAGTATTTGCTGTTTTTTGGATCATTGATGTTTCTGGTTTTTTCAGCAGATTCCAATTGGTCATGACAGCCGGATACCGTGCAGTTTTGAACAGGGCTTTTGCCGTCCCATTCATGGTGACAGGTTTGACAGGTATAGTCAAAATGGCCGGAGTGGGGGAAGGTAACCGAAGGCCTTTTGGGCTCGACGCCTTCGGGCGCTGTAAGGGTCAATGTCCCAAGGGGTATGGGAAGCGTGTCAAGGGAATTTACGATTGCTGCATGGGTTTCAGGGTGGCACGCTTCACAGGTCACAGGTCCTGATCCCTCGGACATGGTTGCCGTTCCGGCAGTTTTCTGTTTGTTCTTGGTTTTTTGTTCTTTCAATTGACTTCGGTGACAGTCCCGGCAGGCTTTGTGATAGGCGCCGGTAAGTGATTTGATTTTTCTTTCCCCCGAGGGTTTATCTTCGGGAGGGGAGGCCCATAATTTTTCATGGCAGCCAGAGGAAGCACACCCTTTCACCGGGCTCTCGAGATCCCATTCGTGATGACAGCTTTTGCAGGAGAACTTAAGATGCAGTGAATGTGGAAAAACAACCGGCGACATTTTTGTTTGTGAATGTTCGGGTGCGGTGAGCGTCATTGTTCCCGTCGGCAAAGAGAGTTCATCCTGCTTTTCAATGGCAGAAACAAGGGCGCTGCCTGTCATCAAGATGATTGCAAACGAACATACAAAAATGAAGAGTTGCTTCATGGTCTTTCTCCTCTGTAATGGATTGAGCTTCAATTTTAATCCCACTCCTATGGATATGGAAAATTTTAAGGCTGTCATAATTATTTACACTTCCTGGATACAAAAAATAATGGCAGGAAAATCATATGTAGGAAATTAAAATAAAACAAGGAAAAATGTGTGTTTGTATCGTTTTTTAGTTTATTCAAAAGAAAGGGGTAAAAAGACCCGGAACACAAGGATGGGGTCCTGTTTTTTTGCACCCGCCGCAACTGGTCGGAGGCTATTGATGAGATCTTTCTTTTGGGATATACTCAAGATGGAAAATGATTTTTAAGAAAAAGGAGAAAGACCATGACCATTACGCATCTGCTGGATGGAAAGGGAAAATTTGAGGTCCAGGCCTATGCAAGACCCAAAAATATGGACAGGGATACCCATATCCCTTTTTCAGGCTCTCCCAGAAAACACCCCCTTGAAAAGAACAAGATCATTTTAATTGTAGATCCGTTTACAACCAATACCTTTTACTATGAATTCAACATCGAGGATATTGGATTTGCAGAAGAGTTGGCCAACCTGACCAATATAGACGGGGATGCCATTCCCATGGCCCGGATCTGGGTAAAAAAACAGTCGGTGGGTGTCCGGTGTACCCCCTTTATTGTGGATACCATTGCCCCCCGGAGAAACTGATTTTTTTTAGAACCGCTAGAGCCGGATTTTTTCTTTTGCCTCGGTTTGGAGGGGGGAACAGATCTTTATCAGGCCGGGCATGACGGTGTTTCGGCCATTGAGCTTTGCCTTATACAACATGGTATCTGCATCCTGGATGATCTTGTTCATATCACAATTGGGGGTGAGTTCAGATACGCCGAAACTGGCGGTTACGCGGATGCAGGTCCCGTTGTGGATGATCCTGAGGGCGGCTATTTTAGACCTGAGACGGTCGGCAAGTTCCATTGCCTTGGCCTTGTCCGTTTCCGGAAGGATGGCGACAAACTCTTCCCCTCCGTAACGGGCCAGGATGTCTCCTTGTCTCATATTGTCTTTGACCAGAAGGGATATTTCCTTGAGCACGCGGTCTCCGCCAAGGTGTCCATGGGTGTCGTTTATCCGTTTGAAATAATCCAGGTCAAACATGAAAAGGGATAATGGGTTTCTATGGCGGGCGGCTGTGGCAATATGCCGGTTGATCTGGGTTTCAAATTCCCTGCGGTTGTAGCATCCTGTCAAGGGATCGACAACGGCAGCATCCGTGAGGTTTTCCATTTTTATTTGTTTTGAAAGGGCCGTTGCGCATCCCTGGAGAATCAGGCTGACCACTTCATCGTGAAAGGGTGTGACCTGTTTTTGGGGCAGCATATACAGACGGGAATAGCAATTCTCTTCGTTTAGTTCGTAATACACCAGATGTTTCATGGAAAATTCTTCCTCAAGCTCACCCGCTTCAAAGGTCTGGTTCAGGTAATTGAGGTCTTCCGGCCGGATATTGAAATCTTTTGAAATAATATCTTCAAGGGATTTTTTATACATTCTCGGATCCAGCCAGACATCCACCCCGGAGGTTTTTTTGACAACAAAGGCAAATAGCCGATACCCCAGAATATCCTTGAGACAGACAGCGACCTCGTTAATGATTTCCCGGGAGGAGCTCTTTTTATTAAGGGCGACAATATGGTGGGTCAGTTTGTTCTGTGCAGCAGCATGGTTTGCTGCGGAACTGAAAACCATGGAAAAAAAATCAGAAAGCGTGCTGGTTATTTTTTGTAAAGCCTGTTTCATTTGTTTTCCTTAAATTGAAGTCCGTATTGCGCTGATGGATATTAAAGCAATAGGTGTGCCAAAATATGGAATAAGATTGTATCGGCTTTTGTTTCAGGTGGTTGCGTGTTTTTAACCATTGCAGATCTCCGGGCTGACCCGGAAAAAACTGCAGGGGATTTGGCGGACGGGTCGTCAATGCCTTGACAGGTATCGGCAATGTCTGTTCTTTTTGGAGTTTTCTAGAGGCTGCCTTTTAAACCGATCTCTTCTGCTACCGGTTGCATGCCCAGAATCGTTTGGGTGATCAGTTCATCAAGCGCCATGTCCAGAAACAAAGCTCCCTTTTGAATCACTTGCCTGTCCACACCCGCGGCAAAACTTTTGTCTTTGAATTTCTTTTTAACGGATTTGGCTGTGATGTCCAGGATGCTTTTAGAAGGCCTTACCAGGGCTGCGCTGGCAACAAGCCCCGTGAGCTCATCAATGGCATACAATGTTTTTTCCAGAAAGGTTTCCGGTTTCACATCGTTACAGATCCCCCATCCGTGGCTGATCACCGCCCGGATATATTCCTGGGGCCAGTTGTGGGCCTCAAACAATTCAATACATTTGATACAATGCTGGTCCGGGTACATCTCATAATCCAGATCATGGACCAGGCCAATGACCTTCCATTTTTGTGCATCCTCTCCAAATCGTGCACTGAAATGTCCCATCACGGATTCAACGGCCAGGGCATGCCGGATCAAGGCGTCTTTTCGATTGTATTTTTTTAACAATGCCATGGCATCTTCACGGGTGGGAATATAAGGGTTCATGGTAATTCCTTTAAATTTATTGCATTATCAGCTAAGTATTGTACACTCTTCACTTATCTTTTAATAAATGGGAAGTCAACGGATATGACAGCCAATCATATGGCCATTGGATACGATCAAACCGGCAATCAAACCCTTCTCCTTTACTGGCAGAAGAAGATTTTTCACTGGTTTTTCTCCCTGTTGCTGGCAGTCTGGTTTTTGCCTTTTTTGTTGGGGTGTCGGTCTGCCCTGCACACGGGCCAATGGACACAGATTTTTTTTTATTCAGGGATGTATCTCTGGGCCCTTGGGGTTCTTTTTCTTAGAAAATATTCTTTTGCCAAAAGGGGGTGGGCGGGCCTTTTCTGGTTTTATGCCATGGGCCTTCTGGCCCTTGGCACGGAAGGGTTGCCGGGCAGCTGGCTGATTTATTTTTTTTGCTTTTCAGTATTGGGGGCCGTCTTTTTTGGGGTGAGAGGCGGAACGATTACGTTTTTGACAACCGTGACGACTCTGGGCCTGGCCGGCTGGCTGAATTTCCAATGGATACCCTTACCCGGTTTTATTCCGGAAATTGTTTCTCCAATGGCCTTTGGTGCCGTTATGGGGCCTGTTTTCTTTTTAAGTTTTGCCCTTACTTTTTCTGTGGCTATCCTGATCAACGGCCTTGAGGTGTCTGGAAGAAAATTTTTGCTGCTGGCAAACCAAACCCCTGATGTATTATGGATACTGGACAGGCAATTGAATATCTCCTATATAACGGACGCTGTTTCTTTGGTTTTAGGGGTTTTGCCCCGGGAAGTGATTGGCAAACCATTTATAACGGTTTTACCCCATGGGAAGCGGCAGGAGCTTGAACGTCTGATCAAAGCAGGCAAGCCTTTTTCACTGGAAACCGGGTTTCACCATGCAAAAGGAATGGTGATGACCATAGAGATCAGCGGTAAACGTACCCAAGAAACCCTGGGCCGCAAAAATGCTTACCAGGGAAGTATCCGGGATATCACCCGGCAGCGGTACCAGGAAAAAGAGCAGAAATTGCTTGAACAAAAACTGGTTCAGTCGGAGAAGCTCAAGAGCCTGGGGGTTCTGGCCGGCTGTGTGGCCCATGACCTGAACAATATTTTGTCCGGGATTGCCACCTATCCGGAGGTTCTGTTGATGGATGAGACCCTTAACCCCCAAATCCGCCAGGGGTTGAACATGATCAAGGATTCCGGCCGGAAGGCCTCTGACGTGGTCAGTGATCTTCTGACCATTTCCAGGGGAACCGGTGCGGAAATGGAAGTTCTCAATATCAATACCATTATGGAACGCTATTTGAGGGCAGCGGATTTTCACAAGATAAAAGCCACCTATCAGCAGGTACAAATAGAGGTGGTCATGGAACCGGAATTGCTCAATATTAAGGGATCTTATATTCATATTGAAAAAGCCATCATGAATTTGGTGCTCAACGGGGTTGAAGAAACCGCCACAAAACAGGCCGGGTGTGTGACCATTTCAACGGCAAACCGGTATGTTGATTCCCCCCCGGAAGGGGAGACAGGTATTGCTTCCGGGGAATATGTGATGCTGAGTGTTGCAGATAACGGATCCGGAATACCAGAGGAATACCGCCAGAAAATATTTGATCCTTTTTTTACCGCAAAGGAACTGGGAAGAAGTGGAACCGGCCTGGGACTTACCGTTGTATGGAATACGGTGCGGGATCATCAGGGGGATGTCCGTGTTTTTTCCAATGAAAATGGCACCCGGTTTGAACTTCTTTTTCCGGCCATTCGCCAGGAACTTCCCCAAAAGGAAAAAAGCAATTCCCTGGAAGAAATCAGGGGACAGGGTCAGCGGGTTCTGATTGTGGACGATCTGGCGGATCAGCGGAAAATTGCCGGAACCATTCTGAAAAATTTGGGCTACCAGGTCTTTACTGCGGCTGACGGTGTAGATGCGGTCGCATTTGTCACCCAAAACCCAGTGGACCTTGTGATTCTGGACATGATTATGGAACCTTCCATCAGCGGGCTTGAGACCTATCGACGGATCAAAAAAATTTACCCCAACCAGAAAGCCATTATTGCCAGTGGACATTCAGCGTCAGAAGAGGTATTAATGGCCCAGGATCTGGGGGCGGGAAATTTTGTAAAAAAACCCTACACCATAATGGACATGGGGATTGCCGTGAAAGAGGAACTTGAAAAATAGTGGAAATTTTAAAGACAAAAAATCTGATGCAGCAATGGTCCAAGGCCAGGAAAAAAAAAGACAAAACCATTTGTTTTGTTCCCACCATGGGATACCTTCACCAGGGTCATATTTCTCTTCTGGAAAAGGGAAAGCCCTTGTGCGATGAACTGGTCTTGAGTATTTTTATAAATCCCACTCAATTCGGCCCCAACGAAGATCTGGCTGCCTATCCCGTTGACATTGAAAAGGATCTTTTCCTGGCCGAGGCCGCTGGGGTGACCGCTGTTTTTCTTCCCCAAAAAGAAGATATCTACCCCCATAATTTTCAGACAAAAATTTTTCTTGATCGTCTGCCCAGCTACCTGTGCGGCCATTCCAGGCCCATCCATTTCGGGGGGGTGGCAACCGTGGTTACCAAGTTGTTTCACATTGTCATGCCCGATGTGGCGATTTTTGGGAAAAAAGATTATCAGCAGCTCCAGATTATCCGCCAGATGGTCTGTGACCTGGATTTTGATATAAAAATTCTGGGCGGAGAGATTGTCCGGGAATCTGACGGTCTTGCCATGAGTTCCAGAAACGCATACCTGACAGCCGACCAGCGGGAATCGGCCTTAAGTCTTTCCCGATCGATCCAGATGGCTGCAGCGGCCATTGCCAATGGGGAAAAAAAGTCCGGCGTCATTCAAAATCAAATGGAATCTTTTATTAAAGGATATCCCCACACCCGGATCGATTATATCTCTTTTTGCGATCCCCACACTCTGGAATCTGTTGATATCATTGACAGGCAAATTCTTCTGGCCCTTGCGGTCCATGTGGGGAAAACCCGTCTGATTGACAATTGTCTTATTGCCCCTTCACAATAATTACCCGGCATTCTTTTAAAAAAAGGTGCCGCTCTGTGGCTTTTTCAATCAGCTTTGTATCTGCCATGCTGATGACAATGGATGCGTTTTCATTCCCGGATTTCCGAAGGCCCTTGAATACCAGGGGGTGGCTGCCGATCCGTTCACCCCGCAATGCTGCATCCATGCTGCATACATAGGTGCAGACCCCGTATTGTACTGCAAATTCCCGGCTGATGAAAAGGGACGAATAAATATCATTGCCCTGTTCGCTGACAATGGTGGGGTAAAGGATCGGCTCAAGTTCAAGTCCCCGGGCATCAATTATCAGGCCGGTGTAAGGAATTTCACCCATTTGCTTTTTTGGGTCATGGGCTGTGGCGGCGGTAGTATCCGTGTTTATTTTGGATATCTGCCGAATATCGTCCGGCAGGACCAATTGAAGAAACCCTCCATAAATGCTGGTTTTTATGCGAATCTCCACATCCAGGGCAGAAGAATAATATTGTTCGGTGATGACCGCATCTCTGGCGGTTTTTTCAATGCCTGCCAGAATGATATCGTTTCGGGAGGCATATTGGTCCACGGTCACTGTGTTTTTTATTTTTATCTGCCTTAGGATATCAATGATATTCCGGCTGGCATCTGCCCGGGCAGAGCCTGGAACCGAGTCATTGGCGCCTTCCTTGTTCCCCTTTGGACTTGCCTTGCCAACGGCGCTTACCTGGCCTGTGCTCCAGTTGAGTTTCCCATTGTTAAAAATAGTGATGCAATCATCTTTTTTGGAAGCTTCCTGGGCAGCAACACCCCCATTGGGACTCCATAATAGCAAACAGATGAAGAAGATCCCCCAAAGCTTAGGCCGGGTTCTGGTTGTCATGGGATTAGAATAAATAGCCACCTGCCTTTTCTATGGGGTTAAATAGTTTTTTTCAATAAAAGAGGCGATCTCTTGTACATCATTCAGCCCGAATACAGGCACCTGGGGCCGAAACTCTGAATCAGTTACAAAGGCGATCAGATTGGGATCTTCCAGGCACATGGGTTCTTTGTGGTCACTGTCAATTCTGAATATTTCAATTTTCTTCAAGGGCTGTTTTTTAAATCCTTCGACCAGAATCAGGTCCGTATCCCCCAGAAAGGTTTCCATTTTTTCCAGATGGGATCGGGTATCTTCCTTAACCAGGGCGATCTTTGTATCTGTTATCACAAGACTTGCCACAGCCCCTGCCTTTTTATGGCGCCAGCTGTCCTTTCCTTTTTTATCAAAATCAAATCCGTCATGGGTGTGTTTGACAGATCCAATTTTATATCCCCGGTTTTTTAATTCAAAAATCAGTTTTTCGAGGAGAGTGGTCTTACCGGAATTTGATTTTCCGGCTATGGAGATAATTTTTGTTCTCATGGTCCTTTGTTTGCCGTTCTTTTAATCAAGTTAAAATCAGGTTTATAGCAACGTCAATTGTGGTTACTAAAATAGTGTCCCGGGAGGATAAAGTCAAGCCGGGGAACGGTCCGGGATAATGCCAAAATCTGGCAAGTTAAATATTCGTTAAATACAGAGCAAGTTCGTATAAACAACTAAAAACTATTAAAATCAAGTTTTTATAGCATAAAAACCTATTGACAACGGGTTATTAAACATTTTACAATTAGAAATTGTGATGCGTAAAATAGAGGAGAACCGATGGATGCCGTGGACAAAAAAATTATAGCCATCCTGCAAGCAAGGGCGAGGATAAAAAAAAGTGAAATGGCCAGGGAATTGAAGATTCCTGCCACCACTCTTCAGGAACGGATCCGCCGGCTGGAGGAGACGGGTGTTATCAAGGGGTATCAGGCCGTGATCGACCCTGAAAAAATAGGCTTGATGGTCCAGGCATTTGTTGCCGTTACCCTGGATTGCCATGAGCCTACTGAAATCAGGCGTTTTGAAAAAAGCATTAAAACCATACACAACATCAAGGCCTGTTATCACCTGAGCGGCCGGTTCGATTACCTGCTCCACGTGGTGGCAATGGATCTTAAGGAACTCGGTGATCTGGTCAAGGTTGGTATCTCATCCCTTCCGGATTTTGGCCGTTGCGAAACACATCTGCTTTTTTCAAAGATTGAGTCGTCACAGGTATGGCCCTTGCCCGAGTGAAGAACTTATACGAATCTGGCACAGATGAACCAGGAAGTTTGGCGTTTAAATCCGAGCATCTCAAAGGTTTATCTGGGGCTTATAACAAAAAAATGAGGAGGTACTAAATGCAATCCTATAACCCGGAACAAGCGCTATTGAAAGCCCGAAGAGAATTTGGCGAGCATGGTGGCGTCGTTCCCTCCATTGAACGGTCGTCCACCTTTACGGTAATGCACCCGGACACCATGCCGGAAATTTTTACGGGCATCAAAGGCCCGGAACAGGGAGGCTGTTTCCTTTACAGCCGACATTTCAATCCAACGGTTGATGTATTGTCCCGCTATCTTGCAGCCATGGAGGGGACCCAGGCGGCGGTCTGTACGGCCAGCGGTATGTCCGCTATTTCCTGTGCCGTTTTGCAGCTGTGCAGCAGCGGTGATCATATTGTGGCCAGTAAAACGATTTATGGCGGAACCCATGCGCTGTTTGAATCCCTGCTGCCCCAAATGAAAATCAATACCACCTTTGTGAACATTGCGGACCTGGATGCTGTCAAGGCGGCCATTACCCCTGAGACCCGGGTCATATTTACAGAGACCATGGGCAACCCCACGCTGAATATTGCCGATCTCCCGGCGCTTTCCGCCATCGCCCGCAGCAGAAACATCAAGCTTATGGTGGACAATACGTTTTCCCCAATGATTTTTACCCCCCATTCCCTGGGAGCGGACGTGGTGATATATTCATTAACCAAGTATATCAACGGCGCCAGTGATCTGGTTGCCGGTGCCATTTGCGGGGACAAACAATTTGTTTCTGAGTTGATGGGCCTGCATACAGGCCGGGTTATGCTGTTGGGACCCACCATGGATCCCCGGGTCGCCTTTGATATTATCCAGCGCCTGCCCCATCTGGCAATCCGGATGCGGGAGCACAGCCGCCGGGGACTGGCAATCGCCGGTATGCTGAAGGGCATGGGGGTTCGTGTGAGTTATCCCGGGCTTTTGGATCATCCCCAGCATGCTTTGGCTGCACAAATGTGCAACCAAGGGTTCGGGTTTGGCGGTATCCTTGCCATGGACTGCGGAGACCGAAGCACAGCGGAAAAGATGATGGAAATTTTGCAGAACGAAGAAAAATTCGGTCTGATTGCGGTCTCTTTGGGGTATTTTGATACATTGATCTCCTGTTCCGGGTCTTCCACTTCCTCTGAAATCACTGCCGAAGATCAGCAGGAAATGGGACTTTCCCCCGGTTTGCTTCGGATTGCCCTGGGGTATACCGGCAGCCTTGATGATCGTATGGGACAGATCAAAAGAGCCGTTGAAAAGGTATTGGGGAAGGACCTAACCCCGCCAAAGGAGTAACGCACCATGCCCCATGTTATTGTGAAGCTGTATAAGGGAAGATCCGACCAGCAGAAAAAGGCACTTGCCGATAAAATCGCTGAAGATGTTATTGCCGTTACCCAATGCAAAGAGACCGCTGTTTCCATCGTTTTTGAGGAATTTGACCCTGGGGACTGGGCTGAAAAGGTATACCGTCCGGATATCCTTGAGGGAAAAGGAGAACTTATAAAAAAACCGGGATATGATCCCTTTGCCAAGACAGAACCGACAAAGGAACGTCCGGAAGAGGGATTAATGGCATATGTGCGGGAAGCGACTGAGACAGCGGCCCAAGAAGATACCACCGGCAATTTCAATCCCATGTCCTGGCTGGATCTTGAACTGGAAGACAACCCCAACGCCTTTGATCTGTTTTTTGATACCCCCTGGGATGAATTATCAGACGCAGAAAAGGGAAGCCGCATGATGGCGGTCAGACGCTTGTTGTAGAGGGACGTATCCTTTATCAGGCCGAAAGGCTTGTCTTTAGAACGGAAAAGGCAATTGCCCACATGACCATTCCCACCAGGGTGTCCAGAATCCGCCAGGAGTGTTCTTTCCTGAAAAGGGGCGCCAGAAGTCTGCTGGCAAGACTTAAAGTGAAGAACCAGATAAAGGATGCCGTGGCAGCGCCGGCGCCAAAGACCAAATGGCCGGGAGCCTGGAACTGGCCGGCAATGCTGCCCAGGAGCAATATGGTGTCAATGTAGACATGGGGATTGAGAAGGGTTACCGCCAGGGTTGTGAGAACGGCTGCCTTAAGCGAGGTCTCTGTCTTTTGGTTGGCCTCCAGGTGGGCCCCTTTGATTGCAGACCGGAAAGAGCTCACCCCGTAGCAGAACAAAAAGGCAGCCCCGCCCATGCCGGCCACCTGGGACAGCAGCTTGCTTGAGGCAATGAAGGTGCCGACTCCGGCAACGCCGATGGCCACCAGAATAGCGTCACACACGGCACAGATCAGGGGGATCAGGATATAATGGTTTTTCCGGACGCCCTGGCTCAACACAAACGCATTCTGCGCACCAATGGCGATGATCAATCCCCCGCCGGTTCCCATGCCTGTTAAAAATGTCAGCAGCATTCCCTATCCTTGATTTAGAAGTTTCAGTGCTCAAACCTGTGTTCAAGATACCCAAAAGATTCAAACAAGTAAAATTAATAGATTTTATGGAATAGTAACAATACTAATACAAAGCTTTTTGTTTTGAATTAGCCGGATAGGCACACCCTTTTGTATCCACGGACACGGATGGAAAGAATCAGGTTTGTGTCCTGGTCCCAGACGGATATATCCGCTTGACTGCCGGGGGCAACTAGTTTATCCTCGGGCTTTAGTTCACTGGGGGTGCTTTTATCGGCTGAGAGAAGTGTTGCACTTCAACCCTTAGAACCTGATACGGTTAGTACCGGCGTAGGGAAAGTGCTGTCAGTTTGAAAGTCTTTTTTCGGTTTCTTTTTTTCCCCGGTACATACATTTTTTTCCCGTTCAGGACAAAACCAGTTGTGTTTTTTTATGGAGGAGCTATGCGCATAAACCTGAACGGAAGCCCTGTGGAGACAACCAGCCGTTCTTTGTCGGATCTTGTGGCAGAACAGGGCTTAAATCCCCTGTCCCTGATTGTTGAATATAATTATGAGGTCGTAAAACAGGCGTCCTGGGGAGAAATTCATATCAAAGACAATGATACCATAGAGCTGTTGAACTTTGTGGGAGGAGGATGAAGATGGCAGAAGATGTATTGATCCTTGGCAATAAACGTTTTTCAAGCCGGCTGTTTACAGGTACGGGGAAATTTGCATCCAAAACCCTGATTGCACCCATGCTGGCTGCCAGCGGATCCCAGATGATCACAGTGGCCCTCAGACGGGTGGATCCCACGGCTGACCAGGGAAATATCCTGGCCCACATTCCGGAGACCGTTACCCTGCTACCCAATACCTCGGGAGCCAGAACTGCCGACGAGGCGGTGAGGATCGCCAGAATCGCAAGGGCGGCAGGATGCGGCGACTTTATCAAGATTGAAGTGATCACGGACATGCAATACCTGATGCCGGACAACCATGAGACCCTCAAGGCCTGTCGGATTCTGGCCAAAGAAGGATTTGTGGTGCTTCCCTATGTGATGCCTGACATTACCGTGACCCAGCAATTGTACGATGCGGGTGCTGCGGCGGTCATGCCCCTGGGGTCTCCCATCGGGTCCAACCGGGGCCTTGAGATGCGAGCTATGATACAACGAATTATCGAGGTCAGCAAGCTGCCGGTGGTGGTGGATGCGGGCATTGGAAGGCCCTCCCAGGCTGCCGAAGCCATGGAAATGGGGGCTGATGCCGTTCTGGTCAATACGGCCATTGCCACCAGCGAAGATCCCTGTCTTGCGGGCAAAGCCTTTTCCCTGGCCGTGATGGCCGGTCGGATGGCGTTTCTGGCCAGCCTGGCCGGGACGAGAAAAGGGGCGACGGCTTCCTCTCCTTTAACCGGTTTTTTAAGGGAGTAGCCATGCCGTTTACAGACCTGGTAAAAGAATTTGAAACCTTTGCGTTTAAAGACTATTTTGAGGCTGTCCGGCCGGGGGATGTCCAAAAAACCCTGGACCGGGTTGACGCCCGGACCCCTTTGGGTCGACAGGATTTGCTGACGCTTTTGTCGCCGGCGGCAAAAAATTTTATGGAAGTCATGGCCCAAAAAGCCCAGCAGATCACCCGCCAGTATTTTGGGCGGACCATCGGACTTTATGCACCCCTGTATATTTCGGATTTTTGTTCCAATCACTGCACCTATTGCGGGTTCAATACCAGCACGGGCTTTAAGCGGACCCAGTTGTCCCTGGAAGAAATAGAAAGGGAAGCGTCTGCCATCTTCGCCATGGGGATCCGCCATATTCTGGTCCTCACCGGGGAGGCACCGGACAAAACGCCTCTGTCCTATCTGACGGCTGCCATGAAAATTCTGAAAAAATATTTTCCCTCCATTGGCCTGGAAATGTTTCCCATGGATGAGGATGCCTATGCGGCCCTGACAGCTGCTGGTGCAGATTCTTTAACGGTTTACCAGGAAGTCTATGACCGAAAGATCTATGGAGAGGTCCACCCAAGGGGGAGAAAGGCGGATTATGAATATCGGCTTTTGACCCCGGAGCGGGGTGCCAGGGCCGGGTTTCGGGCGGTGAATATCGGCACCCTCTTCGGCCTGGGAGACCCCATGGGGGAAGCCTTTATAGCCGGGGTCCATGCCAAATACCTGGAGCAGGCCTTTCCCCATGTGGAGGTTTCCTTGTCCCTGCCCCGGATGACAAAGGCTGCAGGCGGGATTGCGCCGAAAAATTTGTTGTCGGACAAGGGATTCGTCCAGTGTATGCTGGCCTGGCGCCTGTTTATGCCCCGGCTTGGCATTACCATTTCCACACGGGAGTCCGCCCCTTTTCGGGATCGGCTTGTTCATCTGGGGGCCACCCGCTTTTCGGCCGGGTCCAGAACCGATGTGGGCGGGTATGTTGTCCACACCCAGGACACCACGGTCCAGTTTGAAGTGACCGATACCCGCAGTGTGGAAGCGGTGACCCGGATGATCCAGGAGAGCGGGTATCAGCCGGTATTTAAAGACTGGGAGATGTTTTAGGATGAAAGTCGGCATAGCCGGCATCGGCGGCATAGGGTCCAATGTGGCCCGGCACCTGGCCCAGGCAAACCTTCCCTTTCTTAGGATTGTGGATTTTGACCGGGTGGAGGCCTCCAACCTGAACCGCCAGTTTTATTCCCTTGACCAGACGGGCCGGCTTAAAACCCATTGCCTGAAACAAAATCTATTGAATATTTTCCCAACCATGGTCATAGAGGCTGTTTCCTGGCGTATGGGGCCGGGAGATGCTTCCCGGTTGTTTGCAGACTGCCATATTGTTGTGGAAGGGTTTGACGATGCGGCATCCAAAAAGATGCTCATTGAAGAGATGGCAGGTTCCGGCAAGCAGGTGGTTTGCGCCTCGGGCATTGCGGGAGAAAATATGGACGTGGGGGTTAAAAGATTTGGTAATTGTAAGATAGTGGGAGATTTTGTTTCAGACATGGGGGATCTGGCACTGTTTGCACCCAAAATTGCCCTGGTGGCTGCCCTGATGGCCGATATCATATTGAAACAGGTGAAGGAGTCAGAAAATGGATAATCAAATACGAGGGTCCCAGGAAAAAGCCAACCGCATTTTTCCCCAAGGTGTTTACGGGATTTTGGGAGAAAAATTTTCCCTTGGCCGCTCCAATGTGGAGACCGCCCGGCTCATGGTGGAGGGTGGAATCGATATCCTTCAATACAGGGAAAAATCAGATCAGAAGAGCCGGAAAATAATGCTGGAAGAATGCCGGCAGATCCGAAAAATTACCGCAGATGCCGGGGTTCCCTTTATTGTGAATGATTTTTTGGACATTGCCCTGGCTGTAGGGGCCGACGGCATCCACCAGGGCCAGGATGATCTGCCGGTTCCTGTGGTGAAAGAACTGGCCGGGGGCATGCTGGTGGGGTGTTCCACCCATACGCCCGCCCAGGCCCGGCGCGCCATGGCAGACGGGGCCGATTATATCGGGGTGGGACCCATTTTTGCCACCCAGACCAAGGCGGATGTCTGTGATGCCGTGGGGTTTGACTACCTTGAATATGTTGTAAAAAATCATACCATCCCCTTTGTGGCCATCGGCGGGATCAAGCGCCACAACCTTCGGGAGGTGGTGGCACGGGGGGCTAAAACAATCTGCCTTGTGACCGAAATCATTGGGGCACAAGACATTAAACAAAGAATAGACGAGATCAAAGCCCTTTTAGGAGAAGCCCATGCATAACCCCTATACAACACAGATGGATGCTGCCGGAAAAGGCATCTTTACCTCCCAGATGGAGCAGGTGCTTGAAAATGAATCCATTTCGAGACAAGCGCTCTTGGACGGGGTTGCCAGTGGCCGTATTGCCATTCCGGCCAATAAAAATCATGTGGGTCTCAGGGCCGCAGGGGTGGGCGCAGGCCTTAAAACCAAGATCAATGTGAATCTGGGAGTATCAAAGGATGTCTGTTCCTTTGACAGCGAAATGAGCAAGGCCATGCTGGCACTGGAATACAAGGCAGATGCCATCATGGACCTGAGTGTGTCCGGGGATACCCAGGGTTTTCGAAAACGTCTGGTCAGGGAAGTGCCGGTGATGATCGGCAGTGTGCCCATTTATGACACCCTGACACGCACGGGCAAACCTACCGAAGAGATCACCCTTGACGATTGGTTTGAGACCGTTGAAATCCATGCGGAAAACGGGATTGATTTTGTTACCATCCATGCCGGCCTGACCCGAAAATGCGTGGAAAGCATACGGACCAACCCCAGGCTTTGCGGCATTGTCAGCCGGGGAGGTGCCATCTTGTTTGAGTGGATGGAAAAAACCGGGAATGAAAATCCCTTTTATGAGTATTTTGACCGGCTCCTTGGTATCTGCCAGCGGCATGATGTGTGTATCAGCCTTGGGGACGGCCTGCGTCCGGGTTCCATCATGGATTCAACCGATGCCCCCCAGATCCAGGAGCTGATCACTCTGGGCGAGCTGACAAAGCGCGCCTGGGCAAAGAAAGTCCAGGTGATGATCGAAGGACCGGGACATGTTCCCCTCCACGAGGTGGAGATGAACATGAAACTCCAGAAAAAGCTCTGCCACAACGCCCCCTTTTATGTGCTGGGCCCCCTGGATACGGACATTGCACCGGGATACGACCATATTACTTCTGCCATCGGCGGGGCTCTGGCCGCCATGCATGGGGCGGATTTTCTCTGTTATGTCACCCCGGCCGAGCATTTGCGGCTGCCCAGTATAGAAGATGTCAAGGAAGGCATCATGGCCTCAAAGATTGCGGCCCATGCAGGAGACCTTGCCAAGGGCATAGGGGGCGCTGCGGAACTGGATTTTAAAATGAGCCGGGCCAGGGTGGCCCTGGACTGGGAAGGCCAGTTTGCGGCGGCCATTGATCCGGCCAAGGCCCTTGCCTACCGGGAATCCTCCCAGCCCTCTGAAAAAGGGGTCTGCACCATGTGCGGTGATTTTTGTGCCATGAAACGGGTAAAAGACCTTTTATAATTTTTTTTGGCCGGGGAAGGGGCCCTGACTGTCTATTCCCCGGCTGTTACCTTGCCTGTTGCCAGGTCAATCACAAGATTATTGTCCCGCGGCGCTAGGTCGGTCCACCAGCCGTCTATCAAATCTTCCTGGATCCAGGCTACGAACCTGAGCCAGTATCCAAACCCGGTTGTGTCAATGGCGGTATCTGGTTTTGTCTCATCTCCTTTAAGATGGGCGGAATAGGCAGAGGCCACCTGGGAGTTGATAAGGGCCTGTTGTTCTTTTGAAACCTTGTATTTGCCAAGGGCGGTGTTGGCCATTTTTTTGGTTCCTTCAAATACATAGGTGGCTGCATAATCGGCAAACCCCTCCCCAAGGGAGGGAATGGCGGTGATAAACCGGCTGGAAATGACGGCGCTGGTGTTGCCGCCGGTATTCTTGCCAAGCGCAACCACCCTGTAGGGACAGGGGGCCGTGACCATGGAGCCGGTTTCAATGTCAAAGATGTCTCCATCCTCTGTTCTTTCCCGGGTCACATCCTGGGCATGGAAATGGCCGGTAAAGACAAGCGTCACCTTGTATCTTGCAAACAGGGATGCGACCTTTTCACGGTCTGCAACCAGGTAGTCCTCATAGAATTTTTCATTGGCAGGATAGTGCTCCATGATGCCGTGGTGCATGAGGACAATAACGGCCTTGTTTTCTTTTTGGGCGGCAATGAGCTGGGTTTGGATCCATTCCAGGGTCTGGTCTGAAAAAGCACCGCCGATAATGGGATGGTGGTTGGGCTGGTTTTCTTTGTACCGGTTGGAATCAAGGGCCAGCAAGCGCAAGCCTTTTACGGGTTCTGCCACATAACTCAAGGAATCGGGGTCCCGGGCAATGGCGGCCCCGTACCCCAGGTCCTGGTAGATCTGTTCAAAGGCAGCCGGACCGATGCTGGGCACAGGTTCGGTGATGTCGCCTGCAAACCGGACACTATCGGGGTTGTTGATATCATGGTTGCCCGGCACCACAAAAATTTGTTTGCCCGATTTTCTAAGGGCCTGGAGGTGGCGGGCCACGCCCTGGTGGCAGATTTTTTCCCCGTCCTTGGTCAGGTCGCCGGCCACAAGAACAAAATCAGCCGGATCCAGGGCAATTTTTTTTATGGCCGTGCCAATGATTTCATCGCTTAAGACCAGCAGTTTGCGGTCCTGGTCCAGGTATTTCTGGAAGGCCTTCCCCTTGGCCCCCAGGTCGGTGTCATAGAAATGAAGATCCGAAATTACAATGAACCGGGTGTCAGGATAGACCGGGCCGGCTGCTGTCTCTGCCAGGGGGGCAATGGGTTTGCTGGTGCTGCATGCCATCAGAACCGTGCAAATGAGCAAGCGCCATGTCCAAGAGAGTTGTTGTTTCATCTGATGCCTCCATTTGAAGTTGGCAGTATAACCGATAAACGCAGATCAAAAATTCATTCATAGGAAATAACGGCCGCCAGATCAATAGCAGATTTATATTTTCCTGCGATCTTCCACAATCCACCCTGATTTCCGGACCATTCTTGTTTAAAGGGAAGGATCAATAGGTCAGAACGGATCCACCGTCAAAAAGAAGGTCCCCGCCGATGAGGTAGGTGGCATGGCGTGAAAGTCCGAAGAGGATTATATTGGCTACTTCAATGGGGGTCATCATCTCTTTGATTCTGGATTTTCCCAGCATGACATTTTCAATGACTTCATCCCGGTTGATCCCTCGCAGCTTTGCCTGGTCTGAGATCTGGTTCAGGGCGAGCCGGGTTTTTACAAAACCCGTGCTCACGGTAAAAGACCGGATGCTGCCGTTTCCTTCGGCAGAGATAGACTGGCTCAACCCCCGGAGTCCGAATTTTGTCAGGTTATAGACCGCTTTGTGTTTGGTACAGATATGGCCGTGGATGGAGGACATGTTGGCAATGACACCGATCTTGTCATCGCTGTTTTCCATATGGGGAATCACCAGTTTGGACAACAGGAAGGGTGCTCTGAGCATGAGATTCTGCATGAGATCATAGGTCTCCATGGGAAAGTTTTCGATGCTGTCAATGTGCTGAATCCCTGCAATATTGGCCAGATATTTTATCTGGCCTAAGGTTGCGGCCTGTGCCACTGCGGCTGCCACAGCATCATCGTCACAGAGGTCTGTTCGGATAAAGGTCATCTTCCCTCCGTGGGATTCAACCGCCCTGCAGGTTTTTTGCCCCTCTTGTTCATTGATGTCAAGGCCTGCAACCCGGAGCCCGTTTTTGGCGGCTGCAATGGCGGTTGCCCGTCCAATGCCGCTCCCGGCTCCCGTAACAATGCAGACGTTCTCCGGATTGAAATTCTTGTCTTTAAGGGTCAGAATTTCGTAGGCTAAAATTTCAGGCTCCTGGATATTCATGTCCTCTCCTTTTGGGGTTGCCCCTGTTGTCAGTCGGTTCTTTCTTGTTTTTTTTACGGTCCAGCTTTGGGTCCGAAAGCCGAGCCTGTTTATAAAAAGAGCAACTTTCAGACCATAAACGGGATTTAGAAAATATTTTTCCATAACCCGCTATAATTTAAAGAAAACATCTTTTTTGTCGACTTTGGACGAGAAACAAAATATAGGGAATAAGGCGTAGCATAAAATCTACATGTAGACAGTTTGATACACCAAAGATTTTGGAGGCCATTACAATGACAACAGATCCAAAGGAGCGGTCGGTACAGGAACTCTTAAAAGAGCTGGAAATGTATCAATTGATTTTTAACAGCATCAACCATGGGGCCACGGTCATAGATCCCCAGGGCAGGATCACCCATTTGAACGAACCCTATGGCCGGTTCCTGGGAATTGATCCTGAAAAACAGATTGGCAAGCATTGTACCGAAGTTTTTGAAAATACCCGGATGCACGTGGTGGCCCGCACGGGAAAAGCGGAGATCAACCAATCCCAGCACATCAACCGCACTGAAATGGTGGTCCAGCGAATTCCCATTAAAAAAGAGGGACGCGTGATTGCCGTTTATGGCCAGGTAGTTTTCAGGGATATTTCCGAAGTCCGGGAATTGGCCGGAAAATTGTCCCTGCTGGAATCAAAGGTCAAAGCCTATGAAAAGGAATTGTTTGATTTAAGATCCACCCGGTACACCTGTGACAGCATTATCGGAAAAAGCCGGGAAATCCGATATCTGAAACAGCAGGCCGGCCAGGCGGCGGCAAATGATTCCACGGTCATGGTTACCGGAGAGAGCGGCACGGGCAAGGAACTTTTTGCCCAGGCCATCCACCACGGCAGCCGGAGAAGTCTTTATCCTTTTATCCGGATCAATTGCGCGGCCATTCCAAAGGATTTGCTGGAATCGGAATTGTTCGGGTATGAGGAGGGGGCGTTTACCGGGGCAAAGGCCAAGGGAAAGCCCGGGAAATTCGAACTGGCAGACAAGGGAACTATTTTTCTGGATGAACTGGGAGACCTGCCCCTGGAGATGCAGCCCAAATTGCTCCGGGTCCTGGAGGAAAAAGAATTTGAAAGAATCGGGGGTACCCGGGTCATCCGGTCTGATTTCAGAGTGATTTGTGCCACCAACCAGGATCTTGAGGCCCTGATCCGGGAAAAAAAATTTCGCAAAGACCTGTTTTATCGCCTCAATGTCATTCCCATTGAAATTCCTCCCTTGCGGGAACGGAGGGAAGACATTCTTCCCATTGCCAGGCACCTGCTCGAAAAAATGACCCGGGAAGCCGATCTTTTGGAAATAAAGATTGAGCGGTCAGCGGAGCAGGAGTTGCTCAACCATGACTGGCCGGGGAATGTCAGGGAATTGTCCAATGTGCTGGAGCGGGCCATGTATGCGTCGGAAGACCGGATGATTTACAAGGGAGACCTGCCGTTTTCCATGGCCTTTTCAGACAAAAAAGTGTTGGAGCCCACCCGGGCAAGCCTTAAAAATGCCCGGACCCAGGCCCAGGTCAAGGCAATCTATCAGGCCCTTGCGAAAACCGGGTATAATAAGGTCAAGGCAGCCGGCCTTTTGGGGATTCATCGAACCCTGCTGTATAAAAAAATGAAAGAATATAATATCGGATTAAAACCCAAATGACGATTTCCCTGCCAGGAAATGATGCCTGGCAGGGAAGGGATGGTTATCCCGCATCATAGGTGCAGGAGGTAAAATCAATTTCTTCCCCGCATTTGCTGCATTTGTGTTTTTTTTCAAATTCATCGGAGAAAATTTCCTTTGGCGTATCACATTTGGGGCATTTGCAGGTAAAGGACTTCAGGTTCTTAAAATTTTCAAAACCCGGACAATGTTTGGGTGTACTCATGGGGTATCTCCTTATGCTTGTCGGTTGATATGCACGGACACAGGACCGCAATGGCCGATTAATAACGATTGCGCACCTGGTGACAAATGGGAATAATCAGTGAATTTTTCCCATATCCATGTCTATCAAATCCAGGGGGATTGTCAATACCCGGTTTTTTATGTGCAGACCACAGGTTCCATAAGCGACACAAAGACAATGGGTTCCCCCGAATCTCACCCCATGTCCACCAGGGTTCTCCCCCGCAGCTGTCCCTTGAGAATTTTCTCGATGCCGGGGCTTAAATCATCCAGACCAATCCGAGAGCACAGGTTTTCCAGCTGGTCGGGTTTCCAGGCGGCGGAAAGATTTTTCCAGAGGGTTTGCCGCAACGGCATGGGGCAATGCTGGGAGTCAATACCGATCAAAGAGACCCCCCTTAAAATAAAGGGAAAGACATTGATGGGCAGGTCCGGGGAGGCGACATTGCCGCAGCAGGTGACGATTCCCCAGGACCCGGTGGATTTGATGGCCGTGGCCAGGATCTCGCCGCCCACCGTATCAACAACACCTGCCCATCTGGGTTTCAGAACAGGGGGAGCGGTTTTTTCAAGAAAAATTTTTCGGGAAATGATTTCTTTTACCCCCAGGCTTTTCAGGAATCCGTCATCCGGCTTTCCGGATACCGCATCCACGCTATATCCCAGCTTGACCAGGATGGCGCAGGCAAGGGAGCCCACCCCGCCGGTGGCGCCGGTCACGAGAATCGGCCCCTGGTCCGGGGTAACGCCTGAAATCAATCGTTCAACGGACATGGCGGCCGTAAACCCGGCCGTGCCAAGGATCATGCTCTGTTCCAGGCTTAGATTTTGGGGCAGGGGAACCACCCAGTCGCCGGGGACGCGGATATACTGGCCAAAACCGCCCGGGGTATTCATGCCCAGGTCATAGGAGGTCACAATAACAGGATCTCCAGGTTTAAATTCTTTTGCCCGGCTGTGTTCCACAATGCCGGCTGCATCAATGCCCGGTGTGTGGGGATATTGCCGTGTAACCCCCCGATTGCCCGAGGCAGACAAGGCATCCTTGTAGTTCAGGGAAGAATAGCGCACCCGGACAAGGACATCTCCCTGGGGCAGATCGTCGGTACAGGCTTCCCCCACGGTATGGACAAAGGTTTTTTCATGGGTTTCTTCTACAATAAAGGCCTTGTATTTTAGGTTTTCCATGGGACCCTCCAAAAAATCGTAAATTTATGATACCCATCCATAGTATGGGAGGCAGGAGAAGTCAATACGGACAACCGGGAGGAGAGGGACATCACAAGTATATTGGGTCCCGGGCAAATCCCTTCTTTTAAAACCCTGAATTATCTGTTAAAGGAGATAAACTTGAGAAAAATCCAATAAAAGACCCTGACATGGAAGCTTTCCAAAACAAATTGTCCATACGCCCTATTGAGAAACAGATCCTGGATCATCCCTGGGCCTTGAATGCCTTTCTCTACGCCCTTGTTCCCACTTCTTTCGGCTTTAATATCTATTGTTTGCTCACGGGCCGCTATTTTGCCAGTGCCAATTTAACGGTTCAGCTGTTGTGTTTTCTTGTGCTGCTGATCAGTATTCGAAATGTCTTGCCGGATCTTGTCAAAATTCGCATATTCCGGTCTGTCATCCGCTGCCAGTTCATAATTTTCGGCCTTTATCTGGTATATGGGATAGGCGTTTTACACCAGCTGGATATTTCTCCCTGGTCCTTCTTGTTTGTTTTTCTCCTTTTTGCCTGGATGCCGAACCGGGAAGGCGGATGGATTGCGTTTGCCTTTATCCTGCTGTTGTGCCTTTTGCTCTGGCAGGATAAAGCCTTCCTTTCGGAGCATTCCGATTATCTTATCCGGTTTCTTTCCTCTTTGACCTTGTTTTCTTTCTTATCCTTTTTTGCGGTAATGGTTCGCAAAGAGTATCTGAAAAATCTGACGGAGACCCGGGCGGATTTAGAGAGATCCGAGGGGGAATACAGGAGCTTAAGCCAGCGCCTCCAGGCAGAAATAGCCCACCGTGACCGAATTGAAAAAAAACTTCACCATGCCATTAAAATGGAGACAGTGGGCAGGGTGGCTACAGGGGTTGCCCATGACCTGAACAATATTCTGTCCGGGATTGTGACCTATCCAGATTTGATCCTCCTGGACATGGAGAAAGACGACCCTTTAAGGCCCCCACTTGAGACGGTGAGGGAAGCGGGCATCAAAGCCGCTGCCATTGTGGATGATCTGCTGACCCTCTCCCGGCGGGGCGTGCCGGTGTCCATGACCATGGATCTCCGGCAGATAACAGAGGCATATCTTCACAGTCCCGAGTACGGGCAACTTGCGGTCAACCATGGCCTGGTAACCACAACCACCCGGTATGATGCCGCACCGCTGATCATCAAGGGGTCCCCGGTCCATGTGTCCAGAACCCTCATGAATCTTGTGTCCAATGCAGCAGAGGCCATGCCCGGGGGCGGTCAGATCCTTATACAGGTTCAGGCCCAAACCCTTGACCGGCCGGAGCCCCTTAAAATACCGATCCAGGGTATTTCCCAGATACCCATAGGCCAGTATGTGGTTCTTTCGGTGAAAGATGCCGGGATCGGTATTGCCGCCCGGGAGATTGAATCTATTTTTGAACCGTTTTATACTAAAAAGGTAATGGGCAGGAGCGGAACCGGCCTTGGTATGGCCGTGGTACTGGGAACGGTAAACGACCACAACGGCTTTATCCGGGTGGACTCTGTTGTTGAAGAGGGAACGCTTATTCGGATTTTTTTCCCGGCAAGCTTTGAACCTCTTGCTGAAGAAAGAACTGAAAATAAGTTAAGACAGTTCACGGGCGGTCATGGAAAAATACTGGTCATTGACGATGTGGAAGACCAGCTTAAGATCGCAGAAAAATTATTGACCCGGCTGGGATACAGGGTCTGGTGCTGTGCCAGCGGAGAAGAAGGCCTTGCCCTTCTTAAGACCCAGGCCATGGATCTTATTGTCTGTGATATTATTATGGCACCGGGCATGGACGGGATTGAGACCTGTGAACAGATCCTTAAATTGTATCCGAACCAGAAAATACTTTTTGTCACCGGGTTTTCCGATCCAGACCCATTGGCAAGGGCGGAAAAACTAGGGGAGGTTCCTTGTTTGTTCAAGCCCTATACCCTTGAAACCATAGCATCCCGGGTTTTAGACCGGTTGAAAGATGATGGACCGGCAACTTAATCTTTATTTTCGAGTCCCTTAAATATCTGATGGTTTCTGGGAGACGCGGCCATGGGCAGTGTCCCGGGATCGGAGATCAAAGCCGGATGATGGACGGCGTCCCATGGCAATGTTCCAGAAACCTGATCAGGTCCCGGGGGGAAATGGTCGTGGTGGCTGTATTGACCAGGGGGTGAAAATTAAGCAGCCTGTTTTCCATCATCTCTTCATCCAGGATGACGGTAACGTTATGGGCCTTTATGTTTACGGCAGCAAAGGGGGTGACAGAGCCCGGAATAACTCCCAAAGACGCCATAAGCAGGTCGGCTTTCCCAAATGATGGGCTTTGGGCGCCTATTTTGTGGAATTCATTAAACATAATTTACATACATCAGCCTGACAATGGTTAAAAAGACCATGGTGAGAAAAACAGGGCGGATAAAGGATGCCCCCTTTTTTATGGCCAGACCCGAGCCGGCTCTGGCGCCGATGACCTGGCCTGCCGCCATGCAGATTCCTGCCGAATACAGCACATTTCCGCCAATAATAAACACAGACAGGGCCACAACATTGGAAGTGAAATTCATGATTCGGGTGGTGCCGGCCGCCCTTGTCATGTCCATTCCCATGAAGATGAGCAGACTCCCGGTCCAGAAAGAACCTGTGCCCGGCCCGAAAAACCCGTCATAAAATCCCAGCCCCA
The DNA here is from genome assembly GCA_013792075.1 of Desulfobacula sp. Lineage (GTDB taxonomy): Bacteria > Desulfobacterota > Desulfobacteria > Desulfobacterales > Desulfobacteraceae > NBML01. Next base: position 65,437 of record VMSR01000105.1, read on the forward strand.
GGCCGAAGAGGGTAAAAAAAAGGTTTTTATCCATTTTGGCATGGCCGGAACGGGTTCCCAGGTCCTTTGAAAACAAGGTGTAAAAAAAGACAAACAAGAGCATCACCGGTATGATATGCCGGATAAACCCTGCGTCTATCTGCTGGATGGTCCAGGCCCCCAATACGGCGCCCATAAAGGTAAAGACAATGCCGTGGAGGCATTGGTTCAAATCTACCGTGCCCCTGCGGATAAAGTTTGCGGCCGCGGCCAGGGTGCCGCAACTGCTCTGGAGTTTATTGGTGCCAAGGGCTATCTGGGGGGGGATTCCCAGGGACAAAAGAACGGGCAGGGAAATCAGCCCGCCGCCACCGGCAATGGAATCCACAAATCCGGCAACAAGGCCGGTCAGGAAAAGAAGCAGAAAACTGAACACGGAAAAATTAAAATCCAATGCAAAACTCCTAAATTTTGGGGTCCGGTCAGAACCATCGTTTCAGATTCATGCGGGGACCGTATGTCATCTTTTCGTTGGGGTCAAGATCAAAACAAAACTTACTTGTCCGGCCACCCTGCCGATGCCTGGAAACCTTTGTTCATCACACATAATTGCCCAAAAAAATCCTCATGAGCCGTGCCTGTTTTTGTAAGGGAAGGTTATTGTCCAAATTCGCTGATTCTCATACACTCGGGATAAATGTTTGCCGCATACCAGATATGGTGGTGGGAGTTTTTGATAAAAAGGGTGCCCTACACGTTATAAAGCTCGCCAGGGGTTTGGAACAAACCACCCCATACTACTTCTTCCAGTCATACCCATTTCAAAAATATTGACAGCGACAGATGATGCCATCTATAAATGGTAATACTTCAAAAAAAATTAAGGAATTATCCAAGCACCCTATTTTTAAATATGTTATTCTCATACGAATCGAACAATAAAAGATTATTAATAAACTGATTCTAAACGAATATCAATGGGTTGTGGTGGCCAGCATTCGGAGAAATCTACTTATACCACATGAGGATTTATGAAATCTGATAATTTTGAAGATCTGCTTAAAAACGATAAACTTTTTTTCAGTGCTTTCCAGTTTGCTTCTATAGGAATGGCTCTTGTGGCTCTGGATGGCAGCTGGCTTATGGTTAACAAGGCGTTATGCGATCTGATTGGCTACAACGAAAAGGAACTAATGGAGTTGACGTTTCAGGATATAACTCACCCTGACGATCTTGAGCAAGATCTGCAATATGTAAACAAAATGTTGTCCGGTGAGCTGGAAACCTATCAAATGGAAAAGCGATATTTTCATAAGGACGGCAGCACCATATATATTCTACTCAGTGTATCTCTTGTAAAGGATGAAAAGGCTTCTCCTTTGTTTTTCATTTCTCAGATCCAGAACATTACAGAAAAAAAGCTTTTGGAAAAAGAACTTGTCCGGCAGGCCACGGAAGATATGTTAACCGGAATCAGTAACCGTCGACGGTTCTATGATCTCGCAGAAAGGGAAATCTTACGTGGCGGGCGCTACAATGAGCCCATGGTTCTTTTGATAATGGATATTGATTATTTCAAAAATATTAATGATACCTATGGCCACAGCATCGGCGATGAGGCACTCCGACAGATAACGGCAATCTGTAGTTCCGAGCTAAGATCATTTGATATCTTTGGGCGGATCGGAGGCGAGGAGTTCAGTATACTGCTGATCAAAACAGACGCAGTTATAGGTCATCAGATCGCTGAACGTTTGCGGCGATCTGTGGAAAAACATATCCTGACAACGGATAAAGGGGTGGTGAGATTAACTATAAGTATTGGTGGAGTCGCCTTTTCAAAAAATGACCACTCGCTTGATTATCGGTTGAACCAATCAGACGAAGCTCTTTATAGGGCAAAATCAACAGGTCGAAACTGTACGGTTCTGGTTGACACCCTCACAGAGAATGACATTCAAGAAGAGGCTCTTCATACAGGTTTTATCCGCCTTAAGTGGAATAAAGCCTATGAATGTGGGAACAAACAGATCGATGAACAGCACCGAAATTTATTTGGCCGATCAAACAGATTGCTCACAGCTATGATCGACCGACAGGAAGCAGCCATTTGTCAGCAGTATATCGAAGAACTGATTTATGATGTTTCAGAACACTTTAAATCTGAGGAGAAAATTATTGAGCAATCCGCATATCCAAATGTTGAAGAACACCGGCAAATGCATCAGGCACTCACCGATACAGCTTTGACAATGGCTAAACGCCACAAAGAAGGGCAGTTGGAGATAACAGAAATTTTTGATTATCTTGCTATCCAGGTGGTCAGTGAACACATGTTAATCGAAGATCGTAAATTTTTTTCTTATTGTCAGGATGGGAGCCCACAACTTTAGTAATTTTGAAATAGTAAAAAGGTGTTTAATGTGTCTATTATCAAATACCCAAAGCCTTTGTTTAAAAGACGATGACTTCTTTTGCCAGTTGTGATGGTAAACCAAATCCAACTGGTGGGTACTTGTATTCATAATTTTCACGTTTTTGAATCGAATCCAGACCCCATATCTTGTGGTTGGGGGAAATTAAATTTGATATTCAAACAGTCAAGTTATTAGAAACATTCTATGTTGATAGGATTAGCAAAAGCCACTCTTATACTAAAGGGATTCCCAGATAATTGAAAATTGGACTGTTTTAATTTCAGAAATTTACAATTCTTTGGAACCGGACAAGTATTTTTTCTGGACGGGTATTATAAATAAGACGGATCACCGAGCCGTATCCAAGATTGCCCGGCAGGTCAGTCCCCACTCACCTGCCGGGTCGATAGTGGATTATCCTTTCAGTTCAGACGGAATTTTACAAACGGGAATGGGTTCCATTTTATGTCTGTTGGCCCGGTTGAATCGTTTGTAAATGGACAAGACCTCTTTCTGCCGGCTATCAAGGCGAGGGTCTTGGGGGTGTTCAAAATTTTTCTGGGAGTCCAGGTAGGTCATGGCCCATTCCAGTTCCGCATAGGTGGCGCCGATCTGGCTTTCATCGGTGCGGTCGTCAGCCCATAGGCCGTCCGTTGGCGGGGCCGTTAAAATAGTTTGGCTGATGTTCAGGAATTGGCCCAGAGCATAGACCTGGGATTTCATCAGGTCGGCAATGGGGGAAATATCCACACCGCCGTCTCCGTATTTGGTAAAAAACCCCACCCCAAAGTCTTCCACCCTGTTGCCGGTGCCGGCCACCAGCATCCTGTGATGGGAGGCAAAGGCATACAGGGTCATCATCCGGAGGCGGGAGCGGGTATTGGCCATGGTCAGATTGTCCTGGATATCCTTGGGAAAATGGGTCTGGATTTGTTCGAATACCGGTGTGAGTTCCATATCAATCCCCGTGACATTGTCATGGGATTTGGTGAGCCAGGCGATGTGCCCGGAAGCTCTGGATACCTGGTCCTTTGCCTGAAAAATGGGCATGTTTACAGCCAGTACCCGTTTTCCGGTTCTGGCGCACAAGGTTGAGGTCACGGCAGAATCTATTCCGCCGGACACCCCGATGGTAAACCCGTTTAAACCCGATTTTTCCACATAGGTTTTCAGCCAGCTGACAATATATTCTGCCACATCGGGTGTTTGCATGGGTATGTCCTTTGGTTAAGATGTCGTCATTTACAGGTCTGTTCCATGGGTCTTTTATAATGAAACAAGGCATTTGTTGTCAATGTTTTCCAATTGGGAGCAAATAAATAAATTTGTATTGGACAAAAATTACCGGACCCATATAAGGTATTGCCCAGATTCATTTTCCAGGAGCGCATTTTTTATGAACAAGGTATTTGTGGTCATTGTTTTTTTTGCATTTATTTTTGCCGGATTTCAGCAGATTTCCCAGGAGTTTTCCCCGCCTTCTCCCATGGAATTGCTGTCCACGGCCATGGTGGATTCGGCCGCAAGTGCCGTGGAGCTTGCCATCGGTCTTGTGGGGGTGATGACACTTTTTCTGGGGTTGATGAAGGTGGTGGAAGAGGGGGGAATGCTGAGGATCCTGGCAAAACTGATCCGTCCCCTCATGGTTCGGCTCTTTCCCGATGTTCCGCCGGACCACCCGGCCATGGGGGCCATGATCCTCAATTTGTCGGCCAATGCCCTGGGCCTTGGCAATGCCGCAACTCCCTTTGGCATCAAAGCCATGCAGGCCCTGGACACCTTAAATCCCAACAAAGGAACCGCCACCAATGCCATGGCCCTGTTTTTGGCCATCAACACCTCCAGTGTCACCCTTCTGCCCACAGGCGTGATCGCCCTCAGGGCTGCGGCCGGCTCTGTTGATCCTGCGGCCATCCTGCCCACCACCTTGTTTGCCACCATTGGGTCCACCCTTGTGGCCATTTTGGCAGCCCGGCTTTTCCAGCGATTCTCTCCGGGCGGAAGTCTGGATGCGGCTATTCAAACAGATTCATTGCCCTTGCCGGGTTCTGATTTGTCCCGGGTCAAAGACCAGGGGTATCCTTTCTGGGTGTCGGGCCTCGCCCTGGTGGGACTTATATCCGTGATTCCCGTATCCGTTCTGTTCGGCGCTTCCTTTTCCCCCTGGATACTGCCGTCTCTCATGGTGGGGTTTCTCTTGTTCGGCCTGGTACGTGGGGTCAAGGTGTATGAGGTTTTTGTGGAAGGGGCCAAGGACGGGTTTCAGGTTGCCCTGCGGATTATTCCCTATATGGTGGCCATTCTTGTCGCCGTGGGCATGCTGAGGGCTTCGGGCGGCCTTGGTATGCTGGTGGAACTTTTGGGCCGGGTGACTGTCCATTTCGGCCTGCCCCCCGAGGCATTGCCCATGGCCTTGATGCGGCCCCTTTCAGGATCCGGGGCTTACGGCATCATGGCCTCCATCATCAATGACCCGGCCATCGGCCCGGATTCTTACACAGGCCTTCTGGTCTCCACCCTGCAGGGGTCCACGGAAACCAGCTTTTATGTGATGGCGGTTTATTGCGGGGCTGCCGGGATCCGCAGAATCCGGCATTCCCTGGCTGCAGCCCTGACAGCCGATCTTGCCGGTGTTATCTTTGCCGTTATGGCTTGTTCCCTGTTTCTGGTCTGATTCATGCCGGGCTCCGGCCATGTTGTCTGACATATTCGTATAATATAATTGAAGCAGCCACGCTCACATTCAGGCTCTGGGATTTGCCATATTGGGGGATGGTCAGGCGGTGTATTTCGGGAAACAGATCCGGATCAAAACTGATGCCGAATTCTTCATGGCCAAAGATAAAGGCGCTTTTTTCGGGCAGGGCCGACGCTGTCACAGGAGTTCCCTGTCCGGGTTCAAGGATATAGGGGACATATCCCCTGGCGACAATGTCCGCATAACAGGTGAAAAATTGGTCGTGGAAGACCGTAGGAACCCATTTAAAGGCCCCCATGCCGGGCGCCGGGTCAAAAAAATCAATGCCCACCAAATGGATTTCCCGGCACCCGAAGGCCTCGGCACTCCTGAATATTTTCCCGATATTATAGGAGGGCTTGAGGTGGTCCAGCACAAGGATGCAGTCATGTATCCCGGGGACGGCCAAATAATTTTTGTTCCGCTGTCGCCGGAAACGTCTTTGGGCCATTTCCCGCTCGGCTTTCATCATTTGTCTTATTTTATGGGGTCCCATGGGATTCCTTTTTGTAACGATTCACAGGTCATAGCCTTTGGTCACCCTTAGGCAGGGAAACGCTTAAGCCATAAGCGTCTGATATACAAGATCGGCGGGAAAATTGCAAAAAATATGAACCCTCTTTATTAAGAAGTGTTTTCTCTATGCAAGGGGCGCCCCTTGCCCCGAAACGGATAAATCGGTATACTGGCCAAAACAAAAAGAAAGGCTATTCCCAAGAAAAGGAGTTAAGAATGAAGGTCATCATTGATTTGTGCGTGGTTCCCCTGGGTGTTGGGGTCTCTGTTTCCAAGTATGTGGCAGTCTGCCAGAAAATTATTCAGAAAGCCGGTCTCACATCTGAACTCCATGCCTACGGCACCAACATCGAGGGGGAGTGGGACGCCGTGTTTGATGTGGTAAAACAATGCCATGAACAAATCCATGGCATGGGTGCTCCAAGGATCACCACCACCATCAAGGCCGGCACCCGCATTGACCGGGAGCAGACCATGGCCGACAAGGTTAAAAGTGTTAAGGAAAAAGTATAGGCGGTCCGGGCGGCCGGTCATTGGGAGACAATGGCGCTAGGATTTGCCTGTCTTTAACTGCCCGGGCCGGGGGAAATTTTTAACACCGCCATGGTCAGGCGTGAAACGCAGATCAGCTCGTTTTTTTCATTTTCAACACAAATGTCCCAGACCTGGGTGGTTCTTCCCAGGTGGACCGGTCTGGCCGTGCCTGTTACCGATCCGTTTGATATGGATTTCAGGTGGTTGGCCTTGACCTCCAGGCCCACACTATAACAGGAATCGTCCAGGGTCATATAGGAGGCTGCACTGCCAAGGGTTTCGGCCAGAACCACCGATGCGCCGCCGTGGAGGATTCCCATGGGCTGCACGGTTCTTTTGTCAACCGGCATGGTTGCGCTCAGGAAATTCTCTCCTTTTTCCAGAAATTTTATGTCCAGATGGCCCACAATGGATGCTTCCCTGAAGCGGTTCAGATCCTCTATTTGAAATTCTTTTTTCCAGATATGTGTCATTTTTCTTCCCGGTTGGCTCTCATGATATCCAGTATTTGATCTATTTTTTCCTGGGCAATTGCCGTTTCAAGGGTACAGCCGCCGGCACCGGCATGGCCGCCGCCGCCGAACCGGGCCAGCAGATTGCCGATGTTGACCCGGCACCCTTGGTTAAAAATACTGCGGCCGATACTGAGCAGCACCTTGGACTTATCCGGTCCCAGGTATCGTATTTTAACACTGGCAATGGTGTCCGGGAACAGGGAATAGGTCAGAAAGCGGTTGCCCGAAGGAACATTGTCAAGGGATCGAAAATCGGTGACGGAAATATTTTCCATGATCGTGGTGTGGGAATGTAAAAAACGGCTGAATTCGGCATTTTCCCGGATCACGCCATTGCAGCGGTCTTGCACTTGGGGATCCTCAAGAATGCTACCAATGGTCTGTTTTCCCAGCATAAAGACCAGCTTGTTCCAATAGGCATGGTCACTTTCCCCCCGGTTTTGGATGGTCATGGACAAAAGAAGGTAGGGGTGGTTTTCCGGAAATTGCACCTGCTCTTTTGTCAGATCTGCTGAATCAATCATATCCGTATGCGCAATCAGCTCATCAAACCGGCCTGCAAATTTTCCCTGCTGCCGATAATGGTGAAAAATAACGCCGGCAGCAGACGGGGCGATGCCAAAGGCGCCTTTGACTTCTTTGCCCGGCTGGTTGGAGACATGGTGGTCAAACCAGAGGGAACACCTGGGGTCATAGGGAAGATTGGCAATGATATCCCCTGTTTTGATGATGGCTGTTTTGTTCTGGATGTCACTGGGTTCAACCCAGTAGATATCTGAATCAATGGTTTCAGCCTCATGGAGAAGAACGGCACAGACAATGCCGTCAAAATCCGGTCTTGTTACTATTCTCATGTATTACCCTTAAATATGGTGGGTTGATGGAAACCTGCTGGAAAAAAGGTTCTGTTGGATCTGTTGGATACCCTTTTATTGATGAACCATATGATAAAACATAAGCGTAAATTTTTCAAGATTGTTTTTACAGGAGGCTTGGGAGGAGGTGTTCGGCACCAAGTCACTGAAGCATTAATTTTAAAGGTTTCCCCTTGACCCGGCCGGGGTTTTTGTGGTCTATATGGATGCAATCCTGTTCTGTCGGTCTCTTTCTTTTCATAGGGTTTTTAGGAAATAGGGGCAATGAAAAAACTGAATCTTCATATAATAGAAAAAGAATTTTTCAACCGGGGAAACCCCTGGAAAAAACTGTTGGCCATCTCCCTTGATCTGCTTGGTGCCAAACAGAGCGGGATTTTATACGGTACCAATGAAACCCGGATCAAATTTTTACCCACCAATATGTGGGACCGCGGGATCCTGAACAAATTGAACGGAAAAGGTGTTAGCGGTTTCTTTCTAAGGCTTTTTGGCACTTACATTGTGGCGGCAAGGAAATTGAGTCCTGTCCTTTTTTATAAGACGGCACCGGGTGGGGAACGCCAGGAGAATGATGGCATTATCGCCTATGTGTTGAGAAATTGCGCAGATTATTACAAAAAAGGAATCAGTGTTATTATCTGTCCGGATACGGGGCGGTTTGTCCGTGAAACAACAGGTATCAACGGATATCATTATATCCCCTTTTTCATTTATGACGGTATCCGGATGAATCGGCCGGAAAAAGGAATTAAGGTGGATACCCGGATTGTAAAACATTTTAAGTCGAGCAATTCCATTTATATCATCCTGCCGGATTACGGCATCCTTGTTCTCAATACGGCGGATATCGCCCTGCTTGAGACCCGAGACAATCGGTTTGTCAGGGAAAAAGAACTCAGGAAACGCCTTGACCTGCTCATCAAACTGGTTGAAACCTCTTCCCTTAAGTATCTTGGACAATTAAAGGGCAAAAAAGGAGCTGAACTCCTTTGGCGGAAGGAGGCCCATCTGCGCAAGGCCTATTTTGATCTGGCCGAAAATGAGAGAAAGTTCAGGGATCTCTATGAACATGCCCCCATTGCCTATTTTTCCCTGGACCCTGGCGGAAATATTATCCGGTGCAACCTGGAGTCCTGTCTGTTGCTGGGATACGATAAGCCTGAATTAATCGGGAAAAATGGTCAACCCCTGTTTGTCAATCAGGAAGACGAGGATCTCAATTTCCATTCAATCTTGCAGGCCCTTGAAAAAGGGGGCAATGTCAAAGACATGGAACTTGACATGGTCCGAAAAAACAAAGAGAAGGTCTGGGTAAGTCTTTCCATTGATGCCATCCGAGATAAAAAAGATAAGATTGTGGAGATTCGGGCCATGGCAATGGATATTTCCCGGAGAAAGACCTTGGAAAGGCAATTGTTCCATGCCCAGAAAATGGAAGCAATCGGCACCCTTGCCCGGGGCATTGCCCATGATTTTAATAATGTGCTGTCCCCCATCTCCGGTTATGCCCAGATGTTGCTCATGGATACCGAGAATAGGGGAACGGAAAAAGAACACATCCGTATTATTCTCGAATGTGCCAGGCATGCCAAGGATCTGGTCAACCAGATCCTTACCTTCAGCCGCCAGAAGGAACATAAGCGGGTCCTTGTAAAGGCCCATAGTATGGTGGATGACGCCATGGGCCTTGCCGGGGCTTTTCTGCCGTCCTCCATACGTGTCAATATCACTGTGGAAAAAGAGTGCGGGTATATCATGGCAGACCCCATCCAGATGAACCAATTGGTTATGAATCTTGTGACAAATGCCTTTCATTCCATGGAAGAAAAGGGCGGGGTCCTGGACGTCTCCCTGGTAAGGGTCCAGATTCGCCCGTCGACCCCGGGGAAAGAGGGCATAAAACCCGGTCCCTATGTTTGCTTGTCCGTGGAAGATAACGGCCACGGCATTGACGAGGAGATCATCCCCAATATATTTGAACCCTATTTTTCCACCAAGGAAGAGGGAAAGGGTTCCGGCATTGGGCTCTCGGTTGTGCATGGTATCGTTGAAAGCCATGGGGGCTATATCCGGGTTGACAGCCACAAGGGCCGTGGGACCAAGTTTGCCGTCTATTTCCCGGTCTGCCGGCATCGGGGGGATGCCTGGGAAGAGATCCGCTCAAACCTGAGTGTGGAACCGGGAACGGAGCATGTTTTGCTTGTGGATGATGATGAAAAGGTTGCCATCATGCACACCCACATGCTTGAAAGGCTGGGGTATGGCGTCACCTGCTTTACCGACAGCCTGAAGGCCTTGTCCGCGTATTCCCAAAATCCCAAAGGCTTTGATGTGGTCATTACCGATTTGACCATGCCGGAGTTAAGCGGATTTGACCTGGCAAAGAAAATTTGTGAAATCAATCCCGATCTGCCGGTTATTCTGTGTACCGGCCTGGGAGACTCTATCGACAAACACCAGGAGGATGCCTCCCGGATCAAGGGGTTTTTAAGCAAACCAGTGGAAATTAAGGCATTATCAGTCACCCTCAGAAGCATTCTGGATACCCATTCTGCCTGAACCGATTTTGGGGTGCTGCTTTTTAAGGCATTCTGGCGATGATATCCCCGAGAAGACAATTGATTTTGGGCGATGCCCTTTTCGCCGTATCCACTACCGCTTCCAGGGTGGTCGGCTCCGGGGCATCGGGATCATTGATATTGGTAATCAGGGAAAGTCCCAGTATTTTCATACCTGCATGGACCCCGGCAATGGCTTCCATGATGGTGGAAAAACCAACGGCATCAGCGCCGATGGCCTTTAAAAACCGTGTTTCCCCAGGTGTTTCCAGGCTGGGGCCCAACAGTCCTGTGTAGATCCCTTCCCTGAGGGCAATCCCATTGGCAGCGGCTGCCTGCCGGGCAAGCGCCATGAGATGCGGATCATAGACCCGGGTCATGTCCGGGAACCGGATCCCCCAGGCAGGTTCTTCCGGACCTGCCAGGGGATTTTTCCCGGTCAGGTTGATGTGGTCCCGGATGAGCATGATATCGCCGGCAGAATAGTTTAGGTTAATTCCGCCGGCAGCATTGCTTAAGATAAGGGTCCGGATATTCAATTCTTGCATCAGCCTGACAGGAAAACTTACCTGGCGCGGGGTATAGCCTTCATAGAGGTGAAACCGTCCCTGCATGACCAGGATGGTTCTGTTGGCAAGGGTGCCGTATACCAGGGAGCCCCTGTGACTTTCAACCGTGGTCCGGGGAAAATTGGGAAGGTTTTTGTAGTCCATTTCCCAAATGACATCCAGGGAGGTCAGGGTCTCCGAAAGGCCGGTGCCGGTTAAAAAACCGATATCCACGGATGTTTTCAGGTGGGGTTTTATAAAGGCACTGGTCTCAATTACCTGTTGCCGGGTTACATCCATATTTTTATCCTTAAATACGATTTAAATCAGATAGACTGGCATCTATCAGGTTTCTTGTGCAAAGGAAATAAAAAAATCAACCCTTTTTTGTGGCGAATTCGGCAATCTCCGATATTGCCTGTATGGCATGGGCAACATGTGCCTGGGTGTTAAAGGGGCCAAACCCCATGCGCACAGTGCCGTGAAGTTTGTCGGTTCCGATTTGTTCATGGACCAAAGGAGCGCATTGCAGGCCGGCCCGGCAGGCAATATTATAGTCCCCGTCCAGCAGGGTGGCGGTATTGACGGCTTCGAATCCCTGGATATTAAAACTCAATACGCCGATATGGTCGGTCAGGTCATCGGCACAATAGGTAACAACGTTCTTGATTTTTTTCAGGCCGTTTCTGAGCTGCTCGGTCAAGGCCATTTCATGGTGGTGGATTTTGTCAATCCCCTGGTCCAGAACCCAATTGACCCCGGCATAAAGCCCGGCGATTCCCAGCAGATTCAGGGTCCCGTATTCAAGTCTATGGGGATATTCCTCAAGATGGTGGCGCTGGGCGGACTTGACACCGGTTCCGCCGGCCCTGGTATGCTTTATGGTCACCCCTTCTTTGACATAAAGTCCGCCGATACCGGTGGGGCCCATAAGGGATTTGTGTCCGGTAAAGGCAATGACATCAATATTCATTTTTTCAATATCAAGGGCAAGTTTCCCGGCTGTCTGGGAGGCATCCACCAGAAATGTCACGCCCCTTTCCCGGCAGAGCTTGCCGATCTCTTTTATGGGCTGGACCGTTCCAATGACATTGGAGCCGTGGTTGACCACCACCAGGCGGGTATTGGGCTTAAATTTTGACACAAAATCAGCTGGATCCACAAAGCCATTTTCATCAAAGGGAAGATGGTCAACTTCAACCCCGTAGTAAATGGACATGTGATAGAGGGGGCGCAGAACCGCATTGTGTTCAAGGCAGGTGGTGATCACATGGTCGCCGGGAGAGAGAAGGCCATTGATGGCCAGGTTAAGGGCATCGGTGGAATTGGCAGAAAAAATAAGCCGACTGGGGTCTTTGCCGTTAAAATAGGCGGCCATGGTTTTCCGGGTATTTTCAACAAGATTGCCTGCCTCAATGGAAAGATCATATCCGGAACGGCCTGGGCTGACGCCGGTATTCCGGTAAAATTTGTCCATGAACGCGTACACTGCTTCGGGTTTTGGAAATGAGGTGGCCCCATTGTCCAGGTAAATAAGATCTTCCATCCGCGGGCTCCAATTTGTATTTTTGTATAAACTAAATCCATGTAGTATCTATTGTGTATTTATTTTAAATTTAAAACACATACATGTCAAGGTATACTATAATATTTCCAGAGCCGGCGTGGATGGCCTGCAAAATTTGACAGATATGTCAGGAGAATTAAGATCGGGATCGGCAAAACGGATTTGGGCGCAAATTTGGATGGCGTGGCGTTGGTGAGCAAAGGGAAGCGAGACTCGCTTGGCTGTTAACCCCTTTTTACCGAGTTCCCATGATCTGGGCAACCGAGTTTCGAATGTGGCGGGCGGTGCATTCCCGGATCTGGGGTTCGTTTTTTGAGCAAATAGCCTCAATCAGCTCAAGGGGTTCCGTGAAGAAGATTTTGTGATCAATCTGGCGGGGGATGGAAAGCCAGAACCGCAGATAGTGACTCAGGATACGTTCCAGAATTTTGGCCAGGTGGATGTTTTTGGCAACCCGGAAGATAAAGTGGTGGATGGTAAAATCAAAATCCACAATACTCTGGTTACTGCTGGATTCGGTAAAGGTATTGATTTTTTCCCGGATTGCCCCAAGTGCAACTATCTCCTCCGGGGTCACCCGTTCCATTGCCCAGATATTGGCCTGGACTTCCATGACCATTCGGATCTCTGTTATTTCCCGGATTCTTTCAAGGCTTAAAGGGGTAACGATGAAATGGGAACCATGGCGTTTGATCCATTCTTCGGATTCAAGGGAAATTAATACTTCTTTAATGGGCGTCCGGCTCACGTTAAATTCATTGGCCAGGTCACTCAAATTTAACACGCTTTCAGGTGCCAGTTCCAGGTGGATAATTTTTTTCCGCAAGGCCGCATAAATCTGGCCGGGGTCTATTTGTTTTGCCATACGTATTCCCTGTGTGGGTAAATTTAATTTGTATCCATGGTAGATTCATTTGTCTTTAATGTCAAGACAGCACCCCAATGACCGAAGGGCCAACGCCTGTAATTTATAGAGGTATTGTTGTCCATGATACCTGCAACCCGCCCCCTGGCCTATCCAGCGACAGAAAGGCACACCGACCGGAACGGGTATAAGGCTGGTTATTAAAAAGTTAGATGCGATTGCCCTGCCAATGACTGGCCGAAGATGTAAACTCAGGTTAAGAAGATGGGATAAAAAAATGAATCCACTGGTTTAATGAACCGGGGTTTTGTATGATATCCAAAATGAATGAGCACAGTATTCAGATGTCCGAGACCAAGGCAGGGTATGAAATGAGCGGGAAAAAATATTATTATTCAGTGGGCAAGGCTGTAACAGACCCTGCCCGCAGTGCCCGGATTAAAATCAAGCGGTCTGTATTCACCTGTTCCCTTGCCTTTGTGTCCTCAATCGAGGAGGCAAAGGCGTTTATTACAAAAATCTCAAAGGAGAATAAAACCGCTACCCATAATTGCTGGGCCTATATCGTGGGCGAACAGGGGGAAACCCGTCATTGTTCAGATGCAGGAGAGCCCGGGGGGACCGCCGGAAAACCCATGCTCAATGCATTGTTCAGCCGTGATATGACCCAGATTGCTGCCGTGGTGACCCGACACTATGGCGGGGTAAAACTGGGGATACGCGGACTGATCCAGGCCTATTCAGAAGCCGTGAACATGACCCTTGACCTCAATCCCCTGGTCAAATTGATAAAAACCGTGAAAATTTGTGTTAAAATATCCTATGGTCAGAACGACACATTTTTAAATCAGATACGCAGGTTCCAGGCAGTGATACACCACACCGAGTATGCACAAGCGGTTCGCCATGAGATCGAGGTGGAAAACGACCATTTTTCGGAACTTGAATGCGTTCTTTCAGAATATCAGGACCAGGGGAAATTATGGTTCAATGTCCAGGCCCAGGGTTAAAGCCTTGTGGTAATCATCTCCCAGTCTTTTCTTGATCCATCTCCGCTGGAACAGGACATCTCCATTATTCTGACCCGTGCAATTTCGTTTTTAACAACGGTTTTGGCATACCGGCCGTTGATGCGGGTCCCGCTGAGGAGTTTGCCGCTGACATCCAGGATAGGCTTGGGGGGATTGGCCTGGTTTTGCCTTTTTAAATTGAATTTTTCCGCAACCCCCTGTTTTACGGCGTTGGAAAAATAGGCAGCCTCTCTTTCAAACATTTCCTTTTTTTGTTCAAGGAGGGCTCTTAGGGCATAGATTGATGTTATTTCCTGGCCGACATTTTCCAGACAGGTTGCAAGATCATCTTTTTCCGGTGATGGTTGCAAATCTTTTGTAGCCTGCTTGGACTGAACAAGGAGATCTTGCCTTGATTGTTTGAGCGATTCCAGTTGTCTGTTTGCTTCTGCCATTTCCTCGTCGGCTTTATTTTTTTCAAAGGTTTTGGTTTCAAAATACGCCTGGTTTTTTTCTATGAATTGATTTAATAATTTTAATTCATTTTCAAGATAGGAAGAGGTCCCAACGGCAATGACAGAGGGGCTGCTTTTTTCCGACCCCACCTGCCAGATTTTTGCCCCGCCCCTGGCAGACAAAGTAGAGGCATACATTTTTCCCTTTAGCATTTTAAAGGTGCCTTCAATGATCATCTCGGTTTCAACCACCTCTTTGCGTACATCAACGTCGCCCATGCAGGAAATTGTGGAGCGATGAATAAAACCCGCAGATATACTCCCTTTTGCGATGATAGAGGCATCTGTGACTCCGTTTTCAACACAGACATTTCCCTTTGCCCGAATGATACCGCCATCAACGGACCGGGCAACCACATCAATGCCCTCCACCTTGAAACCATCTTTAATGGTACCTGTAATGAAAATATTTTTGTCAAACTTGATATGACCGGTGGTATAATCCACGTTTCCCTTGATGATATAGGCATCATTGAGGATCAGTTCGCCCGTCTGGGTCAGTTTCGGGTATCCGCTCACCTGGGCAATCGCTTGCAGCTTGTCTTCGGAAAGCTTTACGCCGTTTCCGCAGTTGATTTTCACATCAAGGGGCTTGGCCGGAGGCACCACGTCCCCAAATACATTGACCCCGCTCTTCCCGGTTTTTGGGGGGATTTTCTCTGCAAGGATTTCACCGGCCATTGCAAAGGGGATATCTCCCCGGCTTTTGAAATCAATGGACCCGTCCCTGGAAATCATTCCCGCTTTGAGATGCTCCTGCTCAAACATATAAAAAATTTGGGCATCGGTTCCGTCTACCGGGTCAAGTCCCCTTGCCAGGTCAAAAAATTTTTTTGTATAGGCATCATTGTCCAAAAATTCCTGGAGGCGCTCAACCGGTGCAACGCCATATATGATTCCATTTTTCTCTATCAAATCTTTCAGGTTCTCCAGGGAGAAGCTTTTGTTAAATTGATCGGTCTTCATCATGTGGGCGGATAGAGCGTCACTGGGAATACGGATGGTGATGGCCATTTCCCTGATTTCCTTGACGCCCGACTGACCCATTAGGGTGGATGCGGACGGTGTACCGCCGGTTTTCCTGAAGCCATTGTCATTTTTTTGTTTTTGGAGGATTAGTTTTCGCTGGCGTTCCGATATCATGCCGGCATCCACCAGCAAATCACCTAGGAACAAATTATTGCCCGATGCAGCAAGGACTTTTTGTTCTTCCAGGGCCAGGTTCAGGTTGGATTGGGTTAAAAAGTCAAATTGGATGCACAAAGAGCCGAACCGGGTGTCTTCCTGGGCCCTGGCAAAGCTGAGGCAGGTTTTTTTAAGCCCGCTTATGTCCTGGGGGTGGACATACCGCTTGGCCATCATCAGCTTCAGGACTTCCCCTTCCGAGGTGATCCTGGTGGTATTCATATCCCTTGCCAGGCGCTGATAATTTTCTTTGTTTAAATAATTGAGGAACAGTGCAATTTTTGTTACCAGCGAGTTTTGACACTCAATGGGTATCGGTTGCCCGGGTGTGCTCGTTTTTTCTTCCATGGTCATGGTGGCATTTCCTCCAGACGAAACTTTAGTATCGGTTCTGGGAAAGGTCAAGGGGAAAATGAATCCTTGCGGTTTAATTCCTTTGGGGGGAGAAAGGGATTGACAACCCCATTGACTTAAGTATACTTAAAATTTAGTTAATTATACTTAAGTCTGGTGTGGATATGAAAACAAAACTGGGCGCCTTGTTACGGGCCATAAGAAATTCAAGACATTTAACCATCAAAGAGGTGGCATCCAAGGCTGGTGTCAGCTCCAGCCTGCTCTCACAGATCGAGAGAAACAGAATTTCCCCTTCCCTGGACACCTTGCTGCAATTATTGGAAGTATACGGGGTTTCCCCCACTAAATTTTTCAAGGATTATGAAACCCACTCCAAGGTGGAGATTATCAAGAAAAATGAAAGAAAGATCTATCAGCGGAAAGGCTTTAAATATGAAAAACTTTGCGGAGAAAGCCAGGTAAAGGGAAATCATTCTTTTAGCGCTTTTTTTCTGGAGCTGGCGCCGGGTCAAAAACGGGGAGATGCAGGTGACGGACACCTGGGGCGCGAGCTGGGAATTGTTGTCTGCGGCAGTGCCCGCTTGATTTACGGGGAAGAAACCTACGATATCCATGCAGGAGATTCCATCTCTTTTTTTTCCCAGATTCCCCATGTGATCCAGAATATATCGGACATGATTTTTCAGGCCTATTGGGTGGTCACCCCTGCGGATGGTGAAGATTATTTTGATGGAAAATAACAAAAGACAGGAGTAATTATGGGCAAAACAATTGCACAAAAAATTTTTGAGGCACACCTTGTGGATGAACCCTTTGGGGATGTCTGCGTATTAAAACTGGACAGGGTCTTCTGCCATGAGATTACAACACCGACAGCCATCCAGGATCTTGTGGCCCGGGGGAAAGACCGGGTGTTTGACCCGGACAAGATCAAGGCGGTTATTGACCATGTCACTCCTGCCAAGGATTCCAAAACAGCACTCCAGGGCAAAATTCTTCGGCAATGGGCAAAGCGCCATGGGATCAAGGATTTTTTTGATATTGGCAACAACGGGGTATGCCATGCGATTTTTCCTGAAAAAGGATTTGTCCGCCCGGGATTTACCATTATTATGGGGGATTCCCACACTTGTACCCATGGTGCATTTGGTGCATTTGCCGCCGGCGTCGGCACCACAGACCTTGAAGTGGGAATCTTAAAAGGGGTTGCAAGCTTTAAACTGCCGGAAACATTCAAGATTGAGATTAAGGGGACCCTTCAGGCCGGGGTCTATGCCAAGGATATTATTCTGGAGGTGATTCGCCAGATTTCCGTGGATGGCGCCACCAATATGGTCATTGAATTTGTTGGAAATGTGGTCGCTGAAATGACCATGGACCAGCGGATGACCCTCTCCAATATGGCAGTAGAAGCCGGTGCCACCAGCGGGATCTGTCTGCCGGACATGACCACGGTCACCTATCTGTGGCCCTTTATCCAACAGGAGTACGAAAGCCCGGAAGCGGCCCTGGCAGATTATACCCGGTTTTCATCCGACGCGGATGCGGTGTATGCAAAAACCAAAACCATTGATGTCAGTCAGTTGGAACCGTTGACCACCTTCGGGTATAAACCCGATAATGTGCGTCCTGTGTCCCAGATGGCCGGGACCCACGTGGATCAGGTCTATATCGGGTCCTGCACCAACGGCAGGATCGAGGATTTGCGGGTGGCTGCCCAGGTGCTCAAGGGTAAAAAAATCAAAGCCACGGTCCGGGGAATTGTTTCCCCTGCAACGCCCAAGATATTTTCCATGGCACTTGAGGAAGGGCTGATTAAAATTTTCATGGATGCCGGATTCTGTGTGACCAATCCCACCTGCGGCGCCTGCCTGGGAATGAGCAACGGGGTTCTGGCAGATGGAGAGGTGGCGGCTGCCACCACCAATCGAAACTTCAACGGCCGCATGGGTCGTGGCGGAATGGTCCACTTGATGAGCCCGGCCACGGCAGCGGCCACAGCTGTCCAGGGAGAAATCACAAACTCATATCTTTTTGTTAATTAGGAGCGCTTGATGAAAAAATTTAAAGGAAAGATCCTGTGCCTGGACCGTTCTGATATCAATACCGATGAAATTATACCGGCCAAATACCTCACGGAGATCGAAAAGAGAGCCATGGGGCCCCACCTGCTCGAGGACCTCACGCTGGAAGGCTTTGATGTACAAAAAGATCTAAAAGACATTGCCGCGATCGTCACCCGGGAAAATTTTGGATGCGGCTCTTCCAGAGAACATGCCCCTTGGGCCCTTGAGGTCAACGGTGTTTTTGTGGTAATCGCCCAGAGTTTTGCCCGGATTTTCAGACAGAACATGTTCAATTGCGGCATGTTGGCCATTGCCTTGCCCAAAGAGCAGATCGAACACCTTTTTGAATGCTGTAAGATAGGGGATAGCTTTCTTTCAGTGGATCTTGAAACAGCGACAATTCAGGTGACCTCCCAGGACAAACACTTTACCCTGCCGTTTACCATTTCCGAATTTGATAAAACCCTGGTTGAGACGGGCGGGTGGCTTGAATATGCCGATGCAAACTATTGATTGATACCCGGATGACGATTTTCCGAATTCCCCATGATCAATTGAGCAAACAAGCACTCCAGGGCGTGATAGAGGAATTTATCACCCGGGAAAGTACGGATTACGGGGCCCTTGAGGTGCCCATGGAAACCAAGGTGCGCCAGGTCTATCAGAGCCTGGCCTCTGGCAATGCCGTCCTGATTTTTGACGGAAAAACCGAGACATGCAATATTTTCCATAAAAATGATCCGTTGATAAAAAAATTGATGCCGTGACGACCATGGTTTTTTTTATCAGCTTTCCGGGGTGTTCAGCACCACCAGGGATTCCGGATCACGGCTGGCGATCTGATGGGCCACCCTGGCCGGCACAATCTGGAAACTTTCATCAAGTTTGACAATGGCCAATTGTCCAAAGCTGAGTTTTTTTGCTATTTCTTCAGTAACAAATAATTTTTTAATTTTCTTGCCCATGGCAAAATAATAGGGTTCATCGTAATCTTCCAAAGGCAACCGGTTTGTTTCAATGAGCTGCCGTGCCTGTGAGAGGTTCTCAAGCCTTTGTTTTTCTGCATTGAGTTGCAGGTTGAGCTGTATATTGTGTTTTTCTTTGGCCAATTGTTCCTGGCGGGTTTTGTTTTCTTCAGGAGAGGCGCTTTGTCCTTTGTTTTTTTTCCGGTTGGTGTTTTTTTCGTGCCCGGCCTTTTGAACCTGTTTTTTATTGACAAGTCCGGCTTTTAGAAGCTGATCCTTAAACGATGTTCCCATTATGGTCCTCTTTCTTTGGTTATGGATTACAATAATATATCCGGGCACAGACATCAAATATTTATGGAAAATATTTTTTTAAAAATATCTGTTCCAGGTCAGCACCCCCCCGGGGGCGATTAGACGCTCTTATTCGCCCGGCAGTCACACGGGCGGCAGGTCTGGTTTTTTCTTGACTTTACGGAGCTGTTTGTGAGAAACGTGTGAACATTGTTATTATGTAAAAGCATGTGTTTCTAATCATGTTAAGGGGTCTTTTATGGGACAAACGGTCGATTCAGGGTTAATTGCAAGGTACAAAAAAGAACAGGTGCTGGCCCTTGCCAAACGGTCTTTAACTTCAGTGGTTGCGCATTTTGCCCTTTTCTTGTTTGTTGTCATTATCACCCCCATGAGAGAAGACCATGGAATGGTCCTGGGGGTGTTCGGGGTGCTCATCTTTGCCATTTCCGGCATTCGGATCATTATGGCCAAAAAAGTACCGGATAAATTTGACCAGGCACCCGACACCTGGGTCAGAATCATTCTAGGATTTAATTTAGTATCCGGGGTGTTATGGGGAATCTTCGGCCTGGTGACAGCCATCTATTATCCCCTTGAATGGCCCTTGTTTTTCACCCTTGTGATCATTTGCGGATTGGCAGCCGGTGCCACAAGTTCCCTGGGGCCTCATTTTTCCCTTTCTCGGAATTTTACACTGGTCATGATGGTGCCCCTCACCCTGTGGGGGTTTTCCAACGGATCTTCCCTGGGCATTGGTGTGGGTGTTTTGTGTGCGTTCTCCATGTTCATGTTTATCCGCATGGCCAAAGACAATTATCTTTGGTATTGGGAGGGAATGGCGAACAATGAAAAAATTCAGTCGGGCACGGTTACCATGGAAACACTGTTTAAAGGGGCGCATGACAATGCCGCCCATCTGAACCAGACCTCAAAAAATCTGTCAGGTTTTTCAGGGGATATGACCAGAAATGCAGCGGATATGGCCGTAAAATTATCGGGTGTGGCAGGGATTTCCGATCGGATCAATACCAATTCAACGGCCATGGTCTCTCTCATGGAGCAGGCCACGAATAATTTTTCCAATATTGCCTCGGCCACGGAACAGATGACCGCCACCATAACCGATATTGCCCAAAGCACAGAAAAAACCTGTGAAATTACAACCCGGGCCGTTGCCCAAAGCGAGGCGGCCGCAGCCCAGATGGCCATTCTGGGAGAATCTGCCACAGCCATTAATAAAATTACAGATGCCATCGGGAATATATCCAAACAGATCAACCTTCTGGCATTGAATGCCACCATAGAGGCGGCAAGAGCTGGGACAGCCGGGAAAGGCTTTGCTGTCGTGGCCATGGAAATCAAGGAGCTGGCAGTCCAGACCTCCGGATCTGCCGGTGAAATCAGTCGACAGGTAAAAGAAATCCAGGAAGCCACCCAGCGGTCCACAGGAGAGATGGAGGCCATCACCGGGATTGTCCGGGAAGCAAACACCCGGGTGGAAGGTATTGCCAGTGCTGTGGAAGAACAGTCTGCCGCAACCAATGAGGTGGCCAAAAATATCAATGAAGCCTCTGCAGGATTTATGTCGGTAAATCAGATGATGGGGGAAAATGACGAGGGATTAAAACAGGTTTCCCATGATATTTCCCTGTTGAAAGAGACGGCAAAAGGTGTCGAGGCCGGGGCTGCAAAGGTGGATCAAAATGCAGCTGTCCTTTTAACCCTGGCCGAAGAAATGCTTGGAATGGTGGACAGCCCTGCCTGACAAGTCTGTTTTGCAATACCGGAAAAATCAGGTTCTGCCGCCGCTCCATTTGAGCCGGGTTTTCAATACCTTGAAATAGGATTGTTCTTCCAGGGATATCATCTGGAGTGCATTGCGGCTTTTCTCGATATATATTTTATCCTTGGGATCCATTGCAAACCCCTCCTGGCCGTCCAGGGTCAGGATCATATGTTCGGGACTTCCCTGGAGCTGGATTTCCACCCGGGTGGTGTCCGGAATAAGCAAGGGGCGGTTGGTCAGGGTAAAAGGACAAATGGGGGTTAAAATAATGGAGGGCACTTCCGGGTGTACCACGGGGCCTCCGGCAGCAAGGGAATAGGCGGTGGATCCTGTGGGCGTTGCCACAATGAGGCCGTCTGCCCTGTAGGTGGTCAGGTATGTGTCATCCAGGTAAACCGCACATGAGGCAAGGCGCGACAGGGCCGCCTTGTTGATCACGGCATCATTGAGGACATCCACGTCAATGATCTGTTCTCCGTTGCGTCTCACTTTGATATTCAGCCGTGTCCGCTCCCGGAGGATATAATCTCCCCTGAACAGCGCGTCAACCGCTTCATGGAGGTTCTCCTCTGTGGTCTCGGCAAGAAACCCCACTTCCCCGAATTTTACCCCCATCAAGGGGATTTTTTTGTCTTCTATGAACCGGGAAACACTTAGAAAAGTGCCGTCTCCTCCCAATACAATAAGGCATAAAAGACCCTCCAGCAGAGAGGCGTCTGCCGGGTTTCGGGTATCAATTACCACACATTTGTCCCCCAGCATCTGGATCAGTTCCCGGGCTTTATTCTGGGCATGGGCTTCGTTTTTTATGATAATCCCGACGCGCTGGTTTTCCATGGGGGGCTTTCCTTTTGTATTCATACGGCTCTTTTCAATGTGCTTGGGCCCAATTGGCACCGACTCCGAAATTGACTTTCAGCGGGACCTTAAGGGGGTAAACATTTTCCATGATTTTCCCGGCAAGTGCAATGAGCTGGTCTTTTTCTTCGGCCGGGGTTTCAAATATAATTTCATCGTGGACCGATAGCAGCATTTTTGAGGCCATCTGGTTTTTAATCAGGGCCGCATCCATTTGGATCATGGCCAGTTTGATCAAATCGGCAGCACTGCCCTGGATGGGGGTGTTAATGGCGGCCCGCTGGGCGAAGTTTCTCAGATTTGCATTGGAGGACCGAATATCGTCCAGCCGCCTTTTCCGGCCAAAAAGCGTGGCAACTTCACAGGTTTTTTTGGTCTCTTCAATGGTCTTGTCAATGAAGCGCTTTACCCCTGCATACCGTTTGAAATAATTATCAATATAGGCTGTGGCCATTTTTCGGCTGATATTCAATTCATTGGAGAGGCGAAATGCGCTCATGCCGTATACAATGCCGAAGTTAATGGCCTTGGCCTGGCTTCTCAATTCATCTGTGATAAAAGCAGGGATCACCTGGAAGACTTCAAGGGCGGTCCGGGTATGGATGTCTTCATTATTGTTAAAGGCCTCAATCAATATTTCATCTTCAGCGCAATGGGCCAGGACCCGGAGCTCAATCTGGGAATAATCCGCCGAGATAAGGATGTTTCCTTCTTCCGGGATAAAGGCTTCCCGGATCTGCCGGCCTTCTTCTTTCCGGATGGGAATATTCTGGAGATTGGGTGTGGAACTGGACAATCTGCCGGTGACCGTTATGGTCTGGTTAAAAGAGGTGTGGATGCGGCCGGTCTCAGGATGAATTAACTGGGCCAGGGACTCCACATAGGTGGATTTTAGTTTGCCCAGGGTTCTGTAGCGGAGCAGCTTGTCAGGCAGTTCATGGGTTTTGGCAAGCAGGGTCAGCACCTCCACATCCGTGGAATACCCGGTTTTCTTTTTTGTTTTTTTACCAGTTTTCAGGTTGAGCCGTTCAAAAAGAATGACACCGAGCTGCTGGGAAGAATTGATATTGAATTCTTCTCCGGCCAGATCATAGATTTCCTGTTCAAGGGTTTTCATCTCCGCTTCAAAGGTGACGGACAAATGGGCCAGGACATTTGCGTCTACTTTGATTCCCTGCATTTCCATTTTTGCCAGTACGCAAATCAGCGGTACCTCAAGACTTTCCATGAGGTGGGTGAGTTCTTTGGCCTGGATCCGGCGTTTCAATTCTCCATAGGCCATGAAGGTTAGGTCTGCATCTTCGGCTGCATAATCAACGGCATCTGTAATGGGCGTCTCTTCAAACCCGATCTGGTTTTTGCCTTTCCCGGTGATGTCCTCGTAGGAAATGGTTTTGTATCCGAAAAGGTTCATGGCAATGCTGTCAAGGCTGTGCCCCCGAACACCGGGGGTGAGCAGGTAGGAAGCAATCATGGTGTCAAAAACGATGCCGGCAAGCTGTATCCCGTAGTTGGCCAGAACAATATAGTCATATTTGATGTTCTGACCGACTTTCTGGATGTCCGGATTTTCCAGAACCGGTTTGAAAATACGCAGAATATCTTCTTTACACGGCTGCTCAATGCCGTTTTCATGGGTATGGGCAATGGGAATGTAAAATCCTGTGTCCTCCATATAGGAAAAGGAGATGCCGACAAGCTTGGCTTCCATGGGATGTTTGGATGTGGTTTCGGTATCAATGGCAAAAATTTCTTTGTTTTCAAGAACTTTTGCCAGCTTTTCCATTTCATGGACAAGGGTGATCAATTTGTAGATTTTTTTGGATTTGTCGGCTTTCCGGGCAAATTCGGCGGTCAGGTTTTTGAATTCAAGTTCTTTGAACAATTCAAAGGCTTTGTGGGTATCAAAGGCAGGAAGTTTGAACGTTTCAATGGGTTCCTTGACCTTGATTTTCCGGTCAATGGCAGCCAGGGTACGGCTTAACAGCACAATTTCCCGGCTTTCGGAAAGGCTGTCATACAATTTTTTCTTGTTTTTAAGCTGGTCCAGGTTTTCGTAGAGATTATCGATGGAGCCAAATTCTGCGATGAGCTTGATGGCGGTCTTGGGCCCCACGCCCTTGACCCCGGGAATATTGTCAGCCGTATCACCGGCAAGGCCGAGGACATCAATAAACTGAATCGGCGTTATCCCCATCTCCTCCTTAACAGCGGCCACGTCCGTTATGGTGTCTTTCATGGGGTCCCACAGCACGCAATGGTCTGTTATCAGCTGGATAAAATCCTTGTCCCCGGTGACCATGACCACCTCAAAGCCCTGGCTTTGGGCCAGGTCTGCATAGGTGCCCACCAGGTCGTCGGCCTCATACCCCATTTTCTGGACAATGGGGATGTTCAAGGCTGATATCATTCGTTTGACATCGGGTATCTGGACAGCCAGTTCTGCGGGCATGGGGGGGCGGTTGGCCTTGTACTGGTCGTACAGGGCGTGGCGAAAGGTGGGGCCTTTGACATCAAAGAACACCACGGCATACTCAGGTGTATTTTCCTTTAGTAATTTGAGAAGAATTCGTGTAAAGCCAAAGGTGGCATTGGTGGGATGACCCGTGGAGGTACTCAGGGAGCGAATGGCGTGGAAGGCCCGGTATAAAAATGCACTGCCGTCAATGAGAAATATCTTTTTTGAATCTGCCATTTTTAGTATAACCTTTTTTGGAGATTGAATTTTTCCTAAATTAAGGGCATATATACTATCTTTTCAAAAAAAGGAGAAGGTAATTTTATGATGGCCGAAAACGGGCGTGCCAGAAGGGAAAAACTCAGACAAAAACAAAATAAGAGCTGCCATTGCTGCCGGGAATCCTTTATGTTCTGCTGGCAGTGCCGGTGCGGGTTTTCCATATGCCAGGCGTGCATGTACGAAAACCAATGGGGCATGACCTGCAACGGGATCACCTGGGAGTGTCCGGACTGCGGCGGGCAGAACGGATACGGCAACCAATAGATGGGCGCATTTGTTCTTCATGCCGGCGTGACATCTTAAAAATACTTTTATATAAGGGGGGAAGAGAATGGCCAAAACCATAAATGTGGGAACCTTGATTTCCGGAGGCGGTACCAACCTTCAGGCCATAATTGATGCCTGCACAGCCGGTCGCATCGATGCCAGAATCCTTTTCACCGGTTCGGACACCCCTGGTGTAAAAGGGCTTGAACGGGCCCAAAAGGCAGGGATCGATACCTTTGTGGTGGATTATGCCAAGATTATCCGATCCTGCAAAAAGGGCATTGACCCGGGGGACCTGCCATCTGATTTTAACCTCCAAGAGATTCTTGGAAAACAGCAATTGATGGCAGGGAATATGGAAAAGGACAGGATTGACTTTTTTTTAAAATCCAGGGCCATTGCGGAAAAATTGCTCCTGGACCATATTCTTTCCTTTCAGATAGATCTTTTGGTCCTGGCAGGCTTCATGCGGGTGCTGACCCCCTATTTTATCGACCGGATGAATACAATTCCCGGCCAGTATAGAATCATGAACATCCACCCGGCCCTTCTGCCGTCATTTCCCGGGACAGACGGGTATGGAGACACCTTCCGTTACGGGTGCAAGGTCGGCGGATGCACGGTTCATTTTATTGATTACGGAGAGGACACAGGGCCCATCATTGGCCAGCGATCCTTTGAAATTGCGGAGGGTGACACCCTGGAGGATGTCAAACGAAAAGGGTTAGAACAAGAGTGGGAACTCTATCCTGCCTGCATTCAGAAATTTGCGGACCTGGGATAAAATCAGACAAAAAAAGAATCTGCCATCCGGAGGGCGTCCTTATAAAATTCCGGTAATTTTTCAATGATTTTCCGGCCGTCCATCAATGTAAAAAGCCTGTGATCCCATTGGCCTTTTCCAAAACTTTCGACCAGTGTGTGAAGCATGGTGTAGTGCTTGTTTCGGCCCAAAAGGGCGTCTTTGATTTTGTCTGAAAAGGTGATCTGATTGAGGATGTCTGCCATGGATCGGTCCAGAATGGCATCCATGGATGAAAAAAGTCCGATGGTGAACAACTCCTCGGTGGTAAAATGGGTTTTGAGTATTTGCCCGCATTGCTCACACATTCTGGCCCGGATTACAGACAAGCGTATCAGTTCATCGGGTTTGCTTTCACCCAGATCCGATACCACCACCACATGGAGAAATTTTTTTAATTCGTCAATGCCCAGGAAGGTCATGGCATCTTTGATGGTGTTAATGGGGGTTGGGCGTTGAAAATAAGCGCAATTAATGAATTTAAGCAATTTGAACGAGATTGACAGGTCTTTTTTTATGAGGTCCTCAATTGCTACCAGATTCAGCTCTTTTTGTCCGGCTGCATTGATCAGTTTCATTTTGGTGATCTGGCCTGGGGAAATATCTTTTTTGGAGAGGATTTCCGGACGGGCGAAAAAATAGCCCTGGAACAGGCCGAATCCCATTTTTCTGGCCTGTTCAAACTCCTGATGGGTCTCCACCTTTTCCGCCAGGAGGGTAAGGGGGGTGTTGGCTCGAATGGTTGCAATGATCGGTTCAAGTGTTTCCAGGGGGGTGGCCATGATGTCAAATTTGATCATGGCAGAAAGGGAGATCATGGCATCAAATTTTTTGTCATAGACAAAATCATCCAGGGCGATGCGAAATCCCTGGCGTTTGAATTCCCTTAGGGCATCCATTACTTCAGGGTCCGGTTCTATGTCTTCCAATACCTCAATGATAATATGTTCCTTGGGAAAGAGCAGGGGCATTTTTTGTACGATCAGATCCCTGGTAAAATTTACAAGTCCTGGTTTTTCCCCCAGGATCTCGTTAAGCCCCATGGAGAAAAAAGTGTTGGACAGAACAGTGGATGTGGCTGTGCTCCCGTCAATATCAGGGAAGGCATTGAAGAGGCTGTTCCTGAACAAAAGTTCGTACCCGAAAACTTTTTTTTTCGCAGTGAAAACGGGCTGGCGTGCAACAAAAATATCCATGCCGGAAAGCTCCTGTAATTGATTCTCAACAAAAAATAGTTTTTACGATCCGTGTATAGAGAATGATCAGGCAACTATAGCCCGTATCAAAAGGAAAAATCAAGACGAAACAGGTATGAACGTCAGGAAAGCAGTTTCAGCATCAGGGGGACAGCTGTCATGGTGCCGATGGAAGACCCCAGGTTGGTAAAGATGACCACCAGCAGAATCCGGGTGACATTGTTCCGCCAAAACCCTTTTATGGAAACGATATCCGTGGGGATGGCTTCCAGATCACGAACCTTTGGCTTGCGGAAAAAAGCTTCAACAAGACCGGAGACCCATCCGGCCGCTATCATGGGGTTTAAAGAAGTTAAGGGGGCTGCAATGATGGACGAGAGGATGGTATAGGGGTGTGCCAGGGCCAGAAGGGCGCCAAGCCCTGCAAAAATACCATTGGCTGCAATCCATATCCATATCATATCGGTGCCGGCATTTTTGCCGCCCATCATAAATCCCGCCACAAACATCAGGAGAATAAGTCCGGGAAGCAGCCATTTTAATATTTTGCCCAGGTTTCCCGCCCTGGGTGTCTGGTTGAGGTCTGCAAGATCAATGGGCCTTGGATCTGCCATGTACTTTTTAATACCCGGCACATGGGCCGCTCCCACCACTGCCACAATTTTATTCCCAGGAGCCGACCGGATATTCTCTGCCAGAAACCGGTCCCTTTCATCAATCAAGACCCTTTCAATTATGGGATGGGCTTCTTTTACATCTGCCAGTAGTGTCTGGAGGATGTCTTCCTGTTTCATCCGTTCAATGTCTTCTTCTTTCAGATCATCAGATCCCCCAAAGGAAAAAACAAGGGATGCTGATAACTTGAGTTTTTCCCAGAATCCCATGCCCCGCCAGACCCGGGATAGGGTGGTTTGTATTTCCCGGTCCGCCGGAATAATTACGGCATTGGTTTCTTTGGCCGCCTTTACGGCATTGATCATTTCCTGGCCGGGTTTGATACCGAATTTGTCGGCAATCTTTTTCTGGAAGGATGAAAGAAGCAGGTTCATAAAGAGCATCAGGGTCTTTTTCTGCCGGATTACCTTTACAATGTCCATATTTTTCCAGCGGTCTTCATCCTGGATGGAGGCAAGCCGTGTGGCACAGAGCTCCACACAGACCGTGTCGGGTTTTTGTTCAAGGATGGTGTCTTCCACCAGTTGGGCACTGTGTCTGGAGACGTGGGCGGTGCCGATTAAAAAAATTGTTTTTCCCTGAACGGATACTTCATGAATGTCTGATGTTTGTGCTGTTTCCAACGCGTTTGCCATCCTTTGGTGTCTTTATATATCGATTAAAATGCAGTTTGAGAATATAAGCATTATCTTTTTCATGGCAAGATAACAATATTAAAGATAAACGGTTGCAAATTCTTGACCTTCCCTGCGGGTTTTGATATTTAAGTGTACATGAAATCAATAGATGAACAAATACTGAGAACCACAAAGGAAATTATTGTCAAGTTCATTGAGCTGGGCCGATTGTCTCCTTCCAATATCCACGAATCCTTTCGGGATATCCATGCAACAGTGAACGAAACCGTTAAGAAAAACATACAAAAAGAATCTTCTTCAGATGACACGCCTTCCTGAACCCTTTTTTTTTCGCATTTGCAATGGTACAAAATCAGGAATAAAAAAGGGATGGACAGGGCTCATCTGGCTGCTGAAAATTCTTGTGCCGGTTTCTTTCCTAACGGCATTGCTGGTTCATTTTAATATTATTTATCGGCTTGATTTTCTGCTGACACCGCTTATGGCCTGGCTGTGCCTGCCGGCTTCCGCCGCCCTTGTGCTGGTCATCGGCCTTTTTACCGGGATCTACGGTACCGTGGCCGCCCTTTCCGTCATGGCATTTTCCATGGACCACATGATCCTCATGGCTATTTTCACCCTTATTTCCCATAATCTGATCCAGGAAAGCATTGTCCAGGGGAATTCAGGTATAAACCCTTTTGTGGCAGCGTTTTTTCGGCTGATCATGGCTTTTGTGGTTACCTTTGTCTGTGCAAGGATTATGGGGGCGTCCCCGGATCTGGGACCGGTTGCAGCCCTGGAAGGGCTTGGCAAAAATCACCAGGCCTTTATCCCCATGCTCAGAGAATGGGGATGGGTAACGGCAAAGCTGTCACTCCAGATTTTTTGCATTATCATGCCCTTGATGGTCTTGATGGAACTTGCAAAGATCTTTCATATTATCCAGATGATTACCAGGGGCTTTTCCCCTGTGGTTGCTTTTTTAGGGCTGGACCGGTCCTGCGGCATGCTCTGGCTGACGGCTGCTGTTTTCGGCCTGGCCTATGGATCGGCTGTGATTGTTGAAGAGACCCGGGCCAATCCCTATGACAAGGAAGCGTTGACAAAACTTCACCTTTCCATTGGGGTCAACCATGCCATGATCGAAGACCCGATTTTGTTTTTGCCCCTGGGGATTCCTGCTTTCTGGCTATGGATACCCCGCCTTGTTGCTGCCATTGCAGTGACCTATTTGTTTTCGGCTATTTTTTTTGCAAGGAGGCTCTATGCTGATCGAGCTTACCATAAAAAAATTCGCAATCATTGATGACATCCGGATTCCCTTTAAAAAGGGCCTTTCCGTACTGACCGGCGAGACCGGGGCCGGTAAATCAATTATCATAGAAGCTGTGAACCTGCTGCTGGGCTCACGGTCTTCGGCAGACCTTGTCCGGACCGGTGAGCAAACAGCCGAGCTGGAAGCCTTTTTTGATATTGAACCCGACTCCCATGCCGCAAGGGTTCTTTTGGAACAGGGCATGGACGGATCCGAAGGCCTTATCATCCGCAGGCTTATCTCGGATTCCGGCAAAAGCAGGGTGTTTATTAATTCCAGACAGTCCACCCTGGACCTGTTAAAACAGGTCACCTTCAATCTGGCCGGGATTTCAAGCCAGCATGCCCACCAGGGATTGCTCCGGGAGGAGAACCACCTGGATATCTTGGATGAATTTGCCGGCACAAGGCCGGGGCGCAAAGAAATCACGGATCTGTATAAAACCATCCTGCCCCTGGCGGCAAAAATTGCCTCGCTTAAAACAAAAAAAGAAGAAAAGGCAAGACAGCAGGACCTGCTCCAATTCCAGGTGGATGAGATTGAGGCGGCTGCCATTTTGCCCGATGAGGATGAAGACCTTGATATCCAAAGGAGCCTTTTACAGAATGCCGGTAAAATTTTTGAGCTTGTCAATGGAGGCATCACTTAGATCTATGACAAAGAGAGGTCTCTGGTTGAACGCATTTCATCCCTGAAAACCGGCATGGAACGCTTTTCCCAAAAGGAGGACGTCCTGGGAGTTGTGGCAGGCCGTTTGGGGTCCATTGTCTGTGATCTCCAGGATATGGCAGAAACCTTACGCGTCTATTCCAATACCATTGACCTGGATCCTGAATCCCTGGAGCTGTTAAACCAGCGGATGGATCTGATCTCAAAACTCAAAAGAAAATATGGGGGAAGCCTCTCCTCTCTGTTTGAACAATATGAAGCCATGCGGGCGGATCTGGACGATACCCAGGGCCTGGACGAGCGGATTTTAACCCTGTCCCTGGAAAAGGAGGCCTTAGAGCAGCAGGTCCGTCAAAAAGCAGGCGCTTTGTCCATGGCCCGAAAGAAGGCCGGGAAAAAGCTTGCAGAACTTGCAAAAAAAGAGCTGGCAGCCCTTGAAATGGGCAAGGCCCAATTTGAGGTGGTCGTTTCGCATCAGGCTTCGGATAACCCGGAAGATATTTGTACAAAGGAGGGAGAAAAAATTTTTGCCACGGGCATGGATAAAATCTGTTTCATGTTAAGTCCCAACCTTGGGGAGGCCCCCAGGCCCCTTGCCAAAATCGCTTCGGGCGGAGAATTGTCACGGATAGTCCTGGCCCTCAAGGCGGTGCTGTCCACCACCCAGTCCCTTGAAACCCTTATCTTTGATGAGGTGGACGCGGGGATCGGCGGGGCCACCTCTGAAAAAGTGGGGATTAAATTAAAAGAGCTGGGGGAAAAACACCAGGTGATCTGCATCACCCATCTGGCCCAGATTGCCAAATACGGCGCCAATCAGTTCAGGATATCCAAGCAGGTGGTCAATGGCCGTACCTGTACCACCATCCTTCCCCTTGAAACCCGAAAAGAAAGGGTGGAGGAAATCGCCAGAATGATTGGCGGCCAGGAGATTACCCCGGCCACCCTGACCCATGCAGAGGAATTGCTCGGCCAGGCCAGGTCTTGACAAATTTAATTATGTGTTTATATTAGCAAACTATTGTAAATTTAGTGCCAAGGAGTAGAAATGCCTATTTTTGAGTTTAAATGTTCAGAATGTGAAGAGTTTTTTGAAGTCATTGTCATGGGGTCCAGTGATGAGAGTTCTGTCCATTGTCCCAAATGTAAATCCCAGGAGTTTCAAAGGGTGGTGTCCAAAATAAATTATGCCATGGGCAATTCTTCCGGTGCCGCCCGGTCCGGTGTCCAGACCCAGGAGAGGGAATGTTCCGGCGGATCTTGTAAAACCTATACCGTCCCGGGTGAAACCAGGGGATGATGGACCCTGGGGTCAGGCTTTCCCCAGCATATTTTTACGGGCCTGCCCAGACATTGGTGACAAAAAGCACAACAAAAAAAGAACTGCTCCGACCATTTTAGTATTCTAGAAGGTTCCCCGCTCGTTATTTGTTTTCTGTTTAAAAGGCCTTGAAGCCAAAGGAGGTTGTGTGGAAAAATTTGCAAAACTTATCATAGACGGAAAAGAAGTTCTCCTTCCTGTCATTGTGGGATCTGAAGGTGAAAGAGCCATTGATATCAGAAGTCTGCGCTACGAAACCGGCCATATTACCTTTGATCCCGGATATGGGAACACCGGTGCCTGCAGGAGCAGTATTACCTATATGGACGGGGAAAAAGGCATCCTGCGCTACAGAGGAATTCCCATTGAGCAGCTGGCCAAGTCCTCCACCTTTGTTGAAACCGCCTTTTTGCTGATCACGGGCAAGCTGCCCACCCGGGATGAATTGACCCGGACCTCTGTCTATTTAAATGATTTTTCTCCGGTTCACGAGAACATGAAGGCCTTTTACCAGAATTATCCGCCCAAGGCCCATCCCATGGGTATCCTGTCGGCCATGGTCAATGCCATGAGAAGTTTTTATCCGGAACTGGTGGACCTTGAAGAGGAGATGAACAAAACCTATTTGCGCATCATCTCCAAAATCAGGACCATGGCGGCCATGGCCTATAAGATATCCATCGGCCAGCGGGTGATCTATCCCCGGCCGGATTTATGCTATTGCGCCAATTTCTTAAACATGATGTTTGATTCGGTGGTGGTTCCCTATCGGATAGACCCAGACCTGGTCCGGGCCCTGAACGTGTTCTGGATCCTCCATGCCGACCATGAGCAGAATTGTTCCACCACAGCCGTCCGGGTGGTGGGATCTGGAAAGGTGAACATCTATTCGGCCATTTCCGCCGGGATATCCGCCCTGTGGGGGCCTTTACACGGAGGTGCCAACCAGGCAGTCATCGCTATGCTTGAAAGGATTGCCAAAGACGGCATGACCATTGAAGACTGCATCGCCCGGGCAAAGGACAGAGAGGATGACTTCAGACTCATGGGATTCGGACACAGGGTCTATAAAACCTATGACCCCCGGGCCAAAATCATGAAACAGATGTGTGATATTGTCCTGAGCAAAGTCAAAGGCAATGATCCCCTTCTGAATATTGCCCAGCGGCTTGAAGAGGCGGCCCACAATGATTCTTACTTTAAAGAGAAGAATCTGTATCCCAATGTGGATTTTTATTCGGGTATCGTGCTGCGGGCCATGGGAATTCCAACAAACATGTTCACGGTCATGTTTGCCATCGGCCGGTTGCCCGGCTGGATCGCCCAGTGGAAAGAAGACTGGACAGACCCGGAAATGAAAATTTCCAGGCCACGGCAGATTTATACGGGAAGTCTTTTAAACGACTATATCCCCATAGACCAGCGGCATAGCGAGAACGCTGTCGGCTAAGGGAGGGGGTGCATGGTGGAAATTATTGCCCATAGAGGGGCCAGGAGCCTTGCCCCGGAAAATACCCTGGCTGCGGCCAGACGCGCCTGGGAAATTGGTGCCCATCGGTGGGAAACCGATGTGACACTTACCCGGGACGGCCATCTGGTTTTATTC
>VMSR01000182.1 GCA_013792075.1 Desulfobacula sp.
ACCCGGCCAGGAACCCCAAAAATTTGACTATACACGCAATTGTCCGTTAACTTCAATACCCAATTTGTTTTTATGGGGTTGCGAATTTTCTTGACCCTGAACCGGTGTCTGATATATTAGATATCAGTCAAAAGAGAAACACTCTGTTTGTTGACGGGGTTCCTATCTTCACCTATACTGCACAGGATATTAACAGCGCATGGAAACCAAAGGGCCGCATAAACAATGAAAAGTCCGCTAAATGTCGTATCATTGCGAGAGCAGGTATATGAATACCTGAGAAATGAAATGACGACCGGCAGCCTGACACCCGGCTCCACCATTAATCTTAACAAGATTGCCGAACAGCTTGGCATCAGCAAAACGCCGTTAAGGGATGCATTAATCCACCTTGAAATAGAAGGATTTGTCACCATACTTCCCAGAAGGGGCGTAATGGTAAATGCCCTTGCGCTGAAAGATGTAAAAGATGCCTATGACGCCATCGGCATTATTGAAGCTTCCATTGTTCTGGATTGTTTTGATCAACTCACCCCCTCCCATATATCCCGGCTGGAGGAACTTAACGAACAGATCATCAAAGACATTCAAAACAATGATTTTTCAAATTTATTTCAAACAAACCTGGCATTTCATAACGTGTATAACCATCTTTCCGCCAATCCGCTTTTAAATAAATTTATGCTCCCTATCAAACACCGGCTGTATGATTTCCAGGGCCAGAGTTATATCGGTGAATGGGAACTGAAAAATTGTGAGGAGCATTCACACTTTATCCGTTTTTTAAAACAGGGCAACCACGGAGAAGCTGCAAACATTTTAAAAAATTTTCACTGGTCCTACTCGTTCCAGGAAACCTTTATCAAACAATTTTATGCCATGACCGAACCCGGCGAATCGTTTCTTTAATGAACGGTTTTATTTTTAGCGTTGCACAAGGAAATCCATGAACGTATTGGTAATCAACACGGGCAGCTCCTCATTAAAGTATCAGCTCTTTGACATGGACAAGCAAAAGGTCCTTGCCGGCGGGGTTGTGGAAAGGATTGGTGAGGATCAGGGGCTTTTGACCCATAAAACCGTCTCCTCTGGCAAGGAACAGAAGACCAAAATTTCCCGGCCCATCCCAAGCCATCAGGAAGCCATGCACCTCATGGCAGAACAGATCACCCAGAAAATTGATGCCATCGGCCACCGCGTGGTCCAGGGAGGAGAAGCCTTCAAGGAGGCCACCCGGATCAATGGGGCGGTGAAAGCGGCCATCCAGGCAAACAACCCCCTGGCCCCTTTGCACAATCCCCCCAATCTCATCGGAATCCGCCTGGCAGAAGACCTTTTTCCCGGCAAACCCCAGGTGGCTGTATTTGACACCAATTTTCACCAAACCCTTCCCCAAAAGGCCTATCTCTACGGTCTTCCCTATGAATACTATCGTGATTACAAAATACGGAAATACGGGTTCCACGGCACTTCCCATAAATATGTGGCCAACAAAACCTGTGAACTCATGGGCAAAACACCGGAACAGGTGAACCTGATCACCCTGCACCTGGGCAATGGCTGTTCCATTTGCGCCATTAAACAAGGCAAATGCCAGGATACCTCAATGGGCATGACCCCCCTTGCCGGGGTGATGATGGGAACAAGGAGCGGTGACCTGGACCCGGCCATTTTCGGATATTTGATGGACCACACCGGCATGACCCAAAAAAAACTGGGTGAAATCCTGAACAAAAAAAGCGGCCTTAGGGGTATCTGCGGCCTCAATGATCTGAGAGATATCCATGAACAAGCCGCCCGGGGAGATGACCGGGCCCGGCTGGCTGTGGACATGTTTGCCTACCAGATCAAAAAATTTATTGGCGCCTATGCAGCCGTCCTGGGCCATGTGGACGGCCTGGTGTTTACCGCGGGCATCGGAGAAAATGATGAAATTGTCCGGGCCAAAGCACTGGCAGAACTGTCTTTTTTCGGCATTGAAATTGATCCTGAAAAAAACAAGGCCAGATCCTCTGCCCCCCGTACAATACATGGGCCTGACAGCAAAATCCAGATCTGGGTGGTTCCCACCAACGAAGAACTCCAGATTGCAACGGAAACCTGTCAGGTGTTAAAACACTCGGCATAATCTTTATATTTTTTAGGGCACACCAATGAAATTGACGGACAAAAAACCCGCGCACCCGGATAAGCAAGGTCCAGACAAATCAACCAGCCAATTGTATAAGGAAAGTCATCTTGCCCAGAAACAGCTGAACGCGCTCTTAAAGTTTTTACCGGACCCCGTGTTTGCCTTCACCCTTGACAACACGGTGGAATACGTAAATCCCGCCTTTGAACGTGTTTTCGGCTGGACCCTCAAAGATGTAAAAGGGAAAAATATCAAGTTCATTCCCGATCACCTGGTTGACCAGGCAAAACAGGGAATGAAGCAATTGTTCAAAAACCTTGTTGTCCATGATTTTGAAACCCAGAGGTACACAAAGGACGGACGCATTCTTGATATCGTAATCAATGGCGCCATTCTGTA
>VMSR01000306.1 GCA_013792075.1 Desulfobacula sp.
TCCTCATCAAGCGGTTATAAAAATCGATTTCCACAATGGTTTTTCTGCAGTTGGCGGGTTTTACAAATTTGATTGACCTTAAGATTTAATGGGTTAAGGCTATCACAAAATAAGAGTTCATTCAAATCATTTGATCCGAAAGACATTCCCCCGCCCCTTTTTTGTCTCATCCAGTGGCTTGGGTGTGAATTCAGTGTTTTCAACGATTCGATCTGGCAGGTGTTGTGGCATACCTGCTTGCTCTGGTGTAAGGTTCCGGCACTATTTAGCAGGCCGCTAAGACATTATTGCGGTTGGTTGCAGGCGTCTTGTCCGACGCCTTATCCGGGCGATCCTAAATATGAAAATTCATTTTGTGCTCACGGGGGGTCACAAAGGTTCGATAGTTTTCCCACTCATCGGTTTTCAGTGACATGTATTGGCAATAAAGCGGATCTCCCAGGAAATCTTTAAGGAATGAACTGTTTTCAGCTTCCACCAGCGCTTCAAACATATTACGGGGCAAAAAATTTGTGTCCATGAGGTGGGAAGCGTTTTTCGTATCAGAGAGGTTCCCGACATCAGGATTTCCACAATCAATTTTCTCTCGAATTCCCTGAAGTCCCATCCCGATTAAGGTTGCAATCTGCAGATAGATATTACCGGAAGGATCTGGGGACCGAATTTCAATTCTGGTGTCTTTTCCGCCTTCGGCATAGGGGACCCTGACCATGGAACTGCGGTTTTTGAGCCCCCACCCTCGGACAATAGGGGCTTCCTTGCCGATTACATAGGCCTTATAAGAGTTGAAAGTGGCTGCCATAATGATTGATGTTTCTCTTGCATACTTAATTATACCACCGATGAAAAAACGTGCGGTTTCACTTAAGTTATCAGATCCATTGGGCTTGTAGAACAGGTGATTCCCGTCAAGGTCCTGGGCAGATATGTGAATGTGAAGCGCATTTCTGTTGAAACCGTTAAATGGTTTGGGCATAAACGTGGCGTGCAAGTCTTGCTCATAAGCCACCCGCTTGGTGATATAGGAAAATAAAACAGTACGATCAGCCGTTTTTAATGGGTCCAGACAAGAAAGATTGATCTCATGCTGAGAAGGGGTGACTTCATGGTGCATTTTTTCAAATTGGATCCCGCACCGCTTTAACACCGCCACAATCTCCTTCTTGACCGACTCCCCCTTATCTCTCGGATCCGTGTGGAAATATCCGGCATTATCGGTATGGATATCTTTGCTGAATTCATCGCCTGTCAACAGGAAAAACTCATGCTCCGGAGCTGTCAGAAAACGAAACCCAAATTCTTCCTCAGCTTGCTGGACGACCTTTTCCAATAAAGCCCTGGGGTCCAATAGAGATCTTTCGCCATATTCTTCATTTATCCTGCCGATTAAAAAACCGAGGTTTTCCTGGGCAAAGGGCACTTTTCTAAAGGTCTCTGGCAGGGGAATCAGGAGCTTGTCGCTGTTGTCAACCGTCCCGTAACCCGGGACTGAGCTTCCATCAAAACCAACCCCCTTTTTGAAAAAAGATTCAACATTGCCCGCATGGACCTGGAGGGTTACGGAACGACCGTTGAGGTCGGTTGTGAAAATCTGTAGCGCATCAACATCATTAATTTTTTGTTCTAATTCTTTGAGATTCAACATTTTAGTCCTGATAGTTTAGCTTTCCCTAAAATCACCGAATTGATCTGAGATCTCTGATTGATGTCTATACCTGCCAAGCACATCACGAATTGTATTTTGTGGTAAGGAAGAAGGGGTTTCTTCGATTACAATCAATCAGAATGGAAAGAATAATTCTTCGCAATGCTCAACAGAACATAACAGATTCAGTGCCGCAACACAAAGCATTTGTTCCGTAATAGAAGAATACCAGACTTTAATATCCCGTCAAAATGGCGTATCAAAAAGAAATATATTTCCATAGTGTTCAAAGATTGGGTGGGGTGAGGTTAAATAATGGGAGTGGGTATGGTGCTTCCGCCTGGTCTTAATTTGGTCCGGTAATCTTCCAAATACCGATTCTCATCCCGCGCCCAATATAAGGACTGAATATCAACGGCTCTTAATAAAACCTCTTCCCTGGCATCAGAAGCCTCTGCCAGAATGTCACCCATGGGGCCAACCAGTTTGCTTTTTCCGCAACTGTTATTGCCAACGGTATTAACGCCCAAAATAAAGACGGTATTGTCCAAGGCACGTGCCGGTAACTGGATATCCCAGCGCCGCGATGCAGAGACACTCCATACCGAAGGGCAAATAATCAGTTCCACGCCTTCCAATGCCAACAGCCGGGATGGTTCTGGAAATTCCATTTCATAACAGATCAACACCCCGATCTTTGCTTGCTGTGTTTCAAAAATGGGGTATTTTATCTCACCTTTTTCAAAGATTTCGCTCTCACGCCCCCATAAAAGGCTCTTGCGCACAACACCCAATAGCTCTCCGTTCTGATCGATAATGGCCGCTGAAATAAACAATTGATTTTCGGAGTCTTTCTCTGCGAAAGAACTGATCACCACGGCTTTTGAACGTCGAGCCTCTTCTCTGAGTTGATGAATGGAAGGTCCATCTCTTGTTTCAGCCAATTGTTGAAACGCCTGTTTGGACAGATAGTAACCCGTGGTCCAGAGTTCAGGGAAAACGATTAGATCGGCTTCCTGGCCGAGTTGTCGCATGAACTGAATTCCTCGTTTTAAATTGGCCTGAATATCACCTAAAATCGGCGTGATCTGAATGGCAGCGACTTGAAACATTTCCGGAACTCCTCCTCATCAAGTGGTTATTTCCTGAAAAGAAGCATAAGTCTAACAGCGCATATTTTCAAGGTTTTTCCTCCATGGCTCAGTTGCAGGAAAAATCCTGTGACGTAATTATACATGTG
This sequence comes from Desulfobacula sp., assembly GCA_013792075.1. Taxonomy (GTDB): domain Bacteria; phylum Desulfobacterota; class Desulfobacteria; order Desulfobacterales; family Desulfobacteraceae; genus NBML01. The sequence goes on from VMSR01000306.1 coordinate 2,886, forward strand.
GTCGGCACTTTTTGGCCCTGACCCGGCAAATGAAAGAACAAATGCGTTTTGCAGGCGTTGCACTGGCAATAGCCCTTATTTTCCTGGCAGTTGCCCTGGAAGCCTGGGCGCGGGAGACCATCACCATACAAAAGGCCAACGGCGGCAATTATAATGTCACCGCCTATAACAACGTGAACAAAACCTATTATTCTTTTAACGGCAGCCTGACATCTGATTCCCACGGGATCCTTGTCCCCAATGGATACGGCTGCAACATCACCGTCACTCTGGGCCGGGTCGTGGGGGACAGAAAAGGGAATTTTTTCTCCATATTTTTCAAAAATTAGTAAAATACTGATTGCATTATACAAAAATAGCCAATATAGTTTTTTCGTAAATCCTCGTACCAGTATATCTCGTCCCAAAAATTAAAATTAAATTTGGAGTTTTCTAAAATGAAGTGGAAAAATTTGAAAATCAGCGCAAAACTGGCCATTGGTTTTGGTTCCCTCCTGGTGTTGATCATCCTGGTTTCAAGTCTGAGCCTGATCGGCTTTACCCAAATCCAAACAGCCAACCAGGTACTGGTTCAAAAAAAGGACAATAAAACCTTTATTGTGGAAAAAGAAATTGATCATCTGAACTGGATTAGCAAAGTAACCGACCTTTTCCTCAGGGAGGAGGTGACCACCCTGGATGTTCAGACAGATCCCACAAAATGCGGATTGGGCAAATGGCTCCTGAGTGAAGAAATTCAGCAGATGAAGCTTCAAGATGAAAAACTGGCCCAATTGCTGGAAGCCATCAAAGGTCCCCATGATGCCATCCATCACTCGGCTATAAAAATCAAGGAAACCTATGTGGCCTTTGATCTCTCCCTGGATTCCCTGCTGGCAGAACGGTGGATTGATCATTTGACCTGGATCAAGAATCTGAGCAATGCCCTTTTGACCCAAACGCCTTTTACAGGAGGACTGGATCCTGGCCAGTGCGCCTTTGGCAAATGGTATGCTTCTTATAAGACTGAAAATCCTGAATTTGAGAACCTGTTAAAGCAATGGGACGCTCCCCACAAGGCCCTTCACCTTTCTGCAGATAAAATTGTCAAGGAGATGGCAAACAACAACCAGGATCTGGCAAAGGAAATTTATGCCCAGGAGACCCTGCTGGCCCTGGAAGAACTGAGCGGGTATTATCAACAAACCATGGGGTGGATGGATGAAAAAATAAAAAATCAAACTGTTGCCAAAGAAATTTTTAATACCCAGACCCTGCCTGAACTTCAAAAAACAAAATTGATTTTAACGGAACTGAGCGATCACTTTGAAGAGCAGGCAGCAACCTCTGTGACTAAAATGGCCGGCACCATGGCCCAAACCAAGACCATCATTCTGGTCCTGACTGCCTGCGCCCTGGTTCTCGGGTTTGCCGCCGCGCTGATCATCACTCGGATGATCTCGGGCATGCTCAGAAAAAGCGCCCAATTTGCCGATACCATGGCCCAGGGAGATTTTACCGGGGTCCTGGACATTGATCAGAAAGATGAAATCGGGGTCCTGGCCAAATCCATGAATGCCATGACCGCAAGTCTTGGGAAAATGTTTGGTGAAATCTCCAAGGATGTCGGCGTTTTGGATGCTTCCTCCACTGAACTTTCAGCCGTTTCCCGTCAGATGAACAAAGGCGCGGAAAAGACCTCCCAGCGGGCCGCCAGTGTGGCAGCCGCTTCCGAAGAGATGAGTGCCAATATGACCTCGGTATCAGCCGCAACGGAACAGACCTCCACCAACGTGGGCATGGTGGCCTCAGCCACCGAAGAGATGGCTTCCACGGTCAATGAAATTGCCCAAAACTCCGAAAGGGCCAGAACCATAACGGACAAGGCGGTTACCCAGGCCCAAAATGCCTCCAGAAAGGTTGAAGAACTGGGAAAATCAGCCCAGGATATCAGTAAGGTGGTGGAGACCATCAATGATATTTCCGACCAGGTGAATCTCCTGGCCCTGAACGCCACCATTGAAGCTGCCCGGGCAGGCGAGGCAGGCAAGGGCTTTGCCGTGGTAGCCAATGAGATCAAAGACCTGGCCAACCAGACTGCCAGGGCCACCCAGGAGATCAAGGAAAAAATCCAGCATACCCAGGATTCCACAGGAAAAATCGTCCATGAAATTGGGGATATTTCCGCTGTCATCAAAGATATCAATGAGATTGTGACCTCCATTGCCACGGCTGTGGAAGAGCAGGCTGCCACCACCAAAGAGGTTGCCCAAAATGTTTCCCAGGCCTCCCAGGGGATCAGGGAGGTCACGGAAAATGTGGCCCAAAGCTCGGCAGTTTCCCGAGAAATCGCAAAGGATATCGCCTCGGTCAACCTGGAAGCAGATGAAATGTCGGCCTCCAGCAACCAGGTGAGCATGAGTGCGGGTGCGCTTTCAAACCTGGCGGAAAAATTAACGGAAATGGTGGGCAGGTTTAAGCTGCCCCAGGCGTGAAAATCCCCTGAACAGAATATACACAGGAAAAGCCATGTTTGATTTCCTATTAAGTGACGCCCAAAAAGACTGAGAAACGAGACCCGAAATTTTGTAAAATCCCGGGTCTCGGCAGATGATCCTGGACATGGATACCGATAAGATCCGGTTTCCCAAGGAATTCTTGCGAGAAGCTGCCCGGCGAAACCTCATGGGCTGCCGCTACCCCAAAGCCTCATGGATAAGACCGGCTTTGAAAATTATACCGAGGTTTGAAGGGAACTCATTCATGAGCAACCCCACCAGATTCCATAACCCCGGCAAAATACCCTTTTTGCCGGGGTTCCTTCTTTTATCCATCCCAATGATCACCATTGCCCCTGGGAATGAATATAAATATTCTTTACACAAATTCCAAACATTGATATGAATCGGCAGGTTAAAAAGGAGACCATATGCACCGCGTCATGATACATCCGGCCACCTATGACAGCTGTAGACGTTCGGTTGACAAAGCCTTTGAGCTTTTCCCCCAGAACATTGCCAACAAAAAAGTGGTCATAAAACCCAATGTGCTCCGGATGTCTGCCCCGGAAGAACACATCGTGACCCATCCGGCTTTATTGCGGGCGGTTGTTGAAAAAATCGAACAGATGTCCCCGGCCCAGATTGTGGTGGGTGACAACCCAGGGCTGTTCAGCTATGGGGACAACGAAAAAAGCTTTGAAAAAACCGGATTAATGGATGCGGCCAAAGGCTATTACAAAAACCTGGGCAATTCCAGCCGGCAAATTGCCTTTCATACTGATTTCATGCCTGAGGTCGGGGTTTCCACGGACATTATGGATGCGGACATCCTGATCAGCCTTCCCAAGTTTAAAACCCATGGCCTTACCATTATGACCGGGGCCATTAAAAACAGCTATGGAATCCTTCCCGGTGCACAGAAAGCACGATTGCATGGGATAGCCGGAACACCGGAACGGTTTCACGATCTTGTGGTGGAGGTTTTCCGCCTGCGGGTTCCGGATCTTTTTATCATGGATGCCGTGGTGGGCATGGAGGGAAATGGTCCGGCCTCTCCTGATTTGAGAAAAATCGGCCTGATTCTGGCGTCTGACAATGCCGTGGCCATGGATGCCGTTGTTGCAAAAATGATGGGGCTTGATCCCAGCCGCCTGAGATTTCTTCAACACGCAAAGGCCCTGGGGCTTGGAGATTTCGATTCAATTGAACTTGCGGGAAAATTGCAGGTATTGTCTGATTTCAAGCTTCCTCCCCTGGGCGGGGAAGCCATTTTCAAAAACCCGGTGATTCAGGACTTTTTGAAGACCAAGGCCCGGGTGAAACCCACGGCAGATCCAAAATTGTGCACGGCATGCGGCGCCTGTATGGACCATTGCCCGGTATCGGCTCTCACAATGGAAAAAAACGTTCCAGTAGTGGCACAAGACATCTGTATTTCCTGTTTTTGCTGCCAGGAAATCTGTCTTGAAAAAGCCATAACCCTCGGATAATCCTCAGGCCAATCACTTACAAAAAATCAGGTTTTTACAGCATCCGCTTCATTGATTTTTGTTTCAGGCCCGAATGGAATTGAGCACCAGGGTAATGGGTCTGTCTTCCTCGGTTTCTCCTGAAAAACGAACCGGACCCGGCTGGCGGTAATGGTCAGGTCCCAGATCCGCAGCCACCCATTTTTCCCGCAGAGCTTTATAGGCCCTGAACGCATTTGAGTTCAGATCCACAAGACTTTTTTCGATCACCAGCTCCAGTTTGCCCTTCCGCTCTTCCAAATGCATGAGTTTGGCAATGGGGATGCCAATGGGTTCCCATTGATCAAAACCAAGCTCCAGATTCCGAATGGCCGCCATCTGTCCGGTGGCATTGCCGGCAAGGAGGTGGAAAGCAGTCATGCCAAGGTTATAGGTATAATTGCAATCAAAATGAGTGGGGTCTGATCCCCTGCCGTCGTACCCGTAAAAATGGGTCTGGGTTTTGAAATTGGGTTCTGATTTTTTATAAATATCAACAATGGGTGCCGGGACACTATCGTCCCCATCCATAAGTTTATTAGAAACCAGTGCCTGCTTCAGGGTTTTTTGGGAAATAATATTCTCTTTAACCAACAGATAGGGGGCACCCGGGTTCCTGAAAATAGCGGCACCATAAGAATCCGGGTCCAGATGGCCTGCCGCCATAATGACCTGGTACTCTTCGGCTTCTATCCCTATTTTATAAATCCCCTGCTCTTTCAAGACCCCGAGATATTCTTTGACCATATCCATGATTATTTTTTCAGTTTTAACCTGGGAAAACTGAAAATTTCCGTGTAAGTCCCGTTCGACCAAAAGACCTTCCCTGAAAAATGGCGGCAATTGGTTGAACAATTCATCATCCCGCAGATTCCAGATGGGAAAAGGCGTCGTGTCGATCATCCCCTGGCTGATTCGCCTCAAGTAATCGAGTTTAGCCGTCAATACGGGAAAGGATCTATGAAAATCCAGATCATGGATGGTATTGTACTCGGCGATGATTTTATTGAGTTTTATGATAAACACCTGGATTTCGTTGATAAATTCAAGGATTCCCTCGGGAACAATCATGACACCATAATTTTTACCAAAGGCTGCCCGTCGCACAATGGTATCGCAGATAACCCTGGACAAATGGCGCAGGGTCATGCCAAAGGCATTGTAATCAACGGTTTTATTTTCTTTTGCTTTCTTCAGGCGGTCCTGGTCCACATACTCTGCCAGTTCCTCCCCGATCAACGAGAGATTGGCATGGGTCTGGAGTGCGCTTTCCAGGGTCAGATGGCTTGCCACCCGGCCCATCACCTTACAGACATGCCAGTATTTGACGGTGGATTTCCCGTCATTGGCCAGGTTGCTGATATTCTGGGAAAAGGCCCGGGCAGCACTGTGAAAGCCAAAGGAAATGGCACAAAGAACATCCCCCTGATCTGTTTTTACCTGTATATCCCCGTCAATGGTTTTGGGAACGCCGATGACCTTAATACCGGACGCCTTGAAATGCTGGGCAAGAAAGGCGGCATTGGTGTTTGAATCATCTCCTCCGATAACCACCAGTGCATCCAGCCCCAGATTCCTGCAGGTCTCCAATGAAAGATCCATCTTCTTTTTTGAATCAATCTTTGTCCTGCCGGTCTTTAACATGGAAAATCCGCCCATGTTGCGGTGGGCGTCCACCATGTCCTGAGTAATCTCCGTGTACCGGGATTCAACCAGACCGTCCGGCCCCATCAAAAATCCGAATATCTTGGATTTAACATTGTATTTTTTGACCTCATCATAAATGCCGGCGATCACATTATGCCCGCCGGGAGCCGGACCCCCGGAAAAAACAACCCCGATTTTTCGTTTTCTTGAAAACTCACGTTTTTCAGCTTCAGACACCTGCCCATTGATGGTCACCTTCTGAACCTGGTTGTGAATGATATCCGGGAGAACCCTCTCCGATTCCTTATCATTGATGAAACTATATTGGGGTTGGTCTTTTAATAACGAAACCCCCTGGGAAAAAATTGGGATCTTTTTCGGTGAAAAAGATCTTCTTTCAATTGTTTCAATATTTACGTCCGATGTCACATTTTCTGCTATTGGATGATTCAATAAATAATCGAGTTCTAGCTCAGATCCCATTCCCGCTCCTGTATCAATTGTCATATTTTTTATCGTTATTTTAATGAACCGACACCTGGTTCCGTCCGTTTTCTTTTGCCTTGTATACGGCCATATCCGCCCGTTCAAATATCTGGGTATGGGTCTTGTCCCCTTCTTCGACCTGGGTGACGCCAATACTTACCGTAACCCTTACTTTCTCGTTTTTGTATAAAAATTCGATTTTTTCTATGGTCTGCCGGATCTTTTCTGCTGCCTCTTTTGCACCGACTGCATCGGTTTCCGGCATAACGACAACAAACTCCTCCCCGCCATACCGGGCCAGCATGTCATTTCGCCGCAGCAGGGGGATACTTCTTTTGATGATTTCCTGAAGACATCTGTCCCCTATGGCATGCCCGTATCGGTCATTGATATTCTTGAACTTATCTGCATCAATCAGCAACAGGGAGAACATGGTCCCATACCGCAGGAAGCGATCCATTTCGTCTTGAATTTTCTGGTCATAAGCCCTCCGGTTAAAGGCACCTGTGAGCTGGTCCTGATTTAATTTTTCTTCAAGTTCTTCGGAATATTTTGTGGCCTCATTCAATTCCTGCTTTAATTTGGTAAACCCGGACTTGAAAATATGCCTGTTTTTTTCTGCCACAGCCTGAATGGCCTTATCCTTTACCTGTTTATGCTTCAATGCCGTTTCGATGGAGGCCAGACGCTGGTTAATCTGAACTTTCAAATCATCCAGACTGAACGCCACATCAGAGGTTTTTTGCAGACCCGTCATCTCAGAACTTAAAATAGTCTCAAACCCTGAATTGGATGAAAACAGAGAACTTGTCTGGTCATAGGAGGTGGTAAGCTTTTGTTCGATGTCCAGGATCTTGGCAACAATATCCTGGACAAAGGAATTGACCTTTTCCCGGTCCTGGCTGGTATCGGAGATATAGACAAAGACCAGTGCGAAAATACTGTCCCGGATATCCGCAATATCCTTTGTATCCCCCACATCTAAAATCCTGGCCGCGATATTGTCCATCCTTGTTGTATATTTGGCATCAAGTGTGGACCTTAAATTGTTGACGATTTCATGGTATCCCTGTTTGAATTCTTCAATAAAGGTATCTGTTGATGATTTCAGGAGGGATCCAAACATTCCTTTTTTCTTTTTTACCGCAACCGGCCCGATGCCTTCTTTTATCATGGCGGTTTTCAATTGTTCAAAAATATAGGCAATTTTGACGGAAGAGGCCCCTTTTTTCAGGGCAATACTCAATTCTTTGCAGGCACCTGCAAAGGGGGTATCCCCCGTTGTCACCATATCAATGATCACCGGAAAATACTTCCGGTAAAGCCGGTCCTGGCTCTCATATTTTTCTTCAATGGTATCCAGTTCTTTTATCAGGCTGTCTTTCTGGGACAAAAGTTTTTTAACCTGATCCTGTAGTCCTGCTATTTTTTCATCCAATTGTGTCACCATGGGAACATGTTTCCTTTTATGGTATGGTTCTTTTCTTTATTTTTATCGGTTGGTGAACAGAATGTAAAGCTTGATTGTCATTTATCCGGTCTTTGGCTTTTGTGTCCCATGGCTTGATTCTCATTAAAGAAAACGGTAAAAGACAATACAGATTTAACCCAAGGACCCAAGGAGATACAAGATTGGCTTTTAATATTTTTAAAAAAAAACCCGCAGAGCCCCTGAAAAGCAGTGAAGAAAAACCTGAAGCAAAAAATACAGCCGGCCTATTCTCCCGGTTAAAAACCGGTCTAAGCAAAACCCGCGCGGTTTTGAATACAGATATAAATGAACTTTTTTTATCTGCCAAAAAAATTGACGAAGGTCTGTTCGAAGAACTTGAAGAATTGCTGGTGACATCGGATCTTGGCATGGACATCACCCTTGGAATGATGGAACATATCCGCAAAAAAGCCAGGCGCCTCACCACTGCCGATGAACTCAAACAGGTGTTAAAGGATGAGCTTGCGGCCTTGTTTCCCGACACATCTGAACCCTCCCCGGAAACTGTGCCCGCCAAACCCCATGTGATCATGGTGGTCGGGGTGAATGGAACCGGAAAAACAACCACTTTGGGCAAGCTTGCCATGAAATATACCCGCCAGGGGAAAAAAGTGCTCATTGCTGCCGCAGACACCTTTCGGGCTGCCGCCATTGAACAGGTTGAAATATGGGCCAAAAGATCCGGGGCAGACATTGTCCGGCACAAGGAAGGCGCGGACCCGGCCGCCGTGGCCTATGATGCCGTGGAAGCCTCCATTGCCAGACAAGTGGACATTGTTCTCATTGATACGGCCGGTCGCCTCCACACCCAGAAAAATCTAATGGAAGAATTAAAAAAAATCAAACGTTCGGTCAATAAACGCCTGGATACGGCTCCCCATGAGGTCTTGATGGTCCTGGATGCCACCACCGGCCAGAATGCCATCTCCCAGGCGAAAATCTTCCATGATGCAGTGGGGATCACCCAGATTGCATTGACAAAGCTGGATGGAACCGCAAAGGGCGGAATCGTGGCTGCCATTGCCAGCACCATGAAACTTCCCGTCACCTATATCGGTGTCGGGGAAGGGATTGATGATCTCCAGGAATTTGATGCCCGGCAGTTTATCAATGCCCTGTTTGACTAAGTGTTCCCCCTGGGGTATATTTTTGCAGGCACAGAAAACAAATTTACCAAGGACCTATCTTTCATGTTTGGCATTGAGAATTACACAGGATTTATTATTGCCGCCATCATCCTCAACCTGACACCGGGTGTGGATACCATGTATATTCTGACACGAAGCATTGCCCAGGGCCGGCGTGCAGGACTCGTCTCCGTGGCTGGCATAATGACAGGATGCGTGGTCCACGTACTGGGTGCTGCCTTTGGGCTCTCATTGATCCTGTCCGCCTCTGCCCGGGCCTTTGCCCTGATAAAATGGGCAGGCGCTTTGTATCTGATCTTTCTGGGGATTAAAACCCTGATGGACAAAACAACGGCATTTGAAACCATCCAGGCCCGGTTTACAAAGGGGGATCTGATTAAAATCTACCGCCAGGGCGTGATCACCAATGTGTTAAACCCAAAGGTGGCCCTTTTCTTTCTTTCTTTTTTACCCCAATTTATCAACCCTGCAGCCGCTCAGGGACCATTGCCCTTCCTGGTCCTGGGCACCACCTTTCTTGTTACCGGCAGTATCTGGTGCCTGATTCTGACGCGAACCGCCGCCCGGATGACCGATACCTTGAGAAACAACCGCCGTATCGGTCTTGTCCTGCAAAAAATATCCGGTATCATTTTCATTGGTTTCGGGTTAAAGCTGGCCTTTGATTCAAATGGTATTATACCAGGGTCGTCATGAATTTATTGTCAATTCGCACCCGACTTATTTTTGTTCTCAGCCTCATTCTATTGTCCGGTTTTTTCCTGACCAATGTAATTTCCTACCAGGCCTCCAAACGCTCGGTGAAAACCAGTATTATTGAAAGCAGCCTCCCCCTTGCCAGGGACAATATCTATTCTGAAATCCAAAAGGATTTGACCCGGCCCATATTTGTGTCTTCCCTCATGGCCAACGACACTTTTTTAAAAGACTGGGTTCTCGGAGGTGAAGGCGATCAGGCCCTTATCCAAAAATATTTATTGGAAATCAAGGACAAATATCATTTTTTCACCTCGTTTTTTGTTTCAGACATTTCCAAAACCTATTACCATTTCAAAGGAACCTTAAAAAAAAATCAGTCCGGACAACAGCCAGGACGCATGGTATTTCAATTTCAAAAAACTTCAGGTGGAATATGACCTGAATGTGGACACCAACGAAGCACAACTGAATCATCTGACCATTTTTATCAATCACAGGCTGGAGGGATATGACAACCAGCTTCTGGGGGTTGTCGGTGTTGGCCTTGATTTTGACAGGGTGGCGACCCTGATGGATTATTACAAAAAAAAATACAATCGGGATATCTATATGGTCAGCCCGGACGGACTGATCCAGGTACACACGGACAAAGAAAAGATAACGACCCTGTCCATCTTTGATATTCCGGGACTTGGCTCCATTGCCCGCCGCATCCTTGATTCAAAGGATACCCCCTCTTTTTTTGAATACGATTCCAGGACAGCTCATATCCTGTTGACCAGCCGGTTTATCCCGGAGCTTGGCTGGTATCTTCTGGTGGAACAGGATGAAACCCTGGCCCTTGAATCCATTAAAAATACATTTGTCAAAAATTTTCTCATCAGCCTTGTCATCACCTTTGCCACCATTATCTTCGCCATTCTGGTCATCAACTATTTCCAAAGGCAGCTGGAGACCATGGCCAATACCGACAAACTGACCCGGGCATACAATAGAAATGAATTTGAGCGGCAATTCAAGTATATGACCAACCTCAACCGCCGGGAACCTGTGGACATGTGTATAATTCTCTTTGATATGGACCATTTAAAACAGGTCAATGATACCCATGGCCATTTGTTTGGCGATACTGTGATCAAGGCCGTGGCAGATATTGCTGCCCAGACCATCCGCCAGAAAGATCTGCTCGTCCGCTGGGGCGGGGATGAATTTGTTCTATTGATTTTCAGTACCCTTGCCCAGACAAGACAGATCGCAGAAAGATTGCGCATGGGAATTCAGACCCATAATTTTTATAAAAACGCATTGTCCGTTCCGCCTGAAAACAATCAACCCATCACCATCAGCTGCGGTATTGCCAGATACCGGGAAAAAGAGACCCTAAAGGACTGGGTCATGCGGGCGGATACTGCACTCTATCGCGCCAAAGCAAGGGGTAAAAATTGCATTGAAGAGGCAATGGATACAAAACCATAATGGTTCTCAACCCATATCTGTATCCACCCCTGAAATATTCAGGGGAAGGGGAATCGGTAAAAATAATTGTCCAATCCTTTAAAAAAAGAGTATAACAGAACAGACCCTTTAAAACCCAACGGAAAGAATGTATCGGTTTTGAAAAACGCCTGGTAAGCGGTACCCAATGAACAACAAATGGGATTTTACCGGAAAGGAGTGTCTGATGAAGCTTTCGCGCGATGAAATCAAAACAAAACTTAAGGACTGGCAGCTGGCCTGGAGTAAATATGACCTGGATAAGATCATGGATCTTTTCCATGAGGATATTTTTTTTGAAAACTGGACAGGCGCCTATATCAAAGGGAAAGAAAACCTGAGAAAGGTCTGGACTCCCTGGTTTGAAAACCATGGCAATTTCAGATTTCTGGAAGCAGAAACCTTTGTGGATGAGCAGGTTCAAAAGGCAGCCTATCGCTGGCTGCTTGAATGGCCGTGCATGGAGCCCGGGTTTGAAGACAAGCAGGAAATAAGAAAAGGAGTTGATGTAATTCATTTTAAGGACGGTCAGATCATTAACAAGCTCACCTATACCAAAACCACCCTTGAAATTGACAACAAACGATATACCCTGCACCTTTGAGCGACCGTTGAACCCCTAACCCAGGATAGAAAAACTCCAGGTTCCCTAACCGGGAACCGCAATGGAACCGCCTCAGGTGAATCCACTGCCGGCCGTACAGGCATAACAATGATTGCCGCAGGCTATCTTTTGATGGTGAAGGTCAATTTTTGTTACATCCTGAATATGGGTTCTCAGATTGGCCATGGGCAATGCGGCTGCCTGGTTAAAATCACAATCATACAGATACCCGTCCCAGGAAATCGAAATCAGGTTCCGGCACATCAATCCCTCAACGGTACAGGGATTAAACCCCTTCCAAAGTGATTGCAGGTAACGGGTATAGGTTCCTTTTTTTTTCAGCCAGGCCTCAAACCTTCCCAGGGGCATATTGGCAAAGGTGAACAAGTGGCTGAACACTATCCCCCATTTTTCCCGGAGCACCTGTCGAAACCGTTTTTCTGCAATTATCTGGTCAGTGGGCATGAACGCACCTGTGGGATTTGATACCAGGTCCAGTACAAGGCCGGTCCCTTCTTTCCCATATCCCCTGTCATTGAGCAGTTTCAATGCCATGATGCTCTTTTCAAACACCCCTTGTCCCCGCTGGGCATCTGTCTGGGAAAGATTCAGGGACGGCAGGGAGGAAACAATGGTCACCTGGTGTTTGACCAGCAGATCCAGAAGACCCGGATCATTTGCATCATAGAGTGCGCTCAGATTGGACCGAAGCATCAAAACCTTTTCCAGACCAGCCATTTTGTCGATGAGAACCGGCAGATGGGGATTCATTTCAGGGGCACCGCCCGTGATATCCACCACCTTGCACCCGGTCTTTTGCGTAAATTCAACCACCTGAAAAATGGTGTCAAGATCCATGAGTTCTTTACGATCCGGGCCGGCCGACAAATGGCAGTGTTTGCAGACCTGGTTGCATAAAAGTCCCAGGTTTACCTGACAGGTATGGGTTTCCCCCCTTTCCAGAAAAAGGCCATGGTTTTCAAGGGTTTGTTCAAAATCAGGAACGCCGGGACCCATCTGTCGCAAATTTTGTTTTTCCACGAATCTTTGTTATCCTCTGCTACATTGACATTTTTTCAACAATATTTCTCATCTGAATTCCATGGACCAGGGAGGCACCGCCCCGGATGGCCGTGGCCACATGAAGGGCTTCGGTCATCTCGGAAAGATTGGACCCTTTTTCAAGGCAGCCTTTGGTATAGGCATCAATACAATAGGGACACTGGATGGTATGGGCGACAGCCAGGGCGATGAGGGATTTTTCCCTGGCCGTGAGGTCTCCTTCGGCAAACACCTGGCCATAATACTCAAAAAATTTTTGGGCAAGTTCCGGTGCATCCTTACCGATTTCTTCAAATTTTAACAAATCTTCCGGATCATAATAGGTTTCCATACACACTTCCTTTTCAGCTTTTTTACCGTATAAAATCGGGATATTTTAATTAAGATTTCCCTCCCATGCAAGGTATTTCACTGGCAATCTCAATCTATCCTCTCCCAATATCATTAATATATACCCGGAACAAATACAAGACCCGACAAATCCTGGACTGTTTATTCCTCATTGTTTGACGGATATCCCCATGGAACCGATTTTATTTTTAATATTATCAAAATGAGACCCTTTCCAGAACACACGATTGCACTGGGGACATTGAAAAAAAGTATCAAAAAAAAGTTTTGTCTTCGGCTCCAGCAGATGAATTATCTGCTCTTTTGAAATCCGTACAAGCTTACGATTGCACTTTGTACATCTCGAAAAAAAAGATATTTGTTTTTCCAAACCGAAAAAAAGAATCGTTTCAACAAGCTGCTCATAGGGATAATCTTTTTTTATCCGCCGGGCAAAAACAATTTTCCTGCGTTTTAAAAGTTCAGTATCCCGGGTCAGGATAATCCTGGCCTCTGATTCAGAAATATCGGCAATTTCATGATCGGAAAATGAAGCGGAATAGCTGACGTCAAATCCCATTATGATTAAAAGTCTACCCAGTTTTATCACATTGACATCGGCAAGAAATTTGATCTGTTTCAGTGGGAAAGGTCTGAGGAATGTTGGGGCCAAGACATTGAAAGGGGGTTCTATACATCGAACATTTAACATTCCTGAAGCGGATGGAATAAAAGAGAAATCGACATTTTTTCCATTAAATGCGATATGCCCGACTTCTGTATGTGGAACCCCTAAACATTCAATAATATCTTTGACAGAGGCTTTGCGTTCCAGGGTATATTCGAACTGCTGACACTTTTTAGTGTGGGCAAGAAAATAATCAAACTGTTTATCAAATTGTAAAACTAGTTTCACCTTATCCCCACATCCTTTTTGGAATAGAATGATATCCCAGGATTTTGTCCCCTGGGCCTGATCGCTATTTTTTTTTCATGGTCTTTCTAAATATCAGCAGGTAAACGAAAAGATTTAAAATCAACAGGATACATCCAATTATGATCTGATCCTGCCGGGTCAGCATTTCCGGATAAATCGTTTTTAACAAATATTCTTGCACAAAACTGTGGGCATAGCCACTTTGTCCTGCCAATGCCCTGACATGGTTCTCTAAAGGTGTCAGGGGACAGATCCATCCTGAAAACTCAACCAGGCTTCCATAAATAACGGCCGGTATGTGCAGCCAGAATACCCATCTTTTGTAAAATACAACCAGACTGCCAAACACAACAAATAAAATAAATATGAGGTGTGCGGCCAATATGATGTTTGCTAAAATCGAATAAACCATATCTCTTTTGTTTTTCCATATGTGTAAATGATCCCGGACAAAGAAAATTTAATATAGCTTTCCCCGGGTTTCAATGTTTTTTTCATAAGAAACCCCAAAACAGATACAGGGCAATCGCATGTAGATTTTTAATAAACAGCCGTATACCCGTTCCGGTCGGTGTGCCTTTCTGTCGCTGGATAGGCCAGGTGACAGGCTCTAAGTGAACTTCACTTGTGGCGGAAAAACTCGCTGCGCTCAAACA
>VMSR01000183.1 GCA_013792075.1 Desulfobacula sp.
GCCTGGGTGCTTAAATGAATATCAATATGGGGAATGATCTCGCGTGCCAAGAGGATAATGCCGGGGTCTGATATGATAATTGCGTCTGGCCGGAGCTGACCCACCTTTTCCAGATAGGCTTTGATTTGAAGTTGTTCATGGTTCCTTGAATAAATATTGCAGGCCAGATAAACCTTTACATTGGCAGCATGGGCCAGATGGATTGCCTTTGCCAACTCGGAATCCGTGAAATTCCCTGAAAAATTTCTAAGACTAAAGTCTTTTCCGGCAAGATAAACGGCATCTGCACCGTAATGAATTGCAATTTCAAGTTTTTCAAAGTTTCCGGCCGGGGCGAGCAGTTCTGGTTTATTTTTTTTCTCTGGCATATTTTTTTTGGAGTTGTGGTGCCCCCGGCAAGAATCGAACTTGCGCACATGGATTAGGAATCCAATGCTCTATCCACTGAGCTACGGGGGCATATTTTATTCTATTATGAGTTTTTGTCCGGGGAAGATCTTACTACTTTTATCAAGATGATTCAAGGATAGAAGTCTATTCAGACTCATATTATGTCGTTTCGCAATTAACAAAGGATTATCCCCGGATCTTACCCTATAGGTGGCAGTCGTTCTTTTTGATTCCGCCTGACGGCTGGTTGCTATATTGATGGTTTGTCCGATGTGCAAAGTTGTATTTGGCAATTTGTTATTGAGCATAATCTGTCTGGGGGTTGTGGAAAACCGGTTGGCGATGATCCATAAATTATCACCGCGTATTACCTTATAGGAGATCGGTTTTTTAGATTTGAGCGTATCTGTTTTTTTTGCCATGGCAATATCATTGTTACTGTCATATTGACGGCTTGGTATTTTTAAGACCTTCCCTGCAAAAATTGTATGGGTTTTGGTGATAGTGTTGGCACGGGATATTGCATTTATAGAGGTTTTGTATTTTTTTGCGATACTGGACATGGTTTCCCCGGTTTTGACCCGGTGATATACATATAGTGCTGGTGGCGAATAGGTTGTTTTGATATTGTCTATCTTGCTCAGAAAATTGGCAGTTTTTTCTTTGGGTATTTTCAGGAAATAGGTTTCAGGCGGCAGTAGACCATGCCGTAATTCCGGGTTTAATTGTGTCAGCAATTGGGTGTCCGCACCAATTGCAGTGGCAATATCTTTTAACCGTACTTGTTTCTTGACTTCAAAAGATTCATATTCTATGGGAGATAGGGGGTTTTCCAGTTGTATATTATACTTTTCAAGGTTGTTTACAATGTGGACGGTTGCTAAAAAGCGGGGAACGTAACGGGCGGTTTCCCGGGGAAGATTCTGGTATAGATCCCAGAAATTATCCAGATAGTTTATTTTTTGGCGGCGAATGGTTTTTAGAACCCGGCCTTCACCGCAATTGTATGATGCCAGGGCAGTTGTCCAGTCGCCAAAAAGGTTGTGAAGCTCTTTTAGATACGCTATGGCGGCCAGGGTTGACTTTTCGGGGTCCATTCGTTCGTCAATATAATGATTTCTGCTGAGTCCGAATTTATGGCCGGTGGAGGGTATGAACTGCCACAATCCAAGTGCTCTGGCAGAAGAAAGGGCGCGCAGCTTATATCCACTTTCAATGAGTGGCAGCCAGGAGATCTCTTCAGGTAGCCCTGCTTTTTTTAATTCTTGTACAATAAAAGGCCGATATCGACTTGCCCGCTCCAGGGATTGGATAAAAAACTTCCGCTCAGGACCGGTCAGCTGTTTGATCTCTGCCTTAACATGATCATTCATTGTTATGGGGATTGCTTCATATTGGCCTGTTACAACAATTTGCCGGGATGCATAAATTTCAAGGATCCGTTTTGAAATCAAATACCGAACATCTTCTTTTTGCTGGCTTAGCTCAGAGAAGGTGTTGTGGTCAACTTCGAGTATTAGGGAATATGCGTCGTCAAGGTTGTTAAGTGCTTCATCAAGGTCGCCTTCCTCCCACAATTCCTGTGCATGGCTGCAAAGTTCAAGCGCCTGGTCGATCTTTGCCTGAACGGCCTCCATAGACTTAAGATCTCTTGGAGTTGAGAGGGTGTCATTTGATTGGTATTTTTTTTGGGGGTCGTAGGACCTGATCTGTTTTTGAAAATCATTTCCCTTTTCTATTTCTGCGGTGTTGCCATCCTGTTCTGATTGGTTCAGTTCATCTGAATGAACAGGTTTGATAGAATTTACGTGGGTCTGCTGGCAACTTGCCGTTAAAAAACGATAACTAAAATAAGGCCCATTCGTTTGAAAGTCATTCTTCTCCTAAACTAAAATTATACGTGTTATTATGCCAGCTTAATTAATAGATTCCACTGGCCTTGTCAATAGAATCAGCGTGTTTTTAGGTAAGGAAGGTTATTTTGAAGTGATGACAATGGGAAACAAAAAAAATATCTTGTTAAGCCAAAGCGTTTGGTATATAGTAAAAAAATTGTCCGAGTACTGGCGATTGAATTATTATTTTCCGTTGGGATCCATTTGGGTCCGGGGGAGAGGTACTGAAAATAGAGTATATTGGGGTAAATCAAAGGATTTTGGCTATCTCTTTCGGTTAATCGAAAAGAATTACTTGGATGGTCCAAAATAATGCTTGATAAACTTGAAATGCTCTGATATATTCTGCCGGTCTTTTTGAAGTGGCAAAAGTTGCCGCAAATTAAAGGATAAGCCGATATAGCTCAGTAGGTAGAGCATCTCACTTGTAATGAGAATGTCCTCCGTTCGATTCGGGGTATCGGCTCCAGAATGCTTTGGTGGGGTTCCCGAGTGGTCAAAGGGATCAGACTGTAAATCTGACGGCTCAGCCTTCGGAGGTTCAAATCCTCCCCCCACCACCAAAAGTGTTGTGTAGGAGATCTTAAGTGTGAGTGGATCGTTACTACATAGTCGGTTTTTGGTTAATTGGCTATATAAATGATTAGCGGGAGTAGCTCAGTTGGTAGAGCTTCAGCCTTCCAAGCTGAATGTCGCGAGTTCGAACCTCGTCTCCCGCTCCATGCGCAAGTTCTCTTAGATGCTTAATTTTGTTAATTTGAATCGCCTGAGAAGCCCATGTAGCTCAGTTGGTAGAGCGCTTCCTTGGTAAGGAAGAGGTTCACCAGTTCGACTCTGGTCATGGGCTCCACAACAACGGCAGGAGGAATTAAGAAGATGGCTAAGGAAAAATTTAAGCGGAACAAGCCACACGTGAACATTGGTACGATCGGCCATATTGATCATGGAAAGACCACGCTTACGGCTGCAATTACCAAGCACGCTGCCCTAAAGGGGCATGGTACTTTTATTCCGTTTGATGAGATTGACAAGGCCCCGGAAGAAAGGGAACGCGGTATTACCATTGCAACTGCCCATGTGGAGTATGAGACCGATAACCGTCATTACGCACATGTGGATTGCCCCGGTCATGCGGATTATATCAAAAACATGATCACGGGGGCGGCCCAGATGGATGGCGCCATATTGGTTGTCAGTGCCGATGACGGTCCCATGCCCCAGACAAGGGAGCATATTCTTCTTGCCCGGCAGGTGGGTGTGCCCTCGATTGTTGTCTTTTTGAACAAATGCGACATGGTTGATGATGAAGAGTTGATTGAGCTTGTTGAGATGGAGCTTCAGGAGCTTTTGGATACTTACGAGTTTCCGGGAGACGAGACACCCATTATCAGAGGGTCTGCTTTGAGGGCCTTGGAAAGTGATGATGTGGACAGTGTTGAGGCAAAGCCGATCTTTGAACTGCTTGATGTGTTGGATTCCTATGTTCCTGAGCCGGAAAGGGATATGGACAAGCCATTTCTTATGCCCGTCGAAGATGTGTTTAGTATCTCCGGCCGGGGGACTGTTGTGACCGGCAGGATTGATCGTGGTATCATCAAGACCAGCGAGGAAATTGAGATAGTCGGCATCCGAGAGACGATTAAGACGGTATGTACCGGTGTTGAGATGTTTAGAAAATTATTGGATGAAGGTCAGGCGGGTGACAATGTCGGGCTTTTGCTTCGCGGGACCAAAAGAGACCAGGTGGAAAGAGGTCAGGTGGTTGCCAAGCCCGGAACCATTACGCCCCATACAAAATTTAAAGCAGAGATGTATGCACTGAGCAAGGAAGAAGGCGGTCGTCATACGCCATTTTTCAGTGGATACAGACCTCAGTTCTTTTTTAGAACCACGGATGTTACAGGCGTTTTGACGCTTGAAGAGGGTGTGGAAATGATCATGCCTGGCGATAATGCAACCATCAATGTTGAGCTGATAGCGCCCATTGCAATGGAAAAAGAACTCCGTTTTGCAATCAGGGAAGGCGGCCGTACGGTCGGTGCCGGTGTTATCGGTGAAATTGTTGAATAAACACCAAGGGGTTAAATAGTGGATAGAGTACTTATTGCTCTTGCATGTGAAGACTGCAAGAGGCGGAATTATACGACTACAAAGAACAAGCGGAAGACTCCGGATAAAATTGAGTTTAAAAAATACTGCAAGTTCTGCAATAAGCATGTAGTGCATAAAGAAACTAAAATAAAATAATTTAAGTTTGAAGGTCAGTAGCTCCAATTGGTAGAGCACCGGACTCCAAATCCGGCGGTTGTGGGTTCGACTCCCTCCTGACCTGCCAAATTTTATAATGATTCGTTTCTGCTGTTTGGGCGGAAATGAATGCAGCTCTGGGAGTTATATGTCACGGTTACAGAAAAAAAAGCTTTTTGGTGAAAAGAAAAAGAGGATGGTTGATCCGGAAGAAAAAACGGATGCAGGCGTTAATTTTTCTGGGCCCAAGCCTGCTGCACTTACGGGACTGCAAAAACAAAAACAGGAAAAAGCCATGGTTGAGGTAAAACCCGGCCCTGGGAATTTTTTCCAACGAGCAGTCGAGTTTTTCAGGGAAGTTAAAGTCGAATTGAAAAAAGTTACCTGGCCGACGCGCAAACAGACGACCGGAACAACCATTGTGGTTATCATATTTGTTTTTGTTGTGGCGGCTTTTCTTGGACTTTTCGATTATAGCCTTTCCAAGCTTGTTCAGGTTGTCCTTACATAGATTAAGGGAAATAGCATGTCTCTAAAATGGTACGTGGTCCATGTGTACTCAGGCCATGAGCAAAAAGTAAAAGTAGCGCTGGAAGAAAAAATTGCTGCGTCTAAGTATCCTGAAAAGTTTGGTGATATTCTCATTCCAACCGAGAATGTGGTCGAGTTGGTGGATGGGAAAAGGCGGGAATCTTCACGCAAATTTTATCCCGGATATATATTGGTGCGCATGTATCTTGACAACGAGACATGGCATATTGTCAGCTCCACTGCAAAGGTGACCGGGTTTCTGGGTGGGAAGAACAAGCCCGCCCCCATTAGTGAAAAAGAAGCCCAGAGTATCATTGATAAAATGCAGCAGGGCAAAGACAAACCCCAGCCAAAATTCTTTTTTGAGCCGGGTGATGAAGTTAGGGTAGTGGACGGTCCATTTTCTAATTTCAATGGTACGGTTGAGGATGTGTCTCCGGACAAGGAAAAAGTCAAGGTGCTGGTCAGTATTTTTGGAAGGGCAACACCGGTTGAGCTGAATTTTATACAGGTTTCCAAAGTCTAAATTGGTTTTATAATAGCGAGTTTCAGGAGTATTTAAAATGGCAAAAAAAGTAATGACACAAATAAAGCTTCAGGTTCCAGCAGGGAAGGCCAATCCATCGCCTCCAATTGGACCTGCCCTGGGTCAGCATGGGGTCAATATCATGGATTTCTGTAAGGCTTTCAACGCTAGGACGGCCAATGATGCAGGGTCTATCATTCCCGTTGTCATCACCGTGTATCAGGATAGATCGTTCAGCTTTATTACCAAAACGCCACCTGCATCAAGATTGTTATTGGCTGCAGCAAAGTTAACAAAGGGATCCAGTGAACCAAACCGGAACAAGGTTGGAAAGGTTACTCAGGATCAGGTTGTAGCCATTGCAGAGTTAAAAAGAGAAGATCTAAACGCCTCAGATATAGATGCCGCTGTGAAGATTATTGCAGGCACCGCAAGAAGTATGGGGATAGAAGTAGTTTAACTTTAAGTAAAAGAGTGATGAAAAATGCCAAAGCGGAGTAAAAAACAAATAGAAGCACAACAAAAGGTCGATAGAACTACCCAGTACGGTCCACTGGACGCCTTGGAACTCGCGGTATCTTCAAGTTATGTCAAATTTGATGAGACTGTTGATGTGGCCGTGAGATTGGGCGTTGATCCGCGGCATGCCGATCAGATGGTTCGCGGGACTGTCGTGCTTCCCAATGGACTGGGTAAGGAAGTAAAGGTTCTTGTATTTGCCAAGGGTGAAAAGGAAAAAGAAGCCCTTGATGCTGGTGCAGATTTCATAGCCACCGACGAGGTCCTGGAAAAAATTAAAGACGGATGGTTTGGATTTGATAAAGCCATTGCCACACCTGACATGATGGGCGCTGTGGGTAAACTTGGTAGGGTTCTTGACCAAGAGGATTGATGCCAAATGCAAAAACCGGTACGGTTACCTTTGAGCTTGCAAAGGCGATTGAGGAACTTAAAGCCGGAAAGATCGATTTTCGGGTTGAAAAAGCCGGTATCGTCCATGTGCCTGTGGGAAAAATTTCTTTTGGAGCAGAAAAACTTGCCGAAAATGTAAAAGCATTTCTGGACAAGATTCTGGCCCTAAGACCTGCTTCAAGTAAGGGTGTATACGTTAAAACAATTACCATTTCTTCAACAATGGGTCCTGGCATTAAAGTTGATCCTCTGTTGATAAAATAGTTGATAAAATAAAATACTTATTGACCTGATACGTATTTTAAATACCTGTCCCAGACAGTAGGTGCGTCTTTATGATGCATAATCGGATTTGCCGGCCTGCCGAGATAGAAAATAAATTTTTGTTTTGGTCTAGTTGGCACCTTCGTAAATTTAATTAATGGAAGGAGGTGTATGTAAATTGCTGAATATTTCTCAAAAAAAAGAAGTGGTCGAAAGACTTTCAACGCAACTGGCAGGCGCTGAAATCACAATACTTGTAGATTATAAGGGTCTGGACGTATTGAAGATGACAGAGCTTCGGGCTAAGCTGAGGGAAGCGGGAGTTCAGATTGAGGTCGTAAAGAACACTCTTTTAACCAGGGCTTGCCAAGGTTCTGATTCTGCTCTCATGAAGCACCTGTACAAGGGGCCGAATGCGATTATCATTTCTGCAACAGATCCGGTAGCTCCGGCAAAAATACTGGTGGATTTTGCAAAAGATAATGAAAAGCTTGAAATTAAAGCAGGTGCTCTTTCGGGTAAACTTCTCAGTGCAGAAGAAATTTCCCAATTGGCAAAAATGCCGTCCAAAGAAGAGCTTCTTGCCAAACTCGTTCGTACGCTCAATGCGGTTCCAACTTCATTTGTCACCGTGATATCCGGCGTTCCAAGAGCTTTTGTCAACGTGCTGAATGCAATTAAAGATCAAAAAGAAGCAGCGTAACCAAACCAAATTAATTTATTATTTAAAATTACATTTTAGAAGTGTCAATTTAGGAGAAAAAAATGGCCGATATCACAAAAAATGATGTTATTGAATTTATAGCAAATATGAGTGTCCTCGATCTTTCAGAGCTTGTAAAAGAACTTGAAGAAAAATTTGGTGTAAGTGCAGCGGCGCCTGTTGGCTTTGCGGCTGCCATGCCGGCCGGAGATGCTGGGGCGGTAGAAGAAGAACAAACTGAATTTAATGTTATCCTTGAAACCATTGGTGACAAGAAGATTAATGTTATCAAAGAAGTAAGAGCGATTACAGGTCTTGGCCTTAAAGAAGCCAAAGCATTGGTTGAAGAAGCGCCCAAAGCCATAAAAGAAGGCATTCCCAAAGCGGAAGCTGAAAAGATCAAAGAGCAGCTTGAGGGCGCAGGTGCACAGGTTTCTGTAAAATAGTTTTGCATAGCTGATTTGCACGATAGAGAACGTGTATTAACTATATGCGGGGACAAGGCACTCATACTGCCCTGTCTCCGCTTTTACGGTTGGAAAAACTCACACGGGAGATATCATGACCGGAAGTCTTTTGACGAATAAGCGTAATAGAAAAGAGTTTGGCAATAAAAGAAAGATAATTGATATTCCTGATTTGATCGGAATGCAGCGTAATTCTTTTGAGAGTTTTCTCCAAAGAGATATCCTTCCCCAGGATCGGGAGGAAAAAGGACTTCATTCTGTATTTAAATCGGTATTCCCGATCAAGGATTTTACCGACACATCATCATTGGAATATGTTTCCTATTCCTTTGGTGAGTCAAAGCATTCAATGAAAGAGTGCATCAGTCGTGGGATGACCTATGACATTCCGGTTAATATTCGGGTTCGGCTGGTAGTCTATGATCGGGATAAAGAAACCGATGTTTCCGCTATCCGTGATATTAAAGAGCAGGAGATCTATTTCGGCACTATTCCATTGATGACTCCCCGGGGAACATTTATCATTAACGGGACTGAAAGAGCAGTTGTAAGCCAGCTTCATCGGTCGTCCGGTGTGTTTTTTGACCACGACAAAGGTAAAAATTATTCAACCGGTAAGATAATCTATAATGCAAGGGTTATCCCTGTGCGCGGTTCCTGGATAGATATGGAAATCGATGCCAAGGATATCGTGAACATCCGCATTGACCGTAGAAGAAAATTTCCCGTTTCAATTCTGTTTAAATCTTTTGGATATACCAGCGAAGATATCCTGGATTTCTTTTATCAGAAAGAACATATTGTCAAGAAAAACGGTTCATTTTTCAAAGAATTTGTTGCCGATAATCTGGTTAGGCAACGGGCCAGTTTTGATATTAAATCCCCGGAGACCGGTGAGGTTGTCGTCAAGTCTGGCAGGATTTTCACCAAACGGGCACTTAAGCAACTGGCGGATGAAGGACTGGAGTTTATCCCGATTTCCAATGAAGATCTTATCAACAAAGGGTTTGCCAATGGTATTACAGATCCTAGAACAAATGAGATTGTTTTTAAGGCAGGGGATCTGATTGCTGAAGACACCTTTGAAATTATGGAAGACAATGGGATAAGCGACTTTCACATTCTGTATGTGGAGGCCAGAAGTTCTGATTCCATGCGCAAAACCCTGGTGACCGACAAAACAGAATCCAAGGAAGAGGCACTTATGGATATTTACCGGCGCCTGAGACCCGGTAATCCAGCCACGGTAGAGGTTGCCCAGGATTTCATAGATCATTTGTTTTTCCGTCAGGCCTACTATGATCTGTCCAAGGTTGGCCGGCTCAAAATGAACCATCGTCTTGGCGTGAATACCAAAATTGATGTAAAAACCTTGAGAAGAGAGGATGTGCTCCTAACGGCGGCCACCCTTATCGAACTCAAGGATACCCAGGGCCAGGTGGATGATATTGACCATCTTGGCAATCGGCGTGTCAGGGCTGTTGGAGAACTGCTCGAAAATCATTACAGGATCGGCCTGGTTCGCATGGAAAGGGCCATCAAGGAAAAGATGAGCATGCAGGAAGTGGACGCCATGATGCCCCACGACCTGATCAATCCAAAGCCGGTTTCTGCAGTTGTGAGGGAATTTTTTGGTACCTCCCAGCTGTCCCAGTTCATGGATCAGACAAATCCCTTGTCCGAAACAACCCATAAAAGACGGCTTTCTGCCCTTGGACCAGGTGGTCTTACCCGTGAAAGAGCCGGTTTTGAAGTCAGGGATGTTCACCCGTCCCATTACGGAAGAATTTGCCCCATTGAAACACCGGAAGGACCCAATATCGGATTGATTGTCTCCTTGTGTACCTATGCACGGGTGAATGATTTTGGTTTCATTGAAACCCCTTTCAGGATTGCGGAAAATGGAAATGTGTCCAAGAAAATCAGGCATTTAAGTGCATTTGAAGAAAAAGAATTGCCCATCGGTCAGGCCAATGCGCCTTTGGATGTGCATGGAAACTTCATCAATCCCCTTGTGTCTGCCCGGGTGGGTGGTGAGTTTGAGATGATTGAAAACAAAGACATCAAATTTATGGATGTTTCTCCCAATCAGCTGGTATCTGTATCCGCCGCTCTGATCCCTTTTCTGGAAAATGATGATGCCAACAGGGCATTGATGGGATCCAACATGCAGCGTCAGGCCGTACCCTTGATCCTGAGTGAAGCCCCTCTGGTGGGAACGGGTATGGAAAGTGTTGTGGCAAGGGATTCCGGTGTTACAATCGTTTCCGAATACGATGGCGTTGTTGTTGAGGTTGATTCCAAACGTATTGTGGTCCGGAATGACGACAACGAAAGCGGCAGTTTCGAAAAAGCGGTCTCCATTTATAGTTGTACAAAATTTGTTCGGTCTAACCAGAATACCTGTTTCAACCACAGACCCATTGTTGAAAAAGGAGAAACGGTTAAAAAAGGCCAGGTCATTGCCGATGGGCCTTCCACTGAAATGGGCGAACTTGCCCTGGGTAAAAATGTTACCGTAGCCTTCATGCCCTGGGATGGATACAATTATGAGGATTCCATCCTGGTGAGTGAGCGGCTTGTCAAGGATGGGGTATATACCTCTGTCCATGTTGAAGAATTTGAAGTTCTTGCAAGGGACACAAAACTGGGCAAGGAAGAAATTACCAGGGATATTCCAAATGTAGGAGAAGAGGCGCTTAAAAACCTGGATGAAAGCGGTATTATCCGATTGGGCGCAGAAGTGCAGTCCGGAGATATCCTTGTGGGTAAGATTACCCCAAAGGGCGAGACCCAGCTTTCACCTGAGGAAAAATTGCTCCGGGCCATTTTTGGTGAAAAGGCAGGTGATGTTAAAGACACCTCCCTTTGTGTTCCCCCGGGTGTAAAAGGAAAGGTTATTGATGCCAAGGTCTTTTCCAGAAGAGGGCTGTCCAAGGATGACAGAACCCGTCTTATTGAAGACGAAGAGATAGAACGTCTTGAAAAGGACAGGGATGATGAGATTAAGATAATCTCCGAGGTTGCCAGGGAAAAGGTGGAATCCATTCTTGATGGTCTGCAAATTCTTGCGGGTCTGGAGAAAAACGGGAAGGTTCTCATCAAGGAAGGGGCCAAAGTAAAAGCAGATGCTTTTAAGAGTATCCCGGTTTCCATATTGGTGAACGTTGCTGTAAGTGATCCCGTTTTGACCGAAAGAGTTCAGATTATATTGGAACATGCCCAGAACCAAATTAAGATTGCCAGAGAGCGTTTCAATCGTCAGGTTTCCAGGTTTGAAAAAGGAGATGATCTTCCTCCCGGTGTGCTTAAATTGATCAAAATAAGTGTGGCCATGCTGCGCGTACTTTCTGTTGGGGATAAAATGGCCGGGCGCCATGGAAATAAAGGGGTTGTTTCAAGGATTTTAAGGGTCGAGGATCTTCCGTATTTTGCAGATGGCAGGCCCGTTGATATGGTGCTGAACCCCTTGGGCGTTCCTTCACGTATGAATGTCGGGCAGATTCTTGAAATTCATCTGGGACATGCAGCTTTTGGACTGGGGCAACAGATTAATGAACTTTTGGAACAGGCAAAACTCGATCAGCTGAGGGAAAAAATGAGAACCATTTTTTCTTTGACCAAGAAGCAGAAAGCCGATCTGGCAGAGGATGTTCTTGCCAACAAGATAGATGCCATGTCCGATGATGAGCTGATTAAATTTGCTTCCATGTATCGAAGGGGTGTTCATACTGCAACGCCGGTTTTTGACGGCGCCACAGAGGAAGAAATTAAAGAAATGATAGAAATGGCAGGCTTTGATACTTCCGGTCAGGTTATCTTGCACGACGGCAGAACCGGAGAACCCTTTGACAAGCCGGTTACGGTGGGAACCTTGTATATGCTCAAGCTTCACCATCTGGTTGATGATAAACTTCATGCCCGTTCCATCGGGCCCTATTCCCTTGTTACCCAGCAGCCTTTGGGCGGTAAAGCCCAATTTGGGGGGCAGAGACTTGGAGAGATGGAGGTTTGGGCAATGGAAGCGTATGGTGCAGCCCATGCTTTGCAGGAATTTTTGACCGTAAAATCCGATGATATGACCGGTAGAACCCGGATGTATGAAAAAATAGTCAAAGGCCAGAATGTTCTTGAACCGGGAATGCCTGAATCTTTCAGGGTCCTGATAAAAGAACTCAATAGTCTGGGTTTGGACATGAATCTTATAGAAGGAACCAAATAAGGAGAAGACATTTGGATAATATATATGATTTCTTCGCAAAACCGAAAGATCCTAGGGTTTATAAGGGCGTACAGATCAGCCTTGCCTCATCCGACCAGATTCGGGAGTGGTCTCATGGTGAAATCAAAAAGCCGGAAACAATAAACTACAGGACTTTCAAGCCGGAACGGGACGGTCTCTTCTGTGCGAAGGTTTTTGGTCCGACCAAAGACTATGAATGTAATTGTGGTAAATACAAACGCATGAAGCACAGGGGAGTTGTCTGTGAAAAATGCGGGGTTGAAGTGATTCAATCCAAGGTCAGAAGAGAGCGTATGGCGCATATTGAGCTTGCCTCTCCCGTGTCCCATATCTGGTTTTTAAAAAGTCTTCCCAGCAAAATTGGAAACGTGCTGGATCTGACATTAAAGAACCTTGAAAAAGTATTGTATTTTGATTCCTATCTCGTGATTGATCCCAAAGATACGGGCTTAAAAAAAATGCAGCTTCTTTCGGATGATCAATATTATGAAGCCTTGGAAACCTTTGGTGATGGGTTCGAGGCAGGAATTGGTGCTGAAGCCATTCTCAAGTTGCTGGACGAGATTGATCTCCAGGCCACCCATGATATGCTGCAAGAGGAAATCAGCCTGACAAAATCTGTTGCCAAACAGCAGAAAATGTCCAAACGGCTGAAGGTAATTGACGCTTTTTTGAGTTCAGGGATCGAACCCACCCGGATGATATTGACGGCCTGCCCGATTTTGCCGCCGGATTTAAGACCCCTGGTGCCCCTTGAGGGCGGTCGGTTTGCCACCTCTGATTTGAATGACCTCTATCGAAGGGTTCTTAATCGGAACAACAGGCTTAAACGTCTGGTGGATCTGAATGCACCCGACATCATTGTCCGCAATGAGAAAAGAATGCTCCAGGAGTCGGTGGATGTATTGTTTGACAATGGTCGGCATGGACGGGTGGTCACGGGAACCAATAAGCGGCCGTTGAAATCCCTGAGTGATACCTTGAAAGGAAAACAGGGGCGGTTCCGCCAGAACCTTCTGGGCAAGCGGGTTGATTACTCTGGGCGAACCGTTATTACGGTTGGATCGGAACTTCGACTCCACCAGTGCGGGATCCCCAAGAAGATGGCCCTGGAATTGTTTAAACCCTTTATTTATAATTATCTGGAAAAAAAGGGATTGGTCTCTACCGTCAAAAGTGCCAAGAAAATGGTGGAACGCGAGGAAACAGAGGTCTGGGATGCATTGGAATCGGTTGTTAAGGAATATCCAGTCATGCTGAACCGGGCGCCAACCCTCCATCGGTTGGGGTTCCAGGCCTTTGAGCCGGTTTTGATTGAAGGCAAGGCGATCCAGCTTCATCCCCTGGTCTGTCCGGCTTTTAATGCCGATTTTGACGGTGACCAGATGGCGGTACACATTCCGCTTTCCCTTGAGGCAGTTCTGGAAGCCCGCATTATGATGCTGTCCACCAATAACATCCTGTCTCCGGCCAATGGTCAGCCCATCATTGTTCCCACCCAGGATATTGTATTGGGTATTTATTATATGACCCGGGCCGTAAAAGGCCAGAGAGGGGAGGGAATTCGGTTTTCCAGCCTCGAAGAAGTCCGGCAGGCCTTTGATGCCGGAGAGCTTGCCTTGCATGCAAAAATCAAGGTTAGAATTGACGGCAAGATGTTTGATACCACGACCGGTCGTATTTTATTGTGGGAAACCATTCCAGGAGATACACTTCTGGCGTTAAGCCGTATTCGCACAGATTCCCTTGAATCCTGTGAGGCAGCCCTTGAAGAACTTAAAGCCGGCAAAGACTTTGAAACGGTTTTAAAGAAATATTCAGACGATGAGATTAAAAAAACCAGGGGCGAAACCGGTATACTGACCCGCAAGGAATTTAAAAATATCTTTCAGGTGTCTGATGTGGTCGTTGAGCAGTTGTTCCGTTTTAAAGAAGATCAGTTCACCGATGTTCGGATGGTGGGGGATAAATACACCATATTCAAAGTGGATGAACGTAAAACCACTCTGCCGTTTAATCTGGTGAACAAGCTCATGGACAAATCTTCCATTGTTAATCTGATTGATTATGCCTATCGAAATATCGGGCTCAAAGAGACCGTCGTCCTTTCCGACAGGCTTAAAGATATCGGATATAAACACTCAACCCTTGGCGGACTGTCCATTTGTGTTGATGATATGATTATCCCCAGTCAAAAATGGGAAATGATCGCCAAAGCTGAAAAGCATATTGAAGATATAAAAGACCAGTATTCAGAAGGGTTGATTACCCAGGGCGAGAAATATAATAAGGTGGTTGATATCTGGGCCCAGGCCACGGATGATATTGCCAACGCCATGATGGAAGTGATGAAGAATCCAACGGGTGTTGCGGATTCAGAGGGAACAGCCGCGATCAATGCTGTCTATATCATGGCCGATTCCGGCGCCCGTGGTTCCAAGGACCAGATGCGCCAGTTGGCAGGTATGCGTGGGTTGATGGCCAAACCCTCTGGAGAAATCATTGAAAACCCTATTACTGCCTGTTTCAGGGAAGGGCTATCCGTTCTCCAGTATTTTATATCCACACATGGTGCCCGCAAAGGTCTGGCCGATACCGCACTTAAAACAGCCAACTCCGGATATTTAACCCGGCGGCTTGCCGATGTCGGACAAGATTGTACGATAATTGAAGTTGATTGTGGTACCATCAACGGAATAGAGGTGGAATCCCTGTACGAGGGGGGTGAGATCATCCAGACACTGGGCGAGAGAATCCTCGGCCGGGTTACCCAGGAAGATGTCCGTGATCCCTATTCCGATGAATTCATTGTGGGGGTTGACACAGAGCTCAATGAAGGCCATGTGGTCAAAATTGAAGCCGCCGGCGTTCAAAAGGTAAAGATCCGGTCAGTCTTGACCTGTAATTCAAGGCACGGGGTTTGTTCCCGCTGCTATGGCCGCGACCTTGCCCATGGTGTAACCGTTGAAATCGGTCAGGCCATTGGTATTGTGGCCGCCCAGTCCATAGGGGAGCCCGGTACCCAGCTTACCATGCGTACCTTTCATATTGGTGGAACCGCTTCAAGAAAGGTTGAAGTGGCTGAAATCAAAGCAAGGGTCGGCGGTATACTTCGGTACAATGAAGATATCCAGACAGTAACCTCTTCGGACAATCAAGTGATTGTAATGAACCGTAAAGGCGGTGGTATCAACATTGTGGGCCATGAAGGCCGGGAGCGGGCAAAGGAAACCGTTATTTACGGTGCAACCCTCCATGTCAAGGATGGCCAGGAAATTCAACCAGGGGATATTATTGCAACCTGGGACCCCTTTACCACTCCGATCATTACGGAAGTAACCGGAAGGGTTCGTTTTTCGGACATCGAAGTCGGCAATACCGTTCAAGAGCAGATCGACCCGGTTACAGGTAAGGTTTCCAGGACGATTATCGAAGGGAAAGACTCTGAAATTCGTCCCAGAATTACCCTTCGGGACAAGGAAGGTAAGGCCGTTAAAATGGAAAATGCCAAAACTCCGGCCCGTTATTACCTGCCGGTAAATGCAATTCTGACGGTTGAAGAAGATGACAATATCATGGCGGGTGAAATTATCGCCAAGTTGCCCAGGGCCACCACCAAAACCAAGGATATCACCGGTGGTCTGCCGCGGGTTGCTGAACTCTTTGAGGTACGAAAACCCAAAGATCCGGGTGTGTTAACTGAGATTGATGGATATGTACTGGTTTCCAAGGGAACCAAAGGGCGTCAGAAGGTAACGGTCACCCCGGCTGATATTGGAGAGAAAAAAGAATATTCCATACCCAAGGGGCAGCATGTAACCGTTTATGACGGTGATTATGTCAAGGCAGGTGATCCCTTGATTGCAGGTTCAGCAAATCCCCAGGATATCATGAATATCAAGGGAGAAGTTGCCCTTGCCAAGTATCTGGTGGATGAGGTCCAGGAAGTTTACCGACTCCAGGGAGTGCGGATCAATGACAAGCATATTGAAGTTGTGATTCGTCAGATGATGCGGAGGGTTAAAATTATCAGCAAAGGCGATACCAATTTTATCCCCGATGAGCAGGTGGACCGGCTTCTTTTTGAAGAAAAGAACCGTGAGGTGGCCATGAGCGGTGGAGAGCCGGCAAAGGGCGAACCCTTGATTCTGGGAATTACCAAAGCCTCTCTGTCAACCGACAGTTTTCTGTCTGCAGCTTCTTTCCAGGAGACAACCAAGGTGCTGACGCTTGCAGCAATTGAAGGCAAGTATGACAGCCTTAAAGGGTTAAAAGAGAATGTGGTCATGGGAAGGCTTATACCGGCCGGAACCGGGTTTGCCGGATACCAGGATGTTGAAGTGGGCTTTGTTGAAGTGGCTGAGGTGTAAAGAGAAATAAAAAAACTTGACATTTTTACAAAGTGAAAGTAGAATTGAATATTTTGTCGTATATGGCGACGTATTACATTGATAAGGAGCGTTGGGAAAGTTATGCCGACCATTAATCAGTTGGTTAGAAAAGGTAGGAAAAAAGCAGAAAAAAAGGTCAGCACACCTGCATTAAAGGGTGGGCCTCAAAAACGCGGTGTGTGTACCAGGGTGTATACGTCGACTCCGAAAAAACCGAACTCTGCTTTGAGAAAAGTGGCAAGGGTTCGTTTGACCACCGGTATGGAGGTCTCTGCATATATTCCGGGCATGGGTCATAACTTGCAGGAGCATTCGGTTGTTCTGGTAAGGGGTGGCAGGGTAAAGGATTTACCCGGTGTTCGCTATCACATCGTCAGGGGTGCACTTGATACCCTGGGCGTAGACGACAGAAGGCAAGGTCGTTCCAAATATGGAGCCAAGCGGCCCAAATAGTCGCATATACATTGGAAGTTATTAATAGACAATATTGGTGGATATGACAAATGGCAGAAAAAGAAATTAGTATAGAAAATCTGACGAAGGATGCTACGCAGGAAGAAAAGCTTGCTGCTAGATTTGTGAATTGCGTCATGAAGCAAGGCAAAAAAAATGCTGCCCGCAGGGCGGTAACCCAGGCATTGTCCATCGCCCAGGAAAAGGTCGGAGAACCCGCTCTTGACATATTTAAAAAGGCAATCGATAATATCAGGCCTTCTGTTGAGGTAAAATCAAGAAGAATCGGCGGGTCCACCTACCAGGTGCCCACTGATATTAAGCCCAGCCGGCAGACTGCCCTTGCGTTTCGTTGGTTGATTAATTTCAGCCGGAAACGGTCTGAAAAAGGGTATGCAAACAAATTGGCTTCCGAGCTGTTGGATGCATACAACAAAAGGGGTGGAGCCGTTAAGAAAAGAGAAGACACGCACAAAATGGCAGATGCAAACAAGGCATTTGCCCATTTTCGGTTTTAAATATTTTTAAAATATCCTGAAAACATTCCACAGGAGGAATCAAGAAGATGGCTAAGGAAAAATTTGAGCGGAACAAGCCGCATGTGAACATAGGGACAATTGGTCATATCGATCATGGTAAGACGACTCTTACAGCAGCAATTACCAAACATGCTGCTTTAAAGAGTGGTGGTAAATTTGTTCCGTTTGATGAGATTGACAAAGCGCCTGAAGAAAGAGAGCGCGGTATCACCATTGCAACAGCCCATGTTGAGTATGAGACGGCTAACCGGCATTATGCCCACGTGGATTGCCCGGGTCATGCCGATTATATCAAAAACATGATCACCGGAGCAGCCCAGATGGATGGTGCAATTCTGGTTGTTAGTGCCGATGACGGTCCCATGCCCCAGACAAGAGAGCATATTCTTCTTGCCCGGCAGGTGGGCGTGCCCTCGATTGTTGTCTTTTTGAACAAATGTGACATGGTCGACGACGAAGAGCTGATTGAATTGGTTGAGATGGAGCTCCAGGAGCTTCTGGATACCTATGAATTCCCAGGAGAAGATACGCCTATTATCAGAGGGTCTGCTCTGAAAGCGCTAGAATGTGACGATGTGAACGGTGATGATGCAAAATGCATTTTTGAGCTGCTCGACATTTTGGACTCCTATGTTCCTGAGCCGGAAAGAGATACAGACAAGCCATTTTTGATGCCCATCGAGGATGTGTTCAGCATCTCCGGTCGTGGTACGGTTGTAACCGGAAGAATTGACCGTGGTATTGTCAAGACCAGTGAAGAAATTGAAATTGTGGGTATCAGAGACACTCAGAAAACCGTTTGTACGGGTGTTGAAATGTTCAGAAAACTTCTGGATGAAGGCCGGGCCGGTGATAATGTCGGTTTGTTGCTTCGCGGTACCAAAAGAGATCAGGTTGAAAGGGGCCAGGTTGTTGCCAAACCCGGTACCATCAAACCCCATACAAAATTCAAAGCAGAAATGTATGCTCTGAGCAAAGAAGAAGGCGGACGTCATACCCCGTTTTTTACTGGATACAGACCCCAGTTCTTTTTCAGAACCACAGATATTACCGGCGTCCTGACCCTTGAAGAAGGTGTTGAGATGATCATGCCGGGTGACAATGCAACCATTAACGTTGAGCTGATAAACCCCATCGCAATGGAAAAAGAACTCAGGTTTGCGATCAGAGAGGGTGGACGTACTGTCGGTGCCGGCGTTATCGGTGAAATCGTTGAATAAGAAAGAACTATAATCATGTTGAAAACTAAAATACGGATCAGGCTTAAGGCCTATGATCATAAGTTGCTTGATCAGTCTTCGGTAGATATAGTTGATACTGCAAGGAAAACCGGTGCCAAAATTGTGGGACCGGTTCCCCTTCCGACCAGGATCAACAAATTCACCGTGCTGCGGTCTCCCCATGTGAACAAGAAATCACGGGAGCAGTTTGAAATCAGAACCCACAAACGGATGATGGATATTCTCGAGCCGACGCAGCAGACGGTAGACGCGTTGATGAAGCTGGATCTATCCCCCGGCGTTGACGTGGAAATTAAATTGTAGTTCAATAACAGGAACAAATTATGAGCGCAATACTTGGAAAAAAAATCGGGATGACCAATGTGTTTTCCTCGGACGGAAAACTCGTTCCTGTTACGGTGTTACAGGTCGGCCCCTGCGTTGTTACCCAGGTTAAAACCATGGAAAAAGATGGGTATACAGCGCTTCAGCTCGGATACGACGAAAAGTCTGTTGAAAAACTGAACAAACCCATGGCAGGTCACTTGAAAAAAGCAGGCGATAAAGGATTTAAAGTCCTTAGAGAGTTCAGGGCTGATAATGTTGAAGAAATGGAAGCGGGTATGACCCTCGGGACCGAATTGTTTTCTGTGGGTGACAGCGTTAATGTTTCAGGGATTTCTAAGGGCCGCGGTTTTCAGGGAACCATTAAAAGACACGGATTTAGCCGTGGACCTGAAACCCATGGGTGTAGAAATCACAGGAAACCTGGTTCGGTTGGAAACAGTGCCTGGCCCAGCAAGATTATCAAAGGGAAAAAAATGCCGGGCCACATGGGCGTTGACCGGAAAACTGTAAAGAATCTAACCATTGTAGATATTCGGCACCAAGAAAATCTATTGCTGGTTAAAGGTCCGGTTCCGGGCTGTAAAACAGGTATAATTGAAGTGTACAAGGCTGACGCTAAAAAATAATTTTTATACACCCGAACGGGTGTATGTCAGTCTTTAAAGAGACGAAAACGCGGCTATGGGTATTGCAAGACACCTCGCAGTGATGCATAGCTGATCAAAAATTAAGAGGAAGAATATGGCTGCTGTCGATGTATTAAACAGTGCAGGTAAGAAAGTGTCTGAAGCAGAGCTTACTGATGAAATATTCAGCATACCGGTAAAGACAAGCGTTCTTCATGAAGTGGTTCGATCCCAGCTCGCAGCAAAGCGAGAAGGGACGGCTGCGTCTAAAACAAGAGCAATGGTTACGGGTAGTACGAAAAAGCTTTACAGACAAAAAGGAACCGGAAATGCACGTGCCGGTAGTGCGAACTCCCCTTTGAGAAAAGGCGGAGGCGTAATCTTTGGTCCATCCCCACGATCGTATGCTTACAAGGTGCCTAAAAAAGTGCGAAAACTCGCATTGAAAATGGCCTTAAGCTGTAAATTCACAGATAATACACTCTTTGTGATCGATGATTTTAAACTTGAAGAAATTAAAACTCAGGTGCTGGCTCAGGTTTTGGCTACTCTGAATCTTCAGGATATTCTCATTGTATCCGATTCAGAGGATATGAATCTTGAATTGTCTTCAAGAAACATACCTGATATTAAAGTAATTAAAACTGCGGGTCTGAATGTGTATGATATCTTGAAGTTTAAAAACCTTCTCTTGGTTGAATCAACCATTAAAAATATTGAAGGGAGGTTAAGCTAAGATGAAAGAATATGACATAATCAGAGGGCCTGTTGTTACTGAAAAAACAACCCTTCAGAAAGAGATGAACAACCAGCTGACTTTAAAAGTAGATACAAGAGCCAACCGGATCCAAATCAAAGATGCTGTTGAGAAAAACTTTAATGCCAAAGTAAAACAGATCAGAACGATCCAGGTCAAAGGTAAGGTTAAGCAGCGCGGTAAGATTCTTGGCAAAAAGAAAGACTGGAAGAAAGCCATTGTCACACTGATGCCAGGGCAACGAATCGATTTTTTTGAAGGTGTTTAAAGAGGTATATATATGTCAACAATAATCAAGTCAAAACCGACATCTCCCGGTAGGCGTGCTCAGGAATACCTTTCTTTTGAAGAAATTACGAAAACCACTCCTGAACGATCGCTAACTGTAAGTATCAACAAGCGGGCTGGTCGAAATTGCTACGGAAGAATTACCAGCAGGCACAGAGGTGGCGGGGCAAAAAAGAAATATCGTATCATTGATTTTAAACGGGACAAGGACGGAATTCCGGCCAAAGTGTCTGCCATTGAATATGACCCCAATAGAAGTGCAAGAATTGCACTCCTTGTATATGCGGATGGCGAGAAAAGATATATTCTGGCACCCCTGGAAGTCAAGGTGGGTGATGTTTTGGAAACGGGTCCTGAAGCGGATATCAAGCCGGGCAATTGTATGCCCCTTGAAAATATCCCAACGGGTACAAGAATTCATAATATCGAACTTAAGCAAAACAAGGGTGGTCAAATCGTCAGAAGTGCCGGCGGATATGCCAGACTTATGGCCAAGGAAGGTACCTATGCCCAGGTTTTACTTCCCTCTGGTGAAGTTCGCATGATTCATGTGAAATGCAAGGCAACCGTTGGCCGGGTCGGCAATGAAAAACATGGGGATGTGAGCATCGGAAAAGCTGGGCGTTCCAGATGGATGGGACGGCGTCCCTCTGTCAGGGGTGTTGCCATGAACCCGGTGGATCATCCAATGGGTGGTGGTGAAGGCCGTTCATCCGGTGGTCGCCAGCCTTGTACTCCTTGGGGCGTTCCCACAAAAGGTAAGCGGACCAGGAATAATGCCAGGACGGATCGGTATATCGTTAAAAGAAGGGCTAAGAGAAAGTAATAGGTGAATAACTATGCCAAGATCATTAAAAAAAGGACCTTATATCGCTTCTGAACTTTTAAAGAAAGTTCTTGAGGCCAATAAGGTTAAAACCAACAAAGTAATTAAAACCTGGTCTAGAAGATCAACCATTTTTCCTGAAATGGTAGGTATTACCTTTGCCGTCCACAATGGGAAAAAATTTATCCCTGTTTTTGTTTCTGAAAATATGGTCGGTCATAAGCTTGGTGAATTTTCACCTACAAGAACATTTTGGGGTCATGCCGGAGATAAGAAAGCCAAACGGTAATCTGCTTCACATGATTAAAGGACACAAGTGATATGGAAGTTAAAGCAACTACAAGACATACGAGGATTTCAGCATTGAAGCTTCGGTTGCCGATCAGTGAAGTGAAAGGCAAAAATGCGGGCCAGGCTTTGACATTGTTGAAGTTTATGCCGCTCAAAGCTGCCGGAATTATCTACAAAACATTGCAGTCAGCAATTGCCAATGCAGAGCATAATAACGAACTGGACGTTGACAAACTGGTTGTAAAGAATATTATCGTCGATCAGGGTGCTTCTATGAAACGGTTCAGGCCGCGGGCAAGGGGAAGAGCTAGTCGAATTTTGAAACGAACCAGTCATATTACAGTTATCGTTAAAGATACTGTCTAAGTAAGGAGGAACAGGCTTGGGCCAGAAAGTACATCCTACCGGATTAAGATTAGGCATCATCAGAACATGGGATTCTAGATGGTATGCAGACAAAGAGTATGCTGATTTTGTTGAAGAAGATTTCAAGGTCAGAAAATTCTTGAAAAAGAAACTCTATCATGCCGGCATATCCAAAATAGAGATCGAAAGATTTTCAAAACAGATAAGGCTTCGTGTTTTTGCCGCAAGACCGGGTATCATCATCGGTAAAAAAGGGGCGGAAATAGCATTGCTCAAAAAAGAGCTTGAAAATATGATCAAACCAGCAGTTCTGATTGATATCAAAGAAGTCAGAAGGCCAGAGATTGATGCGCAGCTTGTGGCGGAGAACATTGCCCAGCAACTTGAAAGAAGAATCGCCTTCAGAAGGGCTATGAAACGAAGCGTTTCTACTGCCATGCGATTCGGAGCCAAGGGTATTAAAATTATCTGCTCCGGCCGTCTTGGCGGAGCTGAAATGGCAAGAACCGAATGGTATAAAGAAGGACGGGTTCCGTTGCATACTCTTAGGGCAGACGTTGATTACGGCTTTATTGAAGCGAAAACCACATACGGACTCATTGGTATCAAAACGTTCATTTTTAAGGGTGAGGTGTTGCGTCCAGGTGAACAGGCTTTGGCGACACAATAGAGGCGATTAGGAGAAAAAGCAAATGCTTAGTCCAAAAAATGTAAAATTCCGTAAAGAATTCCGGGGAAGAACCAAAGGAGTTCCCACACGGGGAAATACTTTGAGTTTTGGAGATTTCGGTCTCCAGGCCGTGGAATGCGGATATATTAATGCAAGGCAAATTGAAGCGGCCAGGGTGGCAATGACCAGACATGCAAAAAGAGCTGGTAAAAGCTGGATCCGGTTTTTCCCCGACCATCCTGTTACAAAAAAACCCGCAGAAGTCAGAATGGGTAAGGGTAAGGGAGCAACCGACGCCTGGGTAGCCAGAATTAAGCCCGGCAAGATCCTTTACGAAATGGAAGGGATTCCAAGAGATCTGGCCAAAGAAGCCCTGAGGCTTGCTGCAAGAAAACTTTCCATTAAAACACGATTTGTGGAAAGGAGCAAGTAACGATGAAGATCATCGAGATTAGAGAAATGGGTGCAGATCAGATTAAAGAAAAGCTTGTTGAACTCAAAAAAGAATTGTTCAACCTTCGGTTTCAGAATGGGGTTGGACAGCTTGAGAACACTGCAACGCTGTCAAATGTCAAAAAAGATATTGCCAGACTCTATACAATATCAAAAGAAATGAAGTTAAACATTATTTAATGTAAGAGTTATAGATATGGAAAATATTCAAAATAATAAAAAAGAGCTGATGGGTCTGATTATATCTGATAAAATGGATAAATCAGTGGTTGTCCAGGTTGAAAGATTTGTACAACATAAAGTTTATAGAAAATTCATCAAACGGTATAAGAAATACCATGCCCACGATGAAACTAACGAGTGCAGGATTGGTGATGAAGTAAAAATCATCGAAACCAGACCTCTAAGTAAGATGAAACGCTTTCGGGTGACCGAGATTCTAAAGAAAGCGCTTTAGCTAAAGGAGTTATGAAATGATTCAAACTGAAAGCAGACTTACTGTAGCAGATAACTCCGGCGCAAAGGAATTGTACTGTATCAAGGTACTGGGTGGATCCAAAAGAAGATACGCGAGCATTGGAGACATCATTGTTGTTTCTGTTAAAGAGGCAATTCCCAATGCAAAAGTCAGCAAAGGAGATGTTGTCCAGGCTGTTATTGTAAGAACCAAAAAAGAGATATCCAGACCGGATGGGTCGTCCATCAGATTTGATGACAACTCTGCTGTGATTTTAAGTAAAAATAACGAACCGGTAGGTACCCGTATCTTTGGTCCGGTGGCAAGAGAATTAAGGGCTAAAAGATTTATGAAAATAGTCTCTCTGGCCCCAGACGTACTATAATTATCGGGTTATTGGAGAAAAATTCCATGGAAGCAGTAAAGATAAGAATTAAGAAAGATGACAAGGTTAAAATCCTCACCGGAAAAGACAAGGGTAAGATCGGAAAAGTCTTGAAGGTTGTCAAAAAAACCAACCGCGTTGTTGTTGAAAACATTAACGTTGTGAAAGTCCATCAGAGACCTACGCAGGCAAATCCGCAGGGCGGCATTGTAGATAAAACAATGCCCATGAATGTGTCCAATCTTATGGTCATGTGCAATTCCTGTGTGAAACCTACTCGGATTGGAATCAAACAACTGGAAGATGGTAAACGGGTCAGAATCTGCAAAAAATGCAGTCAGCAGATAGATTCTTAAGACCAAAGCCGGAGAGAATAAATGACCACTCTTAAGGAAAAATATATTAACGAAGTTGTTCCAAAACTCAAGGAAACCTTTAATTATTCAAATGAATTACAGGTGCCTAAGTTAGAGAAAATCGTATTGAACATGGGGCTGGGTGAAGCTGTCAGAAATCCAAAGATTGTAGAAGCTGCTGCCCAGGAACTAACATTGATTGCGGGCCAGAGAACTGTTGTTACAAGGGCCAAAAAACCCATTGCCAACTTCAAACTGCGCGCAGATCTGCCCATTGGATGCAAGGTTACCCTGCGTCGTGAAAAGATGTTCGATTTTTTTGACAGACTTGTTAATATCGCGTTACCTCGTGTGAGGGATTTTAGAGGAATATCAGGCAAATCATTTGATGGCCGTGGCAATTTTTCCATGGGTATCACTGAGCACATCATATTCCCTGAAATAGACTATGATAAGACCGAAAGCATTAAGGGTCTTAATATTACGGTTGTAACCACAGCTAAAACCGATGAAGAAGGCAAAGTTTTCCTGAAGCTTCTGGGAATGCCCTTCAAAAATTAGGATCTTAAGGAGGAAAGCTTGGCTAAAAAATCTTTAATCGCAAAAGCGGGAAGAACACCAAAGTTTGCTGTACGTGCGTATAACAGATGCCCCTTATGCGGTAGACCAAGAGGATTTATCAGAAAAGCTGGTATTTGCAGAATTTGTTTCCGGACCCTTGCCTCAGAAGGCAAGTTGCCTGGTGTTACCAAATCAAGTTGGTAATAATAAATTCTAAAAAAATTGTTAATGACAAAATTTAATACCAGCGGATTTTAAGGAGATTAAAAATGGCAATTAGTGATCCAATTGCAGACATGCTTACGATTATAAGAAACGGCGGAAAAGCAAGTCTTGCTAAAGTGGATATCCCCGGATCAACGATCAAAGTGGAAATGGTGCGGGTGCTAAAAGAACAAGGATATATTAAAGATTATAAATTCCTTGAAAACGAGACACAGGGCGTATTGCGTGTGTATCTAAAATATGTTTCTGATGGCAAACCCACAATTTTTGGCATCGACAGAGTCAGTAAACCTTCTTGCAGGGTTTACAACAAGGCAAAACAGATTAAGCCGGTTTTAAACGGCCTGGGCATCTCCATTGTTTCAACTTCTAAGGGGTTGATGACGGACAAACAGGCGATCGAAGCGAACGTCGGCGGTGAAATTCTTTGTAACGTATGGTAAGACAGGAGTAGAATATGTCTAGAATAGGAAAACAGCCGGTTCAGCTTCCAGATAAGGTCGCAATTACCCTTGATGGAGATATGATTTATGTTAAGGGGCCTAAAGGCAATCTTGATCGAAAACTGCACCCGGCAATTAATATTGAAATTAATGACAAGGTGTTAAACGTCAAAACCGATAACAGTGACAAGAAAAAAATGGCCTTACAGGGGCTCTTCAGGTCCTTGATTTTTAATATGGTCACAGGTGTCACTACTGGTTATGAAAAAAAACTTCTTCTTTCCGGAATCGGATATCGTGCTGAAACAAAAGGAAAGAACCTTGTACTGAATGTCGGATATTCAAACCCGGTTGATTTTGAGCTTCCCGATGGAATCTCTGCCACGGTTGATAAAAATACGGAGATTACCCTGACCAGCATTGACAAAGAGCTTCTTGGGCAGGCGGCAGCAAATATCCGAGCTATAAGACCTCCTGAACCCTACAAGGGCAAAGGCATCATGTATTCAGATGAAAGAATTATCAGAAAAGCTGGTAAGACTGCTGGTAAAGACTAATAGGTGGGAAACTAAAGATTATGGGAAATACATCACCAAGGCTTGTATCAAGGCTTAAACGAAAAAAACGAATCAGAAAAAGTATTTTTGGAAGTCAGGACCGTCCGAGAATGAGCATTTTCAGAACGGCTAACCACATCTATGCACAGATCATAGATGATACAAAAGGGGTAACCCTCGCATCTGCATCCACCGTGGATAAAGAATACAAAGAAAATCCTGTGGCTGGTAAAAAACAGGAAATTGCAAAGGCGGTTGGAAACCTTATCGGCAAAAGGGCTATTGATAAAGGAATTACAAAAGTAGTTCTGGACAGGAATGGGTTTCTTTATCACGGTCGTATCAAAGCCCTTTCAGACGCGGCCCGCGAAGCCGGCTTGATATTCTAATTAAGGAGGAAGACCCTTGGCAAGACAACAGATGGAAGATAATGGATTAATCGATAAGGTTGTAAGAATCAACCGTGTTGCAAAAGTTGTAAAAGGCGGTAGAAATTTTAGTTTCAGTGCTTTGGTTGTGGTCGGAGATGGTGAAGGCAGTGTTGGGTATGGCCTGGGCAAAGCGACTGAAGTTCCGGAAGCCATTAAGAAAGGTATGGAAAAAGCCAAACGGAATATGGTTAAAGTGTCTCTGTTAAACGGCACAGTTCCTTTTGAGGTTGTAGGCCATGCAGGGGCGGGTCGTGTTCTTTTAAAACCGGCTTCTCCCGGTACGGGTTTGATTGCCGGCGGTGGCATCCGTGCTGTCCTCGAGGCAGTCGGGGTTACAGATATCCTGACCAAATGTATCGGCACTCATAATACCCAAAATATTGTCAGAGCAACCATGGCTGGTTTACTATCCCTTTGTTCCAAGGAAGAAGTTGCTAAAAGACGTGGTCTTAGACCTGAAGACATATAAAGAGGTAGACAATGACTGAAAAAGTGAAAATCACACAAATAAGAAGCACCATAGGACGTCCTGCTGTACAAGGTCGAATTATTCGCTCTCTGGGCATACGCCGTATGCACCATACAGTTGAACATACTAAGGATCCCGTCATTCTAGGACAAATTATCAAAGTTTCACACCTGGTGAAAGTAGAGGAGGTGTAAATATGCAACTTCATGATTTAGCACCTGCTCCCGGCAGCAGAAAAAATAGAAAACGGGTGGGCAGAGGACCGGGTTCCGGTACGGGAAAAACTTCCGGTAAGGGACACAAGGGGCTTAAGGCCCGCTCCGGCGGAAGTGTCAGACCTGGGTTCGAAGGTGGACAGATGCCCATCTATCGTCGCCTTCCCAAACGCGGATTTACCAATATATTTAAAACTAACAATGCTGTTTTAAATATTGGGGACTTGGATAGATTTGATGACGGTGCAACCATTGATATGGATGCCCTGAGGCAGGTCGGTCTGGTCAAAGGAAGCGTCGACGGGGCCAAACTTCTCGGTAATGGGGACACAACAAAGAAATTTGTTTTAAAGAATATTCTTGTCTCCAAAGTGGCCAAAGAGAAGATCGAATCTGCCGGTGGCAGCATAGAATAACTGATATTGAGAGTGATCTAAGGATATTGTCGATGATCGAGAACAGCTACCAGAATTTGTTTAAACTTCCTGATCTCAAACGGAAACTTTTTATTACACTTGCATTATTGTTTGTGTACCGTGTGGGGGTCCATGTGCCCACACCCGGGATTGATGGGGCAGCATTGGCGTCCTTTTTTGCTTCGGCACAAGGGACTTTATTTTCAATGTTCAATATGTTCTCTGGAGGGGCGTTGGAAAGGCTTTCCATCTTTGCCCTGGGGATCATGCCTTATATCAGTTCATCTATTATTTTAGAACTAATGACAGTTGTGGTTCCCCATCTTGCACAATTAAAAAAAGAGGGGGACGCGGGCAGAAAAAAGAAAACCCAATACACCCGGTATGGAACGGTTGTCCTGAGTGTTATCCAGGGGTTTGGTATCAGTGTTGGGCTTGAAGCAATGACCTCTCCTGCCGGGGTGGCCATTGTACCTTATCCGGGTTGGGCATTCCGTTTGATCACCATCATTACCCTGACAGCCGGTACGGCATTCATCATGTGGTTGGGGGAGCAGATTACGGAAAGAGGTATCGGTAACGGTATCTCTCTGATTATTTTTGCCGGAATCGTTGCCAATATGCCGTCTGCACTTGGAAACACTGTGCGGTTAATGAGTACGGGGGAGATGGGCATTTTTTCCCTTATTATCCTAATTGTTTTGATGGTCGCTGTTGTTGCCTGTATCATCTATATGGAACAGGCCCAACGAAGAATACCGGTTCATTATGCAAAAAGGGTTGTTGGAAGGAAGATGTATGGGGGCCAGACATCTCATTTGCCTTTGAAGATTAATACAGCCGGCGTTATACCGCCGATCTTTGCATCTTCCATCATCATGTTCCCAACAACTTTGGCCCAATTTATCAATCTGCCGGTTATGCAGACCATAGCCGCTTTGTTCAGTCCTGGTACCGTCTGGTACTACCTCCTCTATATCGGGTTTATTGTCTTTTTCTGCTTTTTTTATACGGCAGTGCAGTTTAATCCTGAGGATGTGGCTGAAAACATGAAAAAAAATGGGGGATATATTCCCGGGATCAGACCTGGGAAAAAAACCTCAGAGTACATCGACAGAGTGTTGACACGGATTACCGTCGGAGGAGCTGTCTATGTTTCAGCCGTCTGTGTTCTTCCCACAATGTTGATGGATAAATTCAATGTTCCATTTTATTTCGGCGGCACAGCCCTCTTGATTGTTGTCGGGGTATCAATAGATACCATCTCCCAGATTGAGTCCCACCTGATATCTGGTAATTATAACGGCTTCCTCGGTCGGTCCGGGGCAAAACGCATCAAGGGTAGATCCTAAATTAATTGGTTAATATCAATAGGAGATGAAATAAGATTATGGCAAAAGAAGAACCCATCAAAGTTGACGGGAAAGTACTTGAAACGCTGCCAAATGCCATGTTCAAAGTAGAGTTGGAAAATAAACATGTTTTATTGGCCCATATTTCCGGTAAAATGAGAATGCATTTCATAAAAATTCTACCAGGAGACAGGGTGACGGTCGAAATATCACCCTATGATTTAAGCCGTGGCAGGATTACATATAGATTTAAATAATTTTTTACCAAATAAGCATAAATTGATAAGAAATACAAATCGAGATTAGGAGTGAATGGATGAAAGTAAGAGCATCTGTTAAAAAAATTTGTAGAGATTGCAAAGTGATAAAAAGACGTGGTGTCATAAGAGTTATTTGCATAAATAAACGTCATAAACAGCGTCAGGGATAGGGGGAAGGAAATTTGGCACGTATCGCAGGAGTTGATTTACCAAGAGATAAACACGCATGGATCGCCTTGACCTATATTTACGGTATCGGAAGCAGCAGATCAAGGCTGATACTTGAGAAAACAGGTATTGATCCTACCACAAAAGCAAATGATCTCACGGAAGTTGAGGTTAACGAAATCAGAAAAGTCATTGATGCTGAATTCAAAGTGGAAGGTGAACTGAGATCCGAAGTTTCCATGAATATCAAGCGATTGATGGATCTCGGGTGTTACAGAGGACTTCGTCACCGTAAAGGCCTTCCCTGT
The DNA here is from genome assembly GCA_013792075.1 of Desulfobacula sp. Lineage (GTDB taxonomy): Bacteria > Desulfobacterota > Desulfobacteria > Desulfobacterales > Desulfobacteraceae > NBML01. Next base: position 30,010 of record VMSR01000183.1, read on the forward strand.
CATGGTCAGCGAACCAGCACCAATGCGAGGACCAGAAAAGGACCCAAACGGACAGCAGTCAAAAAGAAAAAGTAGAATAATACAAAAGGTTAATTAATTATGGCAAAAAAGTCTAAAAAAGCTATATCCAAAAAACGGGTCAAGAAGAATATTTCCACAGGTATTGTGCATATTCAATCCACGTTTAACAACACCATCGTCACTATTGCTGATGAAAATGGTAATACCATTTCATGGTCCAGTTCCGGTGTACAGGGCTTTAAGGGTTCCAGAAAAAGCACTCCTTTTGCAGCAAAGCTTGTGGCAGAAGACGCAGGTGCCAAAGCTATGGAACATGGCCTTAAAAACATAGGCGTCTATGTGAAAGGTCCCGGACCTGGAAGAGAATCTGCTTTAAGAGCACTTCATGCACTTGGGTTCAATATTTCAATGATTAAAGATGTTACCCCGGTTCCCCATAATGGATGCCGTCCGCCCAAAAGAAGAAGAGTATAAAAATATTAGAATTTAGTTCTTGGATTGATAAAGGAGGAGAACGTTGGCACGATATACAGGATCTGTTTGCCGTCAGTGCAGACGAGAAAATATGAAGCTTTTTCTGAAAGGCGACCGTTGTTTTTCAGATAAATGCAGTTTTGATAGAAGAGGGTATCCACCTGGACAACATGGTCAGAGAAGGAGCAAACAATCTGATTATGGAATTCAGCTGAGAGAAAAACAAAAGGTACGCAGAATTTACGGGATTTCTGAAAAACAATTCAGACTCTCCTTTAAAAAAGCCGATAGGCAAAAAGGTATTACCGGTACCAATTTGTTAAGTCTACTGGAAACCCGTTTGGACAATGCAGTTTTCAGATTGGGGTTCGTTAATTCCAGAAGTCAGGGACGGCATTTTGTTCGGCATAATCATTTTATAGTGAATGGTAATAAGGTTAATATCCCTTCATACCAGGTCAAGAAGGGTGACGTAATAGAGTTGCGTGAAAAAAGCCGTAAAGTTCAGGCCATTTCCGACTCTTTGGATGCCATTGTCAGAAGAGGAGTTCCCCAGTGGTTAGAAATTAATAAAGATAATTTCAAAGGCCAGATCGTCGGCATTCCCACTCGTGAGGACATTACGCTGCCGATTCAGGAACAATTGATCGTAGAGCTATACTCAAAATAGGTACATCATTCGATATGGTTTATCCAAATATTTATTCAGGAGATTTAAATGTCATCTGAAAAACTTGCATATGTAAACTGGCGAGAGATGATCAAGCCGGAAAAGCTTGATGTTACCACTACTTCAACATATGGCAAATTCGTATGCGAACCCCTTGAAAGGGGATATGGTATTACAATTGGTAACTCTCTGCGACGCATCATTTTGTCATCTATCTACGGCGCTGCCATTGTATCTGTGAAACTTGACGATGCCCTTCATGAATATAGCGTTATATCTGACGTCCGGGAAGATGTTTCCGAGATCATTTTAAACTTGAAAGAGTTGAAACTGAAGGTAGAAGACGCCGAAGATAGAATATTAACCCTTAAAGCCAAGGGCGAAGGCAGCGTGACCGGTGCTGATATCATCAGTCCGGATGGCAAAGTTGAAATTCTTAATCCCGAACAGCATATCGCCACATTATCAAAAAACGGCGTGCTTAATATGACAATGGTTGTAAAAACAGGAAAAGGGTATGCCCTGGCATCTGCCAATAAGGATGATGATGCACCCATTGGAACGATCCCAATTGATTCCGTTTTTTCACCCATCAACCGTGTCAAATACGTGGTGGGTACTTCCAGGATTGGTCAGAATACCGATTTTGACAAATTGACCCTTGAAGTATGGACAGACGGCAGTGTAACACCTGATGATTCCGTAGCCTTTGGCGCTAAAATTCTTAAAGAGCAAATGAACCCCTTCATCAACTTTGATGAGGAGATGGAACCCGATGATCTAGAAGACAATGCTGATGATTCAGACCGGGGCTTTAATGAGAATATTTATCGATCCGTAGATGAACTGGAGTTGTCCGTGAGAAGCTCCAATTGTCTGAAAAATGCCAGGATTCATACCATTTATCAGCTGGTTCAAAAAACAGATAGTGAAATGCTAAAAACCAAGAATTTTGGTAGAAAATCCTTGAACGAAATTAAAGAAGTCCTGCATTCCATGGAGCTTTCCCTGGGCATGGATCTTGAGGGATTTGAACCGCCAGAAGATGAGAACATTCAGGAAGGAGAGTAAATTCCATGAAACATAGAAAATCTGTATTAAAACTGAACAGAACCTCAAGCCATAGAAAGGCTATGTTTAGAAACATGGTAACTTCTCTGTTCAAACACAGCAGCATCAAAACCACAGAAGCCAAAGCAAAAGGGTTGCGGTCCATTGCCGACAAAATGGTTACCCTTGCAAAAAGGGGCGACTTACATGCCAGAAGACAGGCCATGGCATATATTCGGGAAAAAGATGTAGTTCATGTGCTATTTAATGAAGTTGCTAAGAAGTTTGATTCAAGACAGGGCGGTTATACAAGAATTATTAAAATTGGTCCCAGAAAAGGTGATGTCGCACCAATGGTCCAGATTGAATTGATCTTTGACTGATCGATCTTTTTAAGTGTATTGAAGATCAAATCCCTGGTAAGAACTTCTTACCGGGGATTTTGTTTTTTGTCCGATAGCGGGTGTGGATTTACAGATCGCCAGGCTTAGTATCCAGTGATTTCCGGATGATAAAAAGCAGGTCCTTATTTTGCAACGGTTTTTGAAGGTATCTTTTGATACCGATTTTCATGGCCTGGGCCTGGGAAATGGCTTCGTTATAACCGCTACACAGAATAATCGGTACCTTGTTTCGGATCTTCAGCACCGCTTTTGCGAAGTCAAATCCCGTCATCTGGGGCATGGTCATATCGGTGATGATCAGGTCAAACTGGTCTGGATTGTTTTTAAAGGCCGCCAGGGCTTGTTCTCCATTTTCAAAGGAAAGGGCTGTGTAGCCATATAGTTCAAGCAGTTCGTGGGTCATTATGCGAATATCCTCTTCATCATCTACGATCATGATGGTTTCCCGTCCCCCAACGGGTTCTCTCATTTTTTTTTCATGCTGGTTTAGGGAAGGTGTTTTTTCAACGATTGGCAGATAAACTGAAAAAGTGGATCCGACCCCCTCTTGCGTTTCCACATGGATTATCCCATCGTGTGCATCCACAATGGCCTGGACCAGGGCCAGCCCAAAACCTGTTCCCCGGCCCATTTCCTTTGTTGTAAAATAAGGATCAAATGCTTTTTCAAGTGTCTCTGGGGTCATACCATGACCTGTGTCCCTCACTTCCAGCTTAAGATAGCTGCCGCTTCCTGGAAGCATCAAGCCATGCTTTGCGTGAAGGGGCCTGTCAAAATCTTCCAAATGAACCATAAGAATGCCGCCGGTTTCAAGCATGGAATGGTAGGCATTTGTGCAAAGGTTCAAGATGACCTGGTGCATTTGGGTAGGATCTGCCATGACCATGGATTTTGACTTTATATTTGTTTGAATGTCAATGGTTGTTGGAATAGAGGCCCGCAGCAATTTTAGCGCTTCTTTTACAATCAATTGAATTTTGAGAGGGTGTTTTTTAAATTCTGTCTGACGGCTGAAGGTAAGAATCTGCTGAATCAGGTCAGCAGCACGCTGGGCGCCCTTGATAATCTGGGCAATATGTTTCTTTGCTTTTTCCGGGGTTTCAATGGCCATTTCCGCCAATTGGCAATAGCCAAAGATACTGGAGAGGATATTGTTGAAATCATGGGCAATTCCACCGGCCAGGGTTCCAATGGCTTCCATTTTTTGGGATTTTTGCAGCTGGACCGCCATGTGCCGCTTTTCGATTTCCGATAGTTTCAGATCCGTGATGTCCCGACCCTCGGCAATAAGAAATTCAATCTGATTGGAAGTGTTGAATATTGGTTTTATGGAAATATCAATATCTCTAATATCGCCGTTTTTCGACCTGTTGGTTGTTTCCAGCCTGACCAGTTCTCCTTTCAGGGCCCTTTGAATGGCCTCTTTAATCTGTTTTTGTGTCTGGGTGTCATGCTCCCACCACGGGGTTTCCCAGAAGGGTTTATACAGGACATCTGCTTCGGTACAGCCGCCAAAGTCAAGTGCACTCTGGTTGACTTCTTCAAGGATGCCTTGGGGGGAGATAATGCCGGTGTACTGAAAGGATTGATTAAAAAGACCACGGAGTTTAAGTTCATTTTCCACCAAGGCTGCCTGGGTATTTGAGGTTTTTTGAATTTCGTGGTTCAGTTTCTCATGGTAATCTTCCAGGCGGTTCATAAAAGAATTAAAATGATGGGATAATTTTCCCAACTCATCCGGGGATTCATAGTCCATTCTCACTGAAAAATCGCCTTGGCTTCCTGCCTCTAATTTCTGAATTATTTTATCAAGGGGCTTGGTGACCGAGCGGCTGATGAAAAAGGTAAGAACAATGGTAAACAAAAGTGTGAGAATAATGCCAATGGCGATAAAGGTTTTAAATCTCTGCAAAGGGGAAAAAACCTCTTCTGCATAACTTGTGGAACCGACAATCCATTTAAATTCGGGCAAATGTTTGAAAATTACGATTTTTTCCCTGGGGTGTGATTCGTCCGGGTTTTGCCAGAAATATTTAAGTTTTCCGGTTTTCCGGGCAAGTATCTGGCCTATGAATTCATTGGGGTATTTATTCTGATGTAACAGGTTTATTCCCTGAAGTGTCGGGTGGATAAGGGCCATTCCGGTTTCGTCCAGAACGATGGCATATCCTGTTTTGCCTGATTTCATGGACAGAATCGTTTCTTTAAAATCGGTTATGTCCACAAGATAATTGAATTCATTGCGATAGGCAGAAACGGAAATAATCCAATCCAGGGGCTTAAAATACACCATGTAGAGGGCTTTAGGGCGATCTGTTGCTTCACCTGGGTTTTTCCAGTCATATTCCAGGTAGCCTTCCCTGGCCTTTAATTGCTGTTGGACAAAGCCGTACTCAGAGACATCGCTCCCCATAACTTTGGCATTGGGATGGACTGTCACAAGACCCTTGGTGTTCAAGCAATAAATATAACCGCTGATCCCAATGGTCTGATTTAAAAAAATTTCTTCAATGGTTTGGATGGCCTGTTCCCTGGTTATCAGGCCGGACCGGTGTTTGCTATAGTAATATTGGGCAATATCCAGGTTTTTTTCGGCAATGGCCCACAAGCGATTTTTTATGGAAACGGCAGCAGACGCCTGTATCAGGTTTGCCAAAGCGGTGGTTGTAGTGTTCAGCTCATTTTCAATACTGGTTTCCAGCGTATCTTTTACCAGGTAATAGGCGATCATGCTTCCGACAAGGATCAACGGTACAAAGGCCGCTACAAAAGAGACGAGCAGTTTGTTCCTGAATTTAAGTCTTTTAAAAAGCATATACCTCAGGCCATCGCATATCAACGGGTTGAAATGATTTTTCGGTTTAGCCGGGCTATAAAAGTCAAGAATACTATATCAGTGTGGATTATAAAAGTTTTTTTTTAAAGTGAAAAAAATCCTGATACCCGGTGATTGAAGGGGAAGGATTTAGAGGTTTTTTTTTTGTGTTTGGCCTGGTAGAGCCGCTTGTCTGCGGCTTTCAAGAGACCCCGTGATGAATCAATTCCTATTTCAGACACAGTTGAAATCCCATAACTCAATTTTACATAAAAAGTCTTGTGATCTGTTGATAACGGTGTCGATGCCAGGTTTTCCTTAACCCTTCTTACATAATGTTCGGCCTGGATTCGGCTGGTGGAGGGAAGGATGACAACAAATTCGTCTCCGGCAAACCGGGCCACAACATCAGACTCCCGTTTAAGTCGGTTCAGGCAGTCTGACACGTGACAAAGCGCCAGATCCCCATTGTCATGACCATAGGTGTCATTGATGGATTTGAAATCATCCAGGTCCAGAAACAGGAGGGTCAACTCCATCTGATAGCGTTTGGCACGTTGAAATTCACGTTCAAGGATTCGTTCCATTACGCCACGGTTCAACAGACCGGTCAGGGGGTCATGGAAGGCGAGAAACTTTAATTGCTCGTGGGCTGTAACATTTGAAAGGCATAAAGAGACCTTGAGGGCCAGTTGTTCCAACAATGAAGTGTCGATGCCGGGTTGAAACCGGTTTTTGTCTTTGTCTGCCTGGTTGATACTGCCAATGACCTGCCCGTCCAGGGTAATCGGGGCAATGGCAATGGAACCCATTTCATATCCGGGATTTTCCGGCACAAGGGCAGTAAAAACAGCCAGGTTTTCATTCGCCAGCAATGGCTTTAAGCTGTTCTTCGTCACAGATAAAAACAGTTTTTTTGATACAAAGGCTGTGGAAGTTTTCAGCAGCTCTGAATCTTTTATTTCGCTAAGCTGTCGGGCAATATCGCTTTCTTTGATAATTGAAAACCAAATATGGTCAATGGAAAAATTATCCCGTATGGCAGTTAAAAGTTTTTCAAGAAAATCCTGAAAATTTAAGATGGTAAGAATACTCATCTCTATCTCATTGAACTTCCGGGCAATCCGGTCATTTTCTTTGAGCCGCCTTAAAAGGGAATGTGGAATTTCCATTTTCGTTTGAATCCTGATAGTTTAAATTTTTCCATGTCCGTACACGATACTATCAATTTTATACTTTCCTGTCATCCTTTAAAGGGCATGGCCCGGAAAGTCAACCGGCAAAATATTTTTGATATAGGGCAATATTTTTTTGTGGGGCGTGCTGTTTTAAGATGCCCACGGGGCTGTCCGGCCTGCTCGTATCCCAGCTCTCTCCCAGAAAGAAACGACCTGCCCCGGAGACGCAGCTTCAATAGAAAGGACAGGGGGAATCGGACACAGGACCGGACCCCGACAGGTGCATGAAAAGGCTTTTCCCAAAAATTACCAGCAGCAAAGGGGGTAAGGCTCTTCGCTCATTTACCATCGCATCTTTTGGGAAAACTCAAAATCGCCCTACCAATGTATTAAGTTTCCAAGTAGGCAGAATGGAAGAATCTGAATTTTGCAAAGACATCAAATGCCATTTGTTGCATGAGAATAAACGTCAGGATGACTATAAAACGATGTTAAAAAAAGTTGCAAACTCTTGAAAGCATTTATTGCATTCAAAGCGTTTTATCTTTGGGATGAATCTCATCCACCATTTGCGGCGGAGCCTTGCGAGAGAATGGCTTTTGCAGGCAGGACAACATGTTTTACAATATCGTTTCATTTTTCCACTCCAATATCTATTGGTCATAAAGACTTATTGAATCTAAATGAGTGTGTCAATCGGGGAAACCCTTAGAAATAAAGAAACTTTAAAAACATTCTCGTCGATTTTGAACAATTATTTTCCGGGACCTTGGCTAAAATCCACTGGATCTCAAATATAGTTTACCGGAAAATTAATTAATTTGGTTTTGTTTTTTCATATATTGAATTGCCTCACCAGTGCCTAAAAAATGGTCCATTCCATATGCAGTGTTCTGAAGAAATTTTGAAAAGAGAACCCTACATGTTAATATAATTGCTACGACCCATCAATCCTTATAGGACGGGGGGACAGGGCCAACGCATGTGATTTATAGAGGTATTGTTGTCCAGGATACCTGCAACCCGGCCAGGGGTGGGGAAGGGGGATTCCATTAAATCTTTGGTCCTCGTCCTTGAGGACCAAAGAAGCGGACCTGGCCGCGGCCTTTGTCGTCCTGACGCCACGTCCAGCTACGCCATTCCACCC
>VMSR01000190.1 GCA_013792075.1 Desulfobacula sp.
TGGATGTCAGAAAAAACAGGGGGCGCAGTTGCGATTGAAATGTCATGGCGTTATTCATACAGGGTCCGATCTGCTGTTCGTCCCGTCAGGGACGAAGATTAATCAAGCAATTTTGAAAGCGGCAACCGTTTGATACTTTCGGAGTGATAGGCAAGATTTGCCTGACCCAGACCCTTTTTGTATTTTTCACTCTTCATGAAAATTAATTCTCTTTTAATTTATTTGGCTAATCCCTCAGTATGAGCAGAGTGACCCTCCCCGATATTTTGGGCACTCAATCAATCCATTTTTTATATCATATGAAAGTATTTCCGAGGTCAAGGATTTTATCCGAAGATGAAGTATTTGAATGCCGGAATACTCAAGGATCCCAAAACAATACGTCACTGATCTTTCCCACAAAAAAAGTGACTAAATCCTGTGTCCATTTTTTTGGGGTAGGATCAATTTAGAAAAAATATAATCTTCTTGAATATCAGATCCCAAAGCAAAGGTTGTTGAGCCGGCAATCTCAAATTTCATTTTGCTATAGAAGGCATTTCCTCTGATATTTTTTTTCCAGCTGCTCAACCAAATGGATTTAAATGAATTGTCCCAGGCATGTTCTATGCATTTTCCCACCAGGGCGGGGCCAATGCCACAACCCCAATACTGCTGCAATGAATAAAGCCTGCAGAGCTCAATTGTTGGCAATGGTCGAACACATTCAGGCGCTGGGCTTTGGAAAAGCTTTGCATATCCAACCCATTTATCTTTTAATTTGGCAATATAGAAGAGAGACGCACTATCAGAGATTTCTGTTGTGATTACACTGCAAATACTAAAAAGAAAGGTTTTTGTCCATGGGGTGGGCAGTTACGCTTTGAAACAGTGTTTTTTACCCTTGAGGTTTGGCAGAAAATCCGCCATGGTCAATCTTTATCTGATTAAGATACTATCTGGGCAGGCTCAGGAAAGGAAAAACCATATGAAACCAGCACCTCAGACCCCGCCGCCGGCTGATGCCGATGCCCGCAAAGCTGTTGCTCCCGTGGTCTGCTATCCCGTGGACACCTTGCCTCCGCCGGATATGGATCTCTACAAAAGGGCCAGGAAGGCGTTGGAAAAAGTGGAAGAGATATTTGTGCAACCCAGAGATGCCAATACCTTTAAAGTGCCTGCCGGACATTTTTTCAGGATTATCAGCATTGAAGGTCCCCAAGTGGGAGACCTTAACCTCTGGGCACAAGGCGATCTGACCGAGCGGTTTTACAGCGGTAAAACCCGGGCGCTCCACGGCACCCACCTTGGTGTCGGAGACCGTATGTGGAGCAGTTTCCCATATTTGCGGCCCTTGGCCACCATCACCCATGACACCCTGGACTGGTATGGGTTTAACGAATTCGGAGGCGCTGTCCATGATGTGATTGGCACCCGCTGCGATCCATACACAGGACTTCTCCTTAGCGGGGATGACTACCACTTCTGCTGTCATTCCAATTTGATTCGGGCCTTGGCTGCCGAGACCGGACTGCCTCCCGAACAGGCTGAACCCCACGTCCATGATGTGCTCAATGTATTCATGTGCACGGGATTCACAAAGGATACCCACCAATATTTCATGAAAGCAAGCCCTGTGCGACCAGGAGATTTTCTTGAGTTTTTTGCGGAAATTGATCTTTTGGGTGCTTTGTCTGCCTGTCCGGGCGGGGACTGCAGCGCTGAGCATTCCAGTGATATGGCTGCCTGCTATCCTTTAAAAGTGGAAGTTTTCAGGCCTGAAAAAGGTGCCTTGGACGGCTGGATGCCGCCCGTTCCGTCTGCCTATTGCGGCAGTCACGGGCTTTAAAAAAACAATATCGCTAAAAAATCCGATAAGGGTATGTTTTTTATGTATCAAATGATTCAGAAATCTTGATTGCCGTCTGGCGGGTTCGATTCAATTTTAACTCCAGTACATCCGGCCGGGAATAATGGCCAGCCGGGTCAAAATTTTGTCTTTCTGCTCTGACACGCTGATGATCAATTTCAGCGGTAATTAATTGTTCTTCTTCAATAATTGGCGCAACCACCCACTCACCGTCAGGTCCGGCAATACAGGAACCTCCATTGGCCAAAAAACCGGTGCTGTTGGATAGAATTTTATCCAGATGCGGTGTGGTGTGGGGGAAATCCTGGGGCCGCATGATTGCGGAGGCTGAAATTATATAAGATCTGGATTCCCTTGCCATGAACCGGGTGATATCAGATGTGTTATGTATCCCGCCCGGCCACAGGGCGACATGGAGATCTTCTCCCTGGGCATAGAGTGACGCCCTTGCCAATGGCATCCAATTCTCCCAGCAATTCAACCCGCCAATGGTAAATGCGCCCAGTTTGTGAACCCTTAACCCATGGCCGTCACCAGGGGCCCATGTCAACCGCTCTTCGTAAGTGGGCATCAGTTTCCGGTGCACGGATTGGATGCCTTTCTGAGGATCAATATAAACCATTGTACAATAAAGGCTGTGTCTTCCCCGGTCAGCAGCCTTATCAATACAACCCAGATAAACAGCGATATTGCTTTTTGATGCAGCTTCACAAAGAGGGTCAAGATCACCGGCATCAATATCGACGGACTGATCTATATAATGGGCATGAAGATCCTTTTGGATTTTGGAATTGAACTTTGCACCATTGGTTCGTTCAATCCAGAAGGGATAACCGGGAAGTAATGCTTCTCCGAAAGCAACCAACCGGCACCCCTCATTTCCAGCCAATTCTGTATAGTTTAGGATCTTTTTCAGGGTTTGGTCCCTGTTTAACCATACCGGTGCAACCTGTGCGATACCGACTTTTATACTGTTTCCCAACATGTCCCTATTTGATCCTCCCCGATATTTTGGATACTAGGTTAAGCTCTTTTTCATATCATATGGAAGTATTTTTTGAGAGCTGATTTTTTTTTAAGATACCAAATTATTCTTTTGTTTATAGCGTCAGGTCTTTATGGCGTATTTTTCAGCATCCCAAGAGACGATACCTTCATTGATTAATTTTGTAAGATGCTTTTTCATATGTACTTTTTCTCCAAACTCAAAAAAGAATCTGGGTTCTCTTTTTTTTCGATAGATGATGCAGGCGTCTATAATCTGTTCTATTGTTCTTGGCGTTTGTAGAAGATCCAATAGTTTTTGCTCACGAATTTTGATAACATCACAATACTGATCCCATAATTCTCCGGGTTCTTGTTCAAAAATGCCTTTTTCATGGGACGTCAGCCAAATCTTTGCCGGAATTGTCCGAACCTTGTTCACAGATGAAATCGTTTTTTCAATGCTTGAATTGACATCCCCATACCAGGGGCCGAATTTAGACAGGTCATAATCCCCCATAAAAAGAAGTTGAGGGGCTTCAAAAAACAATGCCATGTGTCCGGGTGTGTGCCCGGCGGCGTTGATGATTTTTACCTTCGTAGAACCCAAATCAAGCCATTCATCTTCTTTTAAGAACCGGGACGGCTTTCGGGGCTTGAAATGGAATGTACTATTTAATACAGAACGCCAGTCATTTTTAAATTTTTCGTCAATCCCATAAGCATCTAATAAAATTTCAAGATCGGACAAGGGATGCGCATCCGCCGCCATCATGCAGAGTGGAATTTCATCAAACAGGTCCAAGTGCATGAAATGATCTTCGTGCCAGTGACTGAGCCAGATTTCTTTAACCCCGTTTTCATTCTTTAATTCTAAAAGACGCTTACGATCAGATGATGGGTCAATCAAAATTTTGGCTTCTTCAATATAGATTGAATGACAATAAGGATACCGTCCTTTATTTTCACCGGGTATAAACCAGACCGGTCCGAAATGTTTTTCTTCCATTAAATTTGGCATTCCTGTTAAATTTTTTATAAGAGCCGATATATTAAATTTCCATATGATTTTTGTCAATAAACAAGCAACCAGCCAAAAAGGTTATAATTGTGATTCATCATGTTTCAGGTATAATGGATTCAATCGATACATGCTCAATTGATAACAAAAGGAGTTCACCAGGGGGGGGCATCATGAAAGAACCAGGCATTCAGACAATAGAACCAACGGCATTCCCAAAATCCGGCAAGCAAATCACCCGGGTGGGTCTGGGCGGAGAAGGAATCCTCAGGACGACCGGAAATGCAAAAAGGGCACAAGCGGTTATTCACCAGGCTGTTGAACAGGGCATCACCTACTTTGACTCAGCCAGGGTCTACATGGATAGCGAACTCTATTATGGCGAATATTGGAAACATCAACCCGGGAAAAGAGAGGCCATCTTCCATACCAGCAAGTCTGCCCAGAGGACCAGAGCCGGGGCATTGGCAGATCTGACCCAGACCCTGGAACGATTAGAAACCCCGTATCTTGATTTGTGGCAAATCCACGATGTGAGGGATGAAAAGGATCTTGCACTTATTTCACAAAAAGGCGGGGCACTGGAAGCATTTGTGGAAGCCCGGGAGATGGGACTTGCCAAACACATCGGTGTTACCGGGCACCATGATCCCGACATCTTGACCCAAGCGATTGAGCAATGGCCGGTGGATGCGGTGCTCATGCCGGTTAATCCAGTGGAAAAGGTGATCGGAGGCTTTTTGACACACACGCTTTCAGCTGCCCACAAAAAAGGGATAGCCGTGATTGGTATGAAGGTATTGGGCGGCAAACACTATATTGCAAAAGATCAAGGAATCACTGCAGGTCTGTTAACCCGGTTTGCCCTGTCCCATGATATAACGCTTGCCATTGTCGGCTGCAGTACACCGGATGAAGTTAAAGAACTTGCCCTTGCCGGAAAAGAGAACACCCCCTTGACCGCTGCCGAGCAGAAAGAAATCACAAAACCCTTTCTGACCAGTGCCAGGGAACTTGCCTATTACCGGGGCAGTGTTTTTTAACATTCTCGGATCATGAGAAATCCATTTAAATTCAAGCGAATTTCTCCTAGTACAGGACCCTTGCGTTATAATGCGCTTTTAAAAAACATGGGCGACGCAACCGAACGCACCCTAACTGCATTTGGTATACCCGCATGCATGGCAGGTTTTACATCCTTCTTCAAAGGTTATGGTCTGGCCGCATTCCGGGCACAGATCCGGCTTAAGGCTGTTCTGATACTGTTTTTTCCCGTTTCCATTTCTCCTGGGCAGATATCTTTTTTCCAATACTTTGGCAATGGCATCCGGAATCGAGTAAACAAGACCCCCTTCCTGAAAAACAGCGTGCTCACCGCGAATCCCGCTGATCTGTTCAATGATTTCATCCACTTGAATTCCGGATCTCAGAGCCAGGGAAATCAGCCGGCCGATGGCCTCTGTTTTTGCCTGGGTTGATTTTCCCGATTTGCCCACTGTTGCAAAAAGTTCAAACGGTCTGCCTTTGTATTCAGAAACCGTCACATAAAGAACGCCCATTCCTGTTTTGATTCTTTCGGTAAATCCTTCAAGAATCTGTGGCCTTTCCTGACCCGCCATGAGGAAATCGTCCTGTTCCAGGGTCTTTCCGGTTTTTGAAACCGAAAGCACCTGGTTGGCCTTGCTGCCGTCCCTGTAAATGGTCACTCCCTTGCACTTTAGTTTAAAAGCCTGGTCATAAATAAACCGGACATCCTCTTGTGTGGCTTCATGGGGAAGATTCACCGTTTTCGAAACAGCGTTGTCCGTGAATCTCTGGAACGCGGCCTGCATTTTTATATGATGTTCGGGCTTGATATCATGGGATGTGACAAAAATTTTTCGAAGATCAGAAGGCACATTGAGGTTCCCTTTGACGGTACCATTTTCAGCAATTTCCTCCATCAAGGCATCAGAGTAGAAGTCTTTTTCAATGGCCAACTTTTTAAAAACCGGATTCACTTCAATCAACCGGTCATTGTCCATGACCGTTCTCACATAACTCAATGCAAATGCAGGTTCAATACCACTGGAGCATCCGGCAATAATGCTCAGGGTTCCGGTGGGAGCAATGGTCGTGGTTGTGGCATTGCGCATCAGCCGATCTTTTTGATCCTTATAGATGCTCAGGTCGAAATTGGGAAAAACCCCCCTGGTTTTTGCCAGGTCGCAGGAGGCTTTGTGGGACTCTTTCTGAACAAAAGACATGATATCCCCGGCAAGCTTCAGGGCTTCTTCTGCGTCATAGGGGATACCGAGCAGATAGAGCAGGTCGGCAAATCCCATGATGCCCAGACCGATTTTCCGATTTCCCTTGACCATTTGATCTATCTGATCAATGGGATACCTGGACATGTCTATGGTATTATCCAAAAATCGAACCGACAGATGGACGGTCTTTCCAAGTTCTTCATAGTCCACCTGAACTTTTTTGTTCTTTTTCGTGATAAACCGGGTCAGGTTTATGGATCCCAGGTTGCAAGCTTCCATGGGCAAAAGCGGTTGTTCTCCGCAGGGATTGGTTGATTCAATTTCCCCTATACCCGGGGTTGTATTAAACCGGTTGATTTCATCCAGAAAAATAATTCCCGGATCTCCCGTCTCCCATGCCTGTTTGACCAACTCACTGTATACGGCAGCCGCACTCAGACGGCCTGTTATCTGCCCTGAATGGGGAGCAATCAGGTCATAATCCTCTTTTTGCTTGACGGCTGCCATGAACGCATCTGTCACCCCCACGGATATGTTAAAATTATTCAATTCGTTTTTATTGCTTTTACAGGTGATAAAGCTCATGATATCCGGGTGGTCCACCCGAAGGACAGCCATATTGGCCCCTCTCCTGGTCCCACCCTGCTTGATCTGTTCTGTTGCCGTATTAAAAATTTTCATGAAGGAAACCGGGCCGGATGCCACACCGCCGGTGGAACCGACCTTGCTGTTTGCAGGGCGCAGCCTGGAAAAGGAAAACCCGGTTCCGCCGCCGGATTTATGTATGGTTGCCGCATTTTTAACCGCGCCAAAGATGCCGTCAATGCTGTCTTCCACCGGAAGGACAAAACAGGCTGCCAGCTGGCCCAGGGACCTGCCCGCATTCATCAGGGTCGGGGAATTGGGCAGGAACCTGAAGTCGGCCATCAGGTTGTAAAATGCATCTTCTGTTTTTTTGATATCTGCATTTTTATCATAGTTCTTCTCCGCTTTTGCAATGTGGGCGGCAACCCGCCGGAACATATGTTCCGGTGATTCACAGACCTTTCCCGATGCATCTTTTTTCAGATAACGCCTTTCCAAAACGGTTCTGGCATTTTCTGTCAAAAATTCTATCTGATCTGTATCCTTTTTTCCATCCCTCATTTGTCCGGCTCCTTTAGAATCATTGACCCATTAACAAGAATAATAGGGAAGGAATACGCCATATAGAGAATAAAAGCAATACAGACACAATATATAGTGGGTCAAATCCGGCGCAGGACCGAGATGGGCTGGCAAAAAAAGGATATCCCCTGAAGCTGAAAAGACCCGACACTCTATGAGTGTCGGGTCTTTTTTTGTGAAAAAATCGGGGAGATTACATTTTCAGAACCATGAAAATATAATCTCCCTGGTTGATATCAATGGTCAGGTTGGCACCCCTTCCTTCCGCATACCGTATCCAGAAAGGCCTGTCGTTAATTCCGCATTCATAATTGGGATAGGATTCTCCTGTTTTACCGTTCTTCCAGGAAAGAATCATGGGATAATCGCATTTTTCAAATGCTGTCTGCTTTGCCAGCTGCTTGGCTTTTAAAAAATTAAACCCTGCTTCTGGTATGTCAAATTTTATATATTCCTGGGACGAATTTCCCGTCATTTTAAGGATTTGCACCATTAAAACCCCCTTTTGCTAGGTGTTTTCTCATTTACCCCGGTAATTTTTGAATTTGGGGTATATGACAAAGATAAGAGCGAATTGGGAATTGACAATACAATTGACAATACAATGGATTCAACATAGAAAGCTTTACCAGAGGACCTAAATGAGAATAATAAATGAAATAAAACACATGGACCGGATTTGGAAAATCTTTCTTGCGTCTATCCTCGTCCTGATTCTTCTTTCCCTTTCCCAAGTTCTGATTTTCAAGTATGTGGATCCTCCCGGAACCGTCAACATGGTCTGGGAACGAATGATTTCCCCTATCATGGGAACCGAATATATCCCCTCGAAATATTCATGGCAGCCTTTTGAAAAAATCTCTCCCCACCTTAAACGCGCGGTTCTGGCATCCGAGGATCAGCGATTCCTCAGCCACAGTGGATTTGATTTTGAAGAAATGAAGATTGTGGTTGAAAACATCATCTCCCGGCAGCGGTTCAGGGGGGCCAGCACCATCAGTATGCAGGCAGCAAGATCCCTTTTTCTTCCCGCCAGCAGGTCCTTTCTTCGAAAGATTGCCGAGGCGTGGTATACCATATTAATCGAGCTTTTCTGGGACAAACGAAGAATTTTTGAAATTTACCTGAACACCGTGGATTGGGGGACCCATCTTGTGGGAGCCCAGGCAGGAGCCCAGGCCTATTTTTCCTGCAATGCAGGACAATTGACACGGCACCAGGCCGCCCTGATGGCTGCTGTTTTACCCAGCCCCCACAAATGGTCTGCAAAGAATCCCAGCCCTTACATCCTGAAACGCCAGCAGCGCATCCTGAAGCAAATGCCGGCCATGCCGCGGTTCTGACCTATTTAAACGCCACCAGCTCCACATCAAAAATCAAAGTGGCTTTGGGCGGAATAACACCCGGATATCCTGCTTCACCATAGGCCAGGGGATAGGCGAGCAACAGCCGCCGCATTTCTCCTTTTTTCATGCCGCTAATGCCAAGATCCCAACCTTTGATAACCTCCCCCTTTCCAAGGACAAACCCAATGGGTTCACCCCTGTCCCGGGAAGAATCAAATTTTTTTCCATCTTCCAGTACGCCTGTATAATGGACTTTTACCTGGTCCCCGGCCTTTGTGGCAGGTCCGGCCCCCGCTTTAAGGGGCACATACATGAGTCCGGATTGAATTTTCAGGACGTCGGGATGCTTTCCCATCATTCTTTTCTCAAATGCAGCCACATCTTCTTTGACCTGTATCCCTTGCTGGGCAGACAATTTATCACGGACGGCATCAACACTTGCCTGGTCGGTTTTAAAGGCCATGGCATCCTCGCCTTTTCGTATAATGACCAGGTGTTCGATTCTGTCTCCCTGCTGGATGGTATTGACCACTTCCTGGCCGTCCACCACCCTGCCGAAAACCGAGTGCTTAAAATCCAGCCATGGTGTTGCCTTGTGGGTGATAAAAAATTGACTCCCGTTGGTGTTGGGGCCGGAATTTGCCATGGAAAGGATTCCGGGACCATCATGGGTCAGGGAGGGATGAAACTCATCGGCAAATTGATACCCCGGCCCCCCCCGGCCGGTCCCGTCCGGATCCCCGCCCTGGATCATGAAATCAGGAATCACCCGGTGAAAGATCTGGCCGTCATAAAATTTTATCCCCGGCTCCTTGTTTGACGCCTTTGTGCCCTGGGCGAGCCCCACAAAATTGGCCACTGTCATGGGAACCTGCTTATAATAGAGTTCAACCAGAATCGTTCCCCGATTTGTTTTAAACTCGGCATAGATCCCATCTCCAAGTTTTCCAGGGTCTGTTGTTGCCCAGGAAAAGGAGGGTATAAATAAAAAACCCAAAAACAGACAGGCTGAAAACAGCCGAATCAAGAAAATCGATGATTTGTTTTTAACGGCAGATGTTACCACGGGCGTATCCCTTTCATTATGGTTATCTTAAAAGTATGGCTATCACTGTTATGTTTGTCTGAATCATACGGACACCAGGAATCTGGAAAGGAAAGAATGGGGTGAGCGACGGGGGTCGAACCCGCGACCACCAGGACCACAACCTAGTGCTCTGCCAACTGAGCTACGCCCACCTCAAAAAAACTTTCTCTAACTATCAGAAGCAAAAAATTTTATCAACTCTTTTTTTATTGTTCTGCATAATATATCGGATCATGAATCTTATATTTAAGATTGACCTTGATCCCTTGTTTGACTATTATCCCCTGGTATTGGAATTTAATGAAAGGACCCATCACATGAACGCATTGATTGTTTTTCTGGTAAAGCTCATTTTGGGCCTTACCTTTGGTATTATTCTGATCCGCTTGTTCAGGCCCGAGTGGGGTATTTACCACGGGGTGGTAACCGGCGTCATCCTGGTTGCCCTCTCCTACGGCTTAGGTTATTTCAGGAAAAAACAACAATAACATACCGCCCTGGAGGGGTTTGCAGTGGAAAATATTATTTTAGGAACCGCCGGTCATATCGATCATGGCAAGACGAGCCTGGTAAAGGCATTGACCGGTGTGGAAACCGACCGGCTCAAGGAAGAAAAAGAAAGGGGGATCACCATAGAGCTTGGCTTTGCCTCCCTTGATCTTCCCGACGGGAGGCACATCGGAATTGTGGACATGCCCGGCCATGAAAAATTTGTCAAAAACATGGTGGCCGGCTCCAGCGGCATTGATGTTGTGACTATGGTCATTGCAGCAGACGAAGGCGTGATGCCCCAGACCCGGGAACACATGGAGATCTGCAATCTCATGGGAATCCGGCACGGCATCATCGCCCTGACCAAGACAGACCTTGTGGACGAAGACCTCCTGGAACTGGCCCTTGACGACATCAACGATTTTGTCCAGGGCACCTTTCTGGAAGGCAAACCCATCATTCCCCTCTCTTCTGCAACAGGCCAGGGCCTGGACAAATTTATTGCCACCCTTGAATCTGTTTGCAACGAAATACCGGAACGAAAATTTTCTTCTATTTTCCGGTTGCCCGTGGACCGGGTCTTTTCCATGAAAGGGTTTGGCACTGTGATCACCGGGACCCTGACATCCGGCGTCATCCACGTGGGCGATGATATCATGGTTTATCCCAAACGAATCGTTTCCAAGGTCAGGGGTATCCAGGTTCACAGCAACAGTGTGGACAGTGCCCCGGCCGGCACAAGGACTGCCATCAACTTCCAGGGACTTGACAAGGACACTGTTTTCAGAGGAGATATTCTCTCCACGCCCGACACCCTCATTGAAAGCTATATGGTGGATGCCCGGTTTCATTATTTGAAAAGCAATGCCAAACCTGCCAAACCCAGAACCCGGGTTCGGTTTCATTCGGGTACCAGTGAAATCCTGGGGTATATGGTTCTTCTGGACCGGGAAGAATTGTTGCCCGGAGACGAGGCACCGGTTCAATTTCGCCTGGAGTCCCCTGTCTGCTGCATCAAGGACGACCGCTACGTGATCCGAAGTTATTCGCCTGTAAAAACCATTGGCGGCGGGGCCATCCTGAACCCGGTTTCCCAGAAGCACAAATTGTTTGACAAAAAAGTGATTCAGGGCCTGGATGAACTCCTGCTGGAGGACGGTGAACAGACCATATCCTTTTTTCTGTCTTTAAAAGGATTTCTGGGGCTTTCCCTGAACCAATTGCGGGTCATGACCAACATCCCGGATAAACGGCTGGCCACAACCCTGCAAAAGATGCTGGCCAAACAGGCCATCGTCCAGACGGACAAAGAACGGCAGATCTATGTCAACGGGGCCATTTTTGATGAATTCAAGGAAAAAGTCCTTAAGAAAATTGCCGCCTACCATGCTGCCAATCCCTTAAAAGAAGGCATGCCCACCCAGGAACTCAAATCCAAGTTCCGGTATATTGAGGATGCCAAATTTTTTAATATTCTGTTTGCCAAACTGGCCAGGGAAAACATCATTGCCCAGGACAAAAACATTGTAAAACTTGTTGATTTTAAAGTTGCCCTCAAGGTGGACCAGCACGAAGTCAAAGAAAAAATCACCCAAATATACCAGACTGCGGGCTTAACCCCCCCGTTTTTCAGAACCATCTGCCAGGACCTGAACCTGGACCAGAAAACAGCCAAAGATGTGCTTCAGATCCTTTTTGATGAACGCGTGCTTGTAAAAGCCAAAGATGACTTAAATTTTGATGCCCGGGCAATTGCCGGCCTTGAGGAGAAGATCATTGCCCATTTAAAAGAAAAGGAAACCATCACCACCCCGGAGTTCAAAGATATGATCGGGATTTCGAGAAAATTTGTGATCCCCCTGATCGAATATTTTGATTCCACCAACCTGACCATCCGGGTGGGAGATACCCGCCACCTGAGAAGAAAAATTTAGAGAATCTTGTCGGCAAAGGCTTCCACAATATTGTCCAGGCGGGCCCTGCCCGAAAGGGTCAGGTGAAACTGTTTTCCAGGACCGGTTTCAAACACCCCCAATCCCTGGGTTTCAAGCCGGGACAACAGGGGAGCAAACACCCTTGAAAAATCCTGTCCCCATATTTTTTCAACTGCCGTGATATCAATACCGTCACTGGTTCTCAGACCCAGCATGACCCGCTCCAGCACTTGCTGCTGCAAGGAGAGCGCTTCGCTTTCCCGGACCGGAAGCCGACCGGATACAAGGGTTTCAATATAGGCGCTCACATTGGCCGTGTTCCAGGATCTCACCGGAAATGCCAGGCCGGCGTCCTGCCCTTTGTCCGTCATGGCATCAAATGAATGGGCAGAGGGGCCAAATCCGTCATAGGACCTCATCTGCCAATAGTTTGAATTGTGACAGGACCTGTTTTTCCTGCCCCTGGCAAAATTGGATATTTCATAGTGTTCATAACCGTTCTGGCCAAGAAAAACAGAGGTTGCCATAAAAAGATCGGAAAGGGTTTCCGGGTCCGGCAATGAGAAACAGCCTTGTTCATGCCGGGCCTTCAAGAAAGTGCCGGGCCCAAGGGTCAGCATATAACAGGAAAGATGGGATACCCGGAATTCCAGGGCGCGTTTAAGGTCCTGTATCCAGTTTTCCCATGTTTCATCAGGAGTACCATAGATCAGATCGCAACCGATATTGTCAAACCCGACCGCTTTGGCCGCCTCAATGGTATCAACCGACTGACCAATGGTATGGATCCTTCCCAACACCTTTATTTTAGCGGCATCAAATGACTGGACCCCGATACTGAGACGATTAATACCAAGATTTCTTAAGCCTTCCAGATAAAGCCTGTCCACCGTACCCGGATTGACCTCAAAGGTAATTTCAGCATCCTTTGCCACCCGGTAAGAGGTAAAAAGCGTTTCCAGAATTTTTTTAACCGCTTCCAGAGGCAGAAGAGAAGGGGTTCCCCCGCCGAAATAAAGTGTCCGGGATTTTTTAGGGGGCAAAAAAGGCTGGGCTGAGGGGCTGGACAGGCGAGTTCGAATCCCAATCTCCTGTTGAAGACTTTTCACATAGGCCGGCAGAAAAGAAAGGGTATCTGTCGAATAAAAATCACAATAACTGCATTTTTTAATACAAAACGGAACATGGATATAAACACAAACATTTTCAGACAAAGCGTTTCATCAATTCATTAATGATGGTATCCACATTTTCCGGCGTGACCCCGTAATGGGCGCAGGCCTGTTTCACCTGGCCCAGGTGGGGGCTTTCCTTCATGTCTTCGGGTCCCCGGAAAAATCCCATGCGCCGGCCCACCTGGTACAAAACCTGTTGATCCTTTGGAAGATCAAAAAACGAATCAATGATATGGATGAGCCGTTCCTTATCTTCGGGCAGTTTGCCGTTAATGGTTTCAAACAGATTCAGGATATGATCGCTTTTCACATAAGACTGTATATTGTCAAGGCTTTCGAGAAAAAGCCTGAGTTCCTTGGCCATCATGGCATCGCTGGGTTTTTCAAATACTCCCTGCTCACATTCATGGGCAAGGGCGGTTCCGTTGGTCACAGCCAGGGTGCGGATACGGATAAAATCCGGATTAATGCTGTTCAGTGCAGATGCCGTTTCCATGGCATGCTCTATGGACAGCTCAATGCCGCCAAGGCCGGGCATGACGTATTCAGACAATTGTATGCCGGCCTCTTTGACCTTCAGGCCGGCCCTGATATGGGTCTCTTTGGTGGTTCCCTTCCGGATCCGTTTCAACACCTTGTCTGATCCCGACTCCATGCCCACATGGATGCGGTTGAGACCGGCATGGGCCATGCGGTTAAGGTCCGAATCCTTGATACGGACAAGGGTATGGCTTCTGGCATAGGAAGTGATCCGGGACGTTTTGGGAAAACATTTTTTAATATGCCCAAGAACAAAAACCAGGTCATCGGGATTCATGATCATGGAATTTGCATCCTGCAAAAATATAGATTCCATGCCCGACGCATACCAGTTCATGGCGGCATTAAAGGCCACCCGGTCCTTAATTTCAAACCGGTTATAAAGGGTGGTTATGACATCCTGATCCACGGGTCCGCCTGGTTTTATGACCTCCCGGATACGGTTCGTATAGGTATAAATAAGGTCTATATCCTTGATAATATTTTCAACAGACCTCAGGGAAAATTTTTTGCGCTTATAAATACTGCAAAAGGTACACAAATTCCAGGGACAATTACGGGTCAGCCGAATGAGCAGGCTGTAAGCTTCACTTGGCGGACGGATGGCTCCCTGCTCAAATCCCGTATAGGTATCTTCCCTCTGTTGTTTTT
This sequence comes from Desulfobacula sp., assembly GCA_013792075.1. Lineage (GTDB taxonomy): Bacteria > Desulfobacterota > Desulfobacteria > Desulfobacterales > Desulfobacteraceae > NBML01. Next base: position 14,496 of record VMSR01000190.1, read on the forward strand.
TTTCCATCCTGATCAAACCCCCTGTTGTGCCATTTACATATGCTGATCTGCCTATGGTGTCCCGCTGGCTTTTGGTATCTTCCAACGAATCTATTTTATAGACAACACAAATATTAAAGTCAATTTATTTGGGCAGATCTTGAAACTTGGGACAATAGTGTGATATTTATCCTCACACTTATAAAAAAAACCAAAACAATCCAAAGGAGCATGCCATGCCGGGTTTTGAAATATTTGGTGATGAGGAAAAAAAAGAAGTAATGGACGTCCTTGACACCGGGGTTCTGTTCAGGTACGGATTTGAGGGGACCCGAAAAGGCCATTACAAGGCCCTGGAATTTGAAAAACGACTGGGAAACATTACAGGGGCAGGTTTCAGCCATCTTTGCTCCAGCGGAACAGCCGCCCTTTGCACCGCCCTTGCCGCCTGCGGCATCGGTGCAGGAGATGAGGTCATTATCCCGCCCTTTACCTTTGTGGCAACCTTTGAGGCAGTGATCTCTGCCGGTGCAATCCCTGTGTTTGGCGAAATAGATGAAACCCTGTGCCTGAACCCCGACCGGCTGGAAGCAGTCTGTACCCCCCGAACCAAGGCGGTGGTGCCGGTGCACATGTGCGGCGCCATGGCCCGTATTGATGAAATAAAAAAATTTTGCGACCAAAAAGGACTTATCCTGCTGGAAGATGCCTGCCAGTCTTTGGGGGCCTCTTTCCAAGGCAAGGCCCTGGGGACCTTCGGCCTTGCAGGCTGCTTTTCCTTTGATGCCGTAAAAACCGTTACCTGCGGCGAAGGCGGGGGAATCGTCACCGACAGCCGTGGGGTATATGACCTGTGCGATCAGTTTTCCGACCACGGCCATGACCATTTGGGAGGCCCTGACCGGGGCGCCGACGACCATCCCATCATCGGCACCAATTACAGGATCAGCGAATTAAACGCCGCAGTGGGGCTTGCCCAGCTGAACAAACTTCCCCTTATTCTGGATATCCAGAGAAAAAACAAAAAAGCCATCAAAGACGCCATGACAGACCTGCCCGGTGTGAGCTTTCGCTACCTGCCCGATCCCTTTGGGGATTCTGCTTCTTTTTTAAGTTTTTTTCTGCCCACACAGGAACGGGCCCGGCAGGTGGCTGCCAACCTTGCGGCAAACGGAATCCCATGCCCCTATTGGTATGACAACAACTGGCATTATTATAAAAAGTGGCACCACTTAAAGCAATTAAAAGGACCGGCCCGCCTGGCCCTTGAGCTGGCCGATAATTTGCCGGACTATAAAAACCTGGTGCTGGAAGAATCCGATGCCATCATGAAACGGACCATTTCCATGCAGATCATGCTCTCCTGGTCCCAGACGGATATCGACCGGCGGATCCAGGCCATCGTTAAATCATTTAAAGCATAATCAATTATAAGGATACCCCATGTTTAGAAATTTCAAACTAGTCCCCAATGTCATTTTTGGAAGGGGCTGTTTTTCCCAACTGGATGAAATCATTGAACGACAACGGACTGATACGGATGCCTGGGCGGTTTTTGTCATTGATGATGTGTTCCGGGGAAAAGACCTGGAAAAAAGAATCCCCCTCCACGACAAAGATCTTCTCCTCTGGGTCAATGTGGATGACGAACCCAAAACTTCCTATGTGGATCAGCTGACCCTTGAGGTAAGAAACACCAGGCCCACCCTGCCCTGTGCCATCATCGGCATCGGGGGCGGCAGCAGTATGGATCTTGCAAAGGCCATTGCCCTGATGCTGACTAATGCTGGGTCTTCCACCCTCTACCAGGGATGGGATTTGATTAAAAACCCGGCCGTCTTCCACGCTGCCGTGCCCACCCTGTCCGGAACCGGGGCTGAAGTTTCCCGGACCACCGTACTCACCGGCCCTGAAAAAAAGCTGGGTATGAACTCGGATTACACGGTCTTTGACCAGGTGGTCCTGGATCCGGAACTGATCCGGGACGTGCCCCGGGACCAGCATTTTTATACGGGAATGGATTGCTACATCCATTGTGTAGAATCCCTTCAAGGCACTTTTTTAAATGAGTTTTCCAAATCCTACGGAGAGAAATCCCTGGATCTTTGCCGCCAGGTTTTTATCGACAACCACCCGGACAAGGATGACAAATTAATGATGGCCTCCTTTTTCGGCGGGATGAGCATTGCCTATTCCCAGGTCGGGGCCTGCCATGCCCTTTCCTATGGTCTGTCCTATGTCCTGGGAACCCACCACGGGGTCGGCTGCTGCATCACCTTTGACGTGCTTGAAGAATACTATCCAGACGGGGTCAAAGAGTTCCGGACCATGATGGAAAAAACAGGGGTGGACATTCCCAGGGGCCTGACCCGCAACCTTACAGATGCCCAGATGGAGACCATGATTACCGTTGCCCTAGGACTTGATCCTTTGTGGGAAAACTGCCTGGGCAAAGACTGGAAAACAATCATGACCCGGGATAAGGCCAGATCCCTATTCCTCAAATTATAAAAAGAGCTGACAATGACAATAGCTGTTATTCCATCACGGTTTGGATCCAGCCGGTTTGAGGGGAAACCTTTGGCAATGATTGCCGGAAAATCCATGATCCAACGGGTGTATGAACAGACCCAAAAATCATCTGTTGTCACCCGAACCATCGTGGCAACAGATGATCTGCGGATACTGGATGCGGTGAAGGCATTCGGAGGGGAAGCTGTCATGACATCGGACACCTGCAGATCCGGAACCGACCGGGTGGCGGAAACAGCCAATATCCTGAATCTTGCCGACCATGAGATCATCGTGAATATCCAGGGGGACCAACCGGTTTTCAACCCCTTGACCATTGATGACCTGGTCCTCCCTTTTAAAGAGGACCCAAGCCTTTCCATGTCCACCCTTGCATTTAAAATCCAGGACAAGCGGGAAATCACCGATCCCAAGGATGTAAAGGTAACCTTTGACATCAATGGATTTGCCATGTATTTTTCCCGGGCCCAGATCCCCTATCCCCGGGATGGACAAACAGGGGTTGACTTTTACAAGCACCTGGGGTTTTATGCCTATAAAAAAGGTTTTCTGGATAAAATAGTCAGTCTTCCCACAGGAACCTGCGAAAACATTGAAAAGCTTGAGCAGTTAAGGGTCCTGGAGTTTGGGCACCGGATAAAAGTGGTGATTACTGAATATGATTCACCTGAGATTGACCTGCCCGAAGATATTGAAAGGATTGAAATAAGGCTGCGAACGCCCTGACACCATGCGATCTCTCTATAAGATAGTGCACACCACCTGCCATACCGGATGGGGGGGGCTGGAAAGACGGATTTTCAATGAATCTGTTTGGATGTTAGACAAAGGACATCAGATAGTCATCATCGCCCCCAAAGACACCCCCCTTTTCACCAGGGCCCGGAAATTCGGATTTCGTGTCTATGATATTTCCTTCAAGCCCCTGGGCATTATCAAGGACTACAATCGGCTTATACAAATCTTTGAAACCGAGCAGCCCCATATTCTCAACACCCACGGCAATGCCGATTCAAAAATTGCACTCCTGGCAGCCAAAAAGGCCGGCGTTCCCTGCCGTATCTTGTCCCGCCATATCAGTGCCCATGTCCGGAACACCTGGTATAACCGGAAAATATACAAACAACTGAACCATTTTATTTTCACCACAGCAGACTATACCACCCGGCACCTTCAGCAGGTTTTCAAGCTCAAGGCCCTGAAAATTTTCTCCATGCCCAGCGGCATTATGGAGCCGGAAAGTTTAACCCCAAAGGAGGATGCCAGAAAGGCCCTTGCAGCAGAACTCTCACTTGATCCAGGCACCCGGTTTATCGGGTTTGCAGGCAGGGTTTCCACTGACAAAGGCGTTGCAACCATCCTGAAAGCCCTTCGACTGATTCAGTCAGAAATTCCCCACCACATTGCCATTGTGGGAGACGGCACTCCAATTTACCTGGCGGAACTCAAGGCGCTTGCCCAGAGACTTAACATTGGGGACAGGGTCCACTTTGTGGGTTTCAAAGAGGATGTATGGCCCTATTACCGGGCCTTTGATTGTAAGATTCTGGCCTCAATAAATAAAAACGGAATTCCCTTTGAAGGGGTACCCCAGGCATTATTGGAAGCCATGTACAGCTCGTGTCCCGTCATTGGATCAAAAAGCGGCGGAATCACGGATATCATTGTCCATCAAAAGACCGGATTGCTCTTTGATCCCAAAAATCCTGAAGAATTGTCCGATATGATCTTAAATACCCTGAACCAGGAAGCCGCCACCATGGAAAGGGTTCATCTGGCAAGGGAACAGGTAAAAAAGCACCACACCATTGATGCCATGGGACGCAATATCACCCGGATCTACCGGCTGCACCAGGTCAAACTGGACAACCGCTATCTTCCCAGATAAACTCTGATTTTACAAATTTTACGCTTTGTTTTTAGCCCGCAAAAAAACAAACCCATTGAGCAGGGCATAGGTCAGAAAAAACAGAATCAACTGGGCCGCCACCTTGGCGACCACCTCCCCCATGAAAAAATAGCGTATAAATATAAAAATGAGAAGAATGGAGGCTGACAGGTTAAATATTGCTACCATGATATATTTCCCGATCTCCGCAAAATTCGGGGCATCCCGGTATGAAAAGGTAAAATACTTATTGGCTGAAAAATGAATCAATACAGATAAAAACCTTGCCAGGATTGACGCACCGACAAATCCGACGGAAAAATGTATCAAAAGAATGTAGGCACCAAAGTCTGCAATGGTAGAAAAAATACCGGAAAGGGAATATTTGAGCATCTGTTTAAAACGGAAGGCCAACCACCATAGAAGCAATGTTTTGTAAATAAGAATAGAGTCTGAAATCGGTCTGAAACTGGAGGTGCTGTTATTGTTTTCATATACAGTTGTGATGGGAACCTCCCGCACCGTCACGCTGTCCTGAATCAGGGTGAGCAGCATTTCAAGTTCATAGGCATACCGGTCCGATGACAACCGGATCAACTGGTCCAATCGTCCGACTGGAACCGCCCGAAGTCCTGTCTGGGTGTCTGTCACCGTTTGTCCCACAAGTCCCCTGAAAATAAGATAAGTGGCTGTATTTCCCAATCGGCTCCTGAAAGGAATTTTTCCCTTAAATTCCCTGACCCCGAGGACAAGTGCCTCGGGATGTTTTATGGCATCTGCCATGACCTTTTTCACATCCCGGGGCAGATGCTGGCCATCGGCGTCCATCGTGATAACATGGCTGCAAAGGACATTGTGTTGATTAATGTGCGCAAATCCGGTCCGAAGGGCTGCGCCTTTTCCCAGGTTACGCCCATGCTCCAGAAGCGTTATCTCATATGCTGCTGTCAGATATGCGAAAACAGCATCATATTCCGGGCCACTGCCATCATTGACCAAAAGTATCCCTGCTATATCAAACCGGCGCACCTGTTCAATGATATGGGACAAAATCTGCTGATCCGGCTTGTAGACCGGAATTAAAACCAGGGGTTTGTTCATGTCTTTGTTCACCTTAAAATACTTTCTTAAGTGTTGCCGATTTCTGGGTATCTGAAGCAGGGAATTCCCGGTGCATAATCTGAAAAAATCCAGGGGTCTCAAGGGGGATGCCTGACAATTCCTCCGCCCAGGCACTTACCTTCTCGTCTGACCGATAAAACAATACATAGTCATATTGTGCAAGTCCCTCCATGAAACCGTCCTGGTCAGATAGGGGAAACGGGCTATAATTCACCCGGTCCGGCAGCAGGTGGTATAAAAGCTTTATACCCAAAAATTGGTCGTTCATACCCGGAATCACCCCAATGAAATTCTGACGGTTTCGGTCCGTGTTCATGGTAATTTTTTGAGCCAGGTGCCTGGCATCAAGGTCGTGCTTGTCCGGGTGGAGCAGTTTTTCAATTCTGGAGATGCCAAGGATAAGCATCACCGCCATGGCACCGGTAAGTACTGCCTTGGGCGGGATAACCTTTTTAAACCAGAGACGTCCGACACTCATAAGGAGGGTGAATATGACCATTTGGGCAAACAAGATATTCAGATACCGGGTCAGGCCCACAATATGATCGAAATTTGCCCCCACCTTGAACACAATCACCTGGAAAAAATAATTCATCACAAGATATAAAATATAGGCACCTGCCATAATTTTTATCAACAGGCCTTGCCGGGAACGTTCTTTGGGTGTCATCCCTTTGAAAATGCGGGTCCATAAAACACCTGACAGCAGATACCAGAAAAGATAGGGCAGATTAAGACGGTCTGCCGATCCGAAAAAAATAGCCTTCACATATATCAAAAACCCATTTTGAACAGGCCCTTTGGAAAAAATCTTAAAGGATTCCATAATCGTTTCCAAGGTTATGGCATTGCTAAAGCCTGTAAATCCCATTTCAACGCAATGCCAGGCCCAGAGCCGGTTCAAAAAAAGCAGGCCCCCTGCTATCAACATTACCAAGGCCAGGGCTTTGAACTTCCTATCTTTTCGAAAATCCCCATGGAACAGAAGGTCAAAAAAAATAATAACCAGCAACAGCAGTCCAAGCATAAAACCGATCTGTTTGATCAGAAAAAGAAAACAGATCGGGGCAGAGATGGCCACAAGTTTTAAAAAGAGTTCATCCCCGGTATAGTAAATCCAAAGAATGGCAAAAAAAAGAGTGGTGAGCAGGTAGTCCACCTGTAATTTGGTAAAAATACTACCGCAGAAAATAATCAGCAAAACAATGGCCAGGCAAAGGCGAATCACCGATCGTTCCATCCGGGGTTTTTTGATGACCACAAACAAGGCAGAGATCAGGATCATGTTCTGGGCAAAATAGGCCAGGGAGGGTTTGTACATCCCGGTCAATCCATGGAAGAAATAATGGACCAGGGAGGTGCCCGGTGTATACATCAGGTGTTTGGGGATGATCGTGGTATCTGCATTGGGAAGATGATCGAATAAAACCAGGTATTTGCCCACAATTCCCCAGAACACAAAATCATCCACCACAGTAAAGGTCATTTTTAAACTAAGAAAAAAAGACAGGACTATCAAGCCTGCGAATACCGCCCCGGGTGTCAGGGATATGGTATCCCGATTCTTAACGCCCACAGCCGTAAAATAGACCGCAAACACCCCCCCCGCCCCGGCAATGAGAAAGGTACCGGTCTTCAGAAAACCCGCCAGGGAAAAGCCAAACAGCAGAATACCGATCAAAGAGATGCTGAACAGGGGGGCATATCTGAAATCCAGTTTTAAAAATCTGCAGGTTGCCCCGACAATCCCCATAAAACATGCTGTCATCAAACCCAGCTCTATCATCCTTTAATCCTTGGGCAGTTTTATGTCTAAAAAAGAGTCCAGCCCATTTGCTTTCAAATAAAACTTGGCATATTTATAAAAGGTTCCTTCAAAATTACCAAGGGCAATGATAAATCCGGGCCACCCGTCCAAACACCCCAGTTTCAGGAAATATAGGGAAAAGGCCGCCCAAAATCCATGGAAAACGGCTTTAAACATGCCAGGCGTTTTCCCGGATTCAGCCAGTTTATCAGCCCCCAGTGTGGAATACCGGTTGGCTTTGTGGATCACTTCTTCCAGATTCTTGAACGGAATCTGGTGAATAAAGGCCTTAAAATATCCGCAGGGCTTTTCACTGACCACCTCATAGCGTTCATGCACGGCATCGGGCTTAAAGACCAGGGACCCTTTTCTAAAAAGCTGGGGCTGCCGGTAATCCGGATAAAAACCAGCATGCCGGATCCATTTGCCCATGAAATAATTACGCCGGGGCACATAATAGGCATCCAGGCTGTCCGGATCATTGATGATTTCAAGTATTTCTTGCTTTGCCCCAGGGGTGCACCGTTCATCGGAATCAAGGCTGAATATCCAGTCATGGCTGCAGGCGGCCATGGCCTCATTTCTCAGGGATCCAAACCCCTTGAAAGGAATCTGTACCACCTTTGCACCATGGGCCTGTGCAATTTGAACCGTCCCATCGGTACTCAATGAGTCGGCCACAACGATTTCATCTGCCCATGCCACGCTTGCCAGGGCGTCTTTGATTTTTTCCTGTTCATTAAAGGCAATGATATAAACCGATATTTTCCCCATCAAACCCTTCCTTTCTTCATGGGGTCCAAATGCGCCAGGAACCCATATGACATCGCCAGCATCAGCAAGGTCCCGGTATTTAGGATCTGGGTGTCAAACATTCCACCCAGAAACAGGACCAGGCCGGTGGAAAACACAAAATAACCCAACGGGTTTTCCCGGGACCGCCAAGAGCGGGAAAGCATATTCCAGAAAAGCCAAAAGAAAGCAATGATTCCAGCAATTCCAAAACTGACACCCATGTACAGAAAATTGTTATGGGGATGGTTAACCGCAGACCCTTTTGGCCGGGTGAACTCGGGAAGGCTGCCCGTACCGATACCGATGATGGGATGTTTTTTCATGGCATCAAGGGTTTGCCGGGTAATAAAAGGTCTTGGCATCTCCTTGATATCCTCACCTGTCATGATTTTGTCTCTGTTTTCATTCAACTTGGTAAAGGAATCAGCCACCCGGTTTCTTACAACCGGAGACAGGCAAAGGGAAAACACCAGGGCCACGCAGGCCAATGCTTTTATTTTTAAAGAAAACCTATGGGTGAGATCCCAGGCCACCAGGGGAGATAACAGGGCAAATATCAGATAACCGCTTCTGCCTTCCAACACGGTCAGGTGAAACAAAAAAAGAAAGATCAGTACAAGAAATCCTGCCTTTGCCCATAAGCCTGTTTCCCGCCTAAAATAAAAGGCGGCCATGAGAATTCCGATAAGCAAATACATGGAAATCAATGTGTGGACAATACCAAACCCCAGATAAAACACATTGACCGGCTTCACAAAGCCTGCAAACTGGAAAAGGGCTAAAATCGCGCCTGCTGACAAACCGCCCCAAAATGCACAAACAAGAATGAAAAAGCGTTTCTCGCTCAAATAGCAACCCGCAGTTATGAAGACAGCGATCCAGTATTTGGTTTTCATGGCATAGTCCATGCCAAGGTCCATGTTCTTAGAATAGGTCAGACCGATCCAGGGCAAAATGAGAAACAGAATCACCGGTCTGAACCAGGGCTGTTTCACAATAGACAGCCCCGTCATAAACTGCCCTGAAAAAATCCAGACGACACAGGCAAGTCCAATGGCGATCAATGGGGGAGCCGTACCCGTGGGCAATAACAGAAAAGTCAATACAACACACCAGAAGAGGGTTTCCTCCGGGGGGGTCTGGGACAAATACTTCTTAAATGATTTCATTCATCTTGCTCTCATCATCAGTAATCAACTGGTTTAACCCGGCGTCGCAAAAAAAAGCAGAAGATGCGATTGCGTTTTCCAAGATCATATCATTTTTTTCCAAACTAGTTCGCAAATTTTGCCGGTGCCACAAATGATAACAAATGGCCCTAAAAGGGTTCTCTTTTCGCCTAAGGCCATATTTATAAAGCCGGACAACAATTTCCTGGTCTTCCCGGCCCCATCCCTGCATCTGCTGGTTATATCCGTTAACCGCCACAAGATCTTTTCTGAAAAACCCCATATTGCACCCCCGGACACCGGAAAGCTTTAAGGTCCTGTGGGCCGGCCAGAAAGGAATTCTAATAATATGATGGCTGTTTGAAATTCCCAGATTCAATGCGTGGGCCAAACGCCTGGCAAAAGAATCCATATCCGAACAGGTAAACCGGGCTTGACTTTTTTCATTGACAATGACCCGTTTCCCCTGGAAAAAACACCCTTTTTCCGCCAGGAAAAAATGATCTTCCACAAAATGTCGTTCAGGAATACAATCTCCGTCAAGCATTAGCAGATACTCTCCCTGGGCTTTTAAAATTGCCTTGTTTCGGATCCTGGACAGGCGAAAGCCCTTATCCTCCTGCCAGACATGGTGCACCAAAACATCTTGTCGGCTAAGATACGGGACCAGCATCCGGGCCGTCTCTCCGGTTGAACCATCATCGGCAATGATAATCTCATGGGGAAGAAGGGTCTGACCCACCAGACCGTCCAGCACCTTTTGTAAGGCGTCTGGCCGGTTATATGTGGGAACAATGACAGAAATCTTCATGATTGCTTGATTTTCTCCTGGATCACCGCCAATACCTGGGAAACACCCAGGTCCTCCATACACCGATAATGGGCGCAGGGTTTTTGCCGGTAGCAGGGCGAACACTCAAGATCTTTTTGTATCACCGTATGAATTTTTCCATAGGGCCCTGTACGCACAGGGTTGGCCGGCCCGAAAATGGCAAATACCGGTATGTTCAGCGCCGCTGCCATATGCATGGGACCTGTGTCATTACAGATAAAATAGTCTGCACGCCCGATTACGGCCAGCAACTCCTTGAGTCCTGTTTTCCCTGCAATGGAAACAGCATTTCCCTTTGAATGAAAAACAACTTCATCGGCAATATATGCTTCTGCGGCCGAACTGATCACCACAACAGGCAGCGAAAGTTTTGAGGCCAGTTCGCCAAATTTATGGGCATGCCACCTGTTGGCCGGTTTTCCGGCAGAAGGGCTCATCACCACATAGGATTGGGGCAAGCCTTTACAGATTTCAGGAAAAAGATCATAGGGGGCAAAGGGATAAGCAATCTCATCAGTGGGGCAGCCCATGAACTGCGCTATTTTAAGATACCGGTCAATGGCATGGATGTCCATGCTGCCATGGATTTTATGGGTATAAAAAAACGGGCTGCCTTCATCGGATTCTTTAAAGCCGAGCCTGATCCCGGCCTTTGAAAAATAAGAGATCACCCCGGACCGGAAAAGGCCGGACAAGTCAATGGACACATCATAGCCGCAAGCCCCCATCCCCCGACGAAGGTCATTGATTTCTCGAACGGTCTGTTTCAGGTTCCCCACTTTTTTCCATTGGTCTTTTTTGATCACCCACAGCCGGTTTATAAGGGGATGGCCCTCCAGAAAAGTGTGGAGACCGTGGGCCACCACCCAGTCAACCCGGGCAAGGGGAAACCCCCGCTTAACGGCATTTAAAAACGGCAACGAATGAACAATATCTCCCAGGGCACTGGGTTTGACAATCAATATATTTTTTACAGATTTAAACAGGATTCTTTCCTCCGTTCATTTTTGCTATTCCCTCGATCAAATCAGCTGATCAAATCAGCCCAAAACAGATCTGCAGACATCCATAACCCTATCAACGGAAACACGGGTCATGCACCGATGATCTATGGGGCATTCATCCTTCAGGCAGGGGGCACAGGGTACCGGCTCGCGGACCATGATACTGTTCTTGTTTGAAGGGGCAGTTGCAACATAATCTGTGGAACCGATGACGGCCACCTGGTTTACATTCAAGGCGGCGGCGGCGTGCATGAGCCCTGAATCATTGGTCACAAACAAATCACAATTTGAAATCAGGGCAAAGGCCTGTAAAAGGCTTGTCCGGCCGGCTATGTTGATACAGCAATCCTTGGCCATGCCCATAATTTCTTTTCCAAGTGCACCATCTCCAGGACCGCCGAAAATCATCACCTTTGTCTGGTATTCACGGGAAAGCCTGCGGCAAAGGGCGGCATACCGGTCCGGAAACCAGCGTTTGGCCGTACCGCCCGTGGCGCCAGGGTTGATGCCGATAACAGGCCCTGAACTGCCCAGTCCGTTTTCTGCCAATACTTTTTTTGCAAATGCCATGTCCGCATTGCCGATAACCAGGTCCAATTGCCTGCCATCCCCTTCAAGCCCTGCCCCTTTGAGGATACCCATGTAATAGTCAATGAGATGCATCTTTTTCAGGGCCGGGTCCAATCGCACACATCGGTTGAGCAGCAAAGACCTTCCATCGGTATCGTACCCCAGGCGCTCGGGAATCCGGGCCAGAAATGCCAGCAAAGCCGCCTCAAAGGCATTCTGCATGAGAATGGCCAGATCAAAGCGCCGGTGCCGTATATCCCCTGCAAGCCTCAGGGTGCCGATCCCCATGCGATGCCGGCCCAAATTTTCATAGACCATGATATCATCCACATAAGGATTATTGGCATAGACCGGAACCACCCAGGGTTTTGCCAGGACCGTTATACAAGCGTTGGGATAATTTTTGCGCACCCCCCGGATCACCGGGGTTGTCATGATGGCATCCCCCACCCAATTGGCCGCCCGGATCAGGATACGAGCATCTATACTGTCATTTAGCATAATTTTGGTCATCGGTTTTAGGTTCGTATTATTGTCTGGGATAGGGGCAATAGGGCTTTATTTTCCAACGATTGTGCACCCAGAAATACTGATCCGGAAATCTTCGCACCATGGATTCAATGGCCGTGGTATAATTCTGGGTATTGTTTTCAATGTCTTTTATCCGGTCCCCGGTCTCTTCAAGGGGAATCTCCGGTGAAAATTCAATGAAAAATTTTCTGTTTTTGCGCATGCAGCACATGGGTACCACCGCAGTCTTTGTTCTCAAGACGAGGATTGCAAGTCCGTTGTTTGTGCAGGCGCTTTGACCAAAAAAGTCAACAAAAACGCCTTTATACCAATCCACGCTCTGATCCAATAGGGTTCCAACCACACCTCCCTGCCCTAGAATGATGTCCAGCTTTTTAGACGCCCCCCGGATGGGAACCATTGTATAGCCAAAACGCTGGCGGATTTCCAGCATCAGCCGCTCAAGGGGGGGGAAATCCATTTTTCGGTAAATCCCATAGCCCTTCATTTGGGTTCCTTCTATGGCATGGATATTCAGCTCAAAATTGCCCAGATGTCCGGCAAGGACCATGACCCCCCGCCCCTTTGCCTGAGCCCTTTCCACATGTTCAATGCCCTTGACGGTAAAATGGGATAAAAAGGTTTCCCGGTCAAGTCCGTAGGACCAGGCCACCTCAAACAGGATGCTGGCAATATTCTTAAAAACCTGTTTTCCCATCCGCTCTATCTGGGAAGATGTCATTTGGTCACCCAGGGCCCTTTCAATGTTGTCCAGGGTAACCGTCCGGTGACGCCTGTCAAGCTTGAACCACAGCAGCCCCAAAAGATCGGAACAAAAGGTGGCAATGGGTATGGGCAAACGCCCCATCAGGTAGACCAGCAGCTTCAATATTTTGTAATTTTTTTCGTTACTCATTCATTTAACCTTGATCTTATAAACCCTTCAAAGGCTTTCTCATTCTCAAATCTGATCTTGATACCGATCACTGCCAGGTCCCTTTCCCATCGAAAGGTTCGGTCCAGCTTCACCCAATCTTTTTCAGTGGTGACAATCAGGTCAGCGCCAATCTGCCGGGCGCGTTCCTGTATCCATAAAATGTCAGCCCTTTTATACATATAATGGTCTTTAAATTCAAGGTGATCCACCACATTTACACCCATTTCTTCTGCTGCTGACCTGAAGGAATCGTTCTTGGCAATCCCTGAGAACAAGAGACCCGGACGGTCCTTGAGCGTCTCCGGGGTACCGAGCGCTTGTCCTGATTTTTTTTCCCGGGGCAAAAGCTGCAACAAAAAAGGGCTGTGGCTGGTTTTAAAAAACGGGATCTCCCCATATGGACCAAATCTTTTTTCTTGCCTGAGACTGGTTTCGTGACCGCCAGGATCGGCCCCCTGATCTTCAGTCTCTTTTTTCCCAGGGCATCGGGTCAATATGATGGCCTGGGCGCGCTCTTTTGACATGGCCGGTGTTTCCCTCAGTCTTCCCGCCGGCAGTATTCGATTGTTTCCCAGGGGTCTGTCATGGTCAAACAAAAGGATATCCAGATCCCTTTCCAGCCCCAGATGGGAAAAAGCATCATCCAGAACAATTACATTGGGATTCAACTGCTCAACAGCCAATTTTCCAGCCAGATACCGATTTTTTCCAACCACAACAGGAAACCGTTTCCGCCGGGCCATCATATAGGGTTCATCGCCGGCTTTTTCGGCATCCAAAAAAAGTGTGGATCCGTCACTGACAATCCTGGGTCCAGGCCCAAGGCTGCCTTTATACCCCCGGCTGATCACAACAGGCCGTTTGCCCATTTTCATCAATAGTTCGGCAATATGGATGGCCATGGGGGTCTTGCCCACCCCCCCGGCCATGATATTGCCGATACTGATGACAAAACAGGGCAGGCGTCTGGACGTTAACAGACCGGACCGATACAGCCTGAGCCGAAGCTTTGAACCCAGCTGGTAAAGACCGGAAGCTGCCACCAGAACCTGCTCAAAGGAAAAAAAATCAGGCGTATACTCCTGGTCTGAAATCCGGGTGATTTTTTTTTCCAACCGGTTAAGATATGTATCAAACAAAGCCAAGGGCCTCCATTTTTTTAACGGTCCTCACCACGGCACCTGCATTTTGGGAAAAAACCTTAAAACCGGCTTCTCCCATCTGTTTTGCCAGGACAGGATTCACCAGTATTTCTTCCAGCTTTTCCTGTATTTGGGATCTTGTTTCAACCCGCAAGGCCCCTTTTGCATCCACCAGCAGATCTGCAACCTGTAAAAAATCTGTCATATGGGGGCCAAACAGAACTGGCTTGCCGAACATGGCAGGTTCAAGGGGATTATGCCCCCCAAAGGGGAGAAGAGATCCCCCGATAAATGCCAAATCACATATGGCATAGGCCATGGCAAGCAACCCCATTGTATCAACAACAAGAATATCATGCTTTTGTACGCCTGTCCTTATTTCTGAAAACAAAACCGGCGGATGGGGGGTGCAGGGTATCTGTCCCAGCAATTTCTCACTTCTTTTCGGGTCCCGGGGGGCCAGGATCAGCTTCAGGTGTGGTATGTTTTTTTTCACCGCGGCAAAGGCTGCCAGCAAAATCGCTTCCTCTCCTTCATGGGTACTGCCGGCAATCCAGACCCTCTCCTGATCCAGAATGCCGAATCTGGCTTTCAGCGTTGAGATCTCCGATTCATCTAAAGTTATCAAGGTCTGGTCAAACTTGATATTCCCCAGGATGGAAATGTGGCTGTTTAAAACACCCGCTGTTTCAAACCGATGGGCATCCAGAGGCGTCTGTGCCATAACATGGGACAGGGAAGATAAAAACAGGGATGCAAACCTTCCCATCCTGAGATATCCGTTTAAGGACCTCTCTGAAAGCCTTGCATTAATCAGGGCCACCGGAATATTATGCCGGCGCATTTGATCCAGGAATCCGGGCCAGATGTCGGTTTCAATCAGACAGACCAGATCCGGTTGGATAAGGCGACATACCCGTAACATGGACACCCAAAAGTCCAAGGGGAAATACCCCATCTGGGACACCAGGGAGCCCTGCTTGGAGCAAAACAGCTGTTGGGCAGTGTCAAACCCTGTTTTTGTGGATGCGGTAAAAATAATCCGGGCCTCGGGTCTGTTTTTTTTCAGGGCACAAACAAAGGGAACAGCTGATTTAACCTCCCCCACGGACAGGGCATGGACCCATATCCGAAATTCCCCGGTTTTTTTTCTTTTAAACCCGGTAAGTATCCCCAGCCGCTGAAAAAGATTGGCCCGTCTTTTTTCCGATAAAAGGTAAACAAGGGGAAAGACAGGCAATGCCAGGAAAAAAATGAGGGTCGACAGGATGTGGTAAATCAATATCATGGGGTAATTTCACCTGTTCTATTCTGAATTGATCAAATAAATGGACCCCATACACAAAAAAACCAGGTTGGATACCCAGGCAGCTATGACAGGCGGTAAAATTGTTGCATACCCCATGGACAGACACAATCCATACATGACCCAATAAAAAAAGCATATCACCACCCCAATGGCAATGGCCACCGGCATATTGTGTTTAACAAAAGAACGCATCCCTGTGGCCGCACCGGCAAGGGCCATGATAATACAAATAAAGGGAAAGGCGATTTTTCCATTCATATCCACCCGATAGCTGGTGGGGTCATACCCTTCCCTCTCAATTTTTTGCACATAGGTCCGAAGCTCAAAATAGCTCATTTCATCGGATTTTTTGGCCACGCCGCCAAGGTCTTTGGGAGTGATCTTCAGATTGACCCGCTTTGAAGGAAGCAGTTTAACCTCAAAATCATTATTTTCTGCCTCATAAACCTGTTCAATAACCCCTTCAAAAACCCAATTCCCGTCTTCATAGCTTCCTTTTTGGGCATCTGTTCTTTCAATGATCTTAAACCCATCCCCCATGGTGGTTACGGTGATACCGGCAACTGTCAGGTTCACCGGATCAAAATAATTGATATGAATAAGCTTGTTCTCGGATCTTATCCAGATATCATTTCGACTCACAGATAGCCGGGGACCTGTCTGCATCTGGTTATAGCGAATATAATTTGCCTTTGCCATGGAGATGGGAATCAGGGTTTCCCCCAGCAGAAAAATCAGGCCGGCTAAAAAAAAACCTGCCCAAAGTGCTGGTTTTACAAGAAAATAAACACTGATACCACTGGATTTCAAGGCGATCAGTTCATTGTTCCGGTTCATGACCCCGAAGACGACAATGACCGCCAGAAGAAGACTTGCCGGTGTGAGCTGGACAAACATGAAGGGAACTTTCAACAGCACATACCAGAGCGCCTCCAAAAGGGAAATATCGGATTTAAGGAACCGGTCCATCCTGGAAAGATAATCAATAAATACAAAGAGAACCATGATCATCATCTGGATGATCAAAAAAAGTTTGCTAAATTCCTTTAACCAGTATTTATGAAGACGGTGCATGGTTATAATTTTCGTTTAAATCGTTTTTGAATAAGGGCAATTGTCCTTGTGAGCACTTTAGGGAGCTGCACCGGTTTTTCCTTTGCATTCTGTATCAAAAGATAGACACCTGCCCCGCCCATGATCACATTGGGCAGCCACATGCAGATGAAGGGCGGAAAATATCCGCTTTCCCCTGCTGACCAACCGGCTGCCAGCAAAAAATAATACAATAAAAAAAAGAAAATGCCCAAACCAAAACCCGAAGATTTACGCAAGGACATGGACTGGATGCCCAGGGGAAATGCCAGGATTCCCAATGACAGACAGGCAAAGGGAATGGCAAATTTTTCATGGAGCACCATCAGGGCAGCAGTGTATTCGGACTTATCTTCTATACCTGCCCGTACAAATTGAACAAGGTCTTCCAGGCTTCGTTCGTCCAATTCCTTGGTTATCTTGATGGCCCCTTCCTGCATGTTCATATCAATATTAATATCATAATGACCAAAGGTAATATTGGTTACAGAATTGTCTTTGTTGTTTACCTGGTTGATCATGCCATTATAAAGTCGTATGGTGTAAACCATTTCATCATCCTGACGAATCAGCTTGCCCTCAGGAGCCACCGAAATACTGGTGACGCCCTGGGTCCGTCGATCCTCAATAAACACATCTTTAAGATCCCTTGTTTTCATATTCACATGGGATACGTAAATCATGATATCGGACAACTTCGAGTTGAACTGCCTCTCCTGAAGAGCGGCATCAATACTTGATCTGGCGATCTCAATGGTTTTTTTTCTAAGGGAAAAATTGCTCCAGGAGACCCCGAATACAGCCACCCACATGGTCAAACAAGTGGCCATCACACAAAAAACCACTATGGGCGGCAACAATTTGTACAAAGAAACCCCGGCCCCCTTCAAGGCGATAATCTCACTTTCACCGGACATACGCATGAATGTCAGCAGTACGGAGATCATAACCGACATGGGGATGGTATATTCCAAAAATTTGGGGAGGGTAAATATCACCATCATCAGGATCGAAGAAATGCCTGTATTATAATTGACCACCATATTGGTGATTTCCGGGATCCGGGTCATCAGAAACACAAATGTCAAAAAGAATAGGCTGATGGCAAAGGGAGGAATTAATTCTTTAAAAATATATTTATTTATAATCTTAATCGGTATCATTCCCACGGAAAATATAAGGTAGGAGTCAAAGTGTCAAGACCAAGGCAATAATAAGGGCGATAATACCTGTTTTCAATCCATCCTTTTCGTGTTAATGAAGAACGCATGAATTGTATCATCGTTGCAAGCGGTACACTGGTCGACACGCCTGGGATAAGACGCCTTTTAAACCAGGCGGATTTGATTATTGCCGCAGACGGCGGGGCAACCCATCTGAAACAAATGAATTTTATGCCCCATGTGATCATCGGAGATCTGGATTCCATTCTCCCGGACACAAAACGTTTCTATGAAAAAAACAAAACACCCATTATTTCTTACCCTGCCAGAAAAAACCATACAGATACAGACCTCTGCATTGACTTTGCCCTGGAAAAAAAAGCCACCGAAATCACATTGCTCGGAGTGACGGGCAATCGGCTTGACCATACCCTGGCCAACCTTTTCTTGTTGCGGCGGCTTGCGGACCTGGGGATTAAAGGAAAAATTGTGGATGCAAACAACGAAATCTACCTTGTCACGAAACACCTTGAACTTACGGGCGAAAAAGGAGATCCCTTGTCCATTATTCCAGTCTCGGACATCATAACCGGGCTTACCCTTGAAGGACTTGAATATCCACTTGAAAACGCGTCCATCCCCATGGGGTCTTCCCTTGGCATCAGCAATTGTTTCAAGGAGACAATGGCAACCATCTCCATTTCAGCAGGGATTTTGCTCGTCACAAAGTCCAGGGATTAACCGCTATTCCTTTGGTTTTTTTTCTTCGGGTAATTTTTTGTCATCCTTTTTTTCACCGGTCTCTTTTTCTGCCGCCTTTCCAGCACTCATGGTATGTTCAATGATAAATTCTTCCACCTTATCAATGGTGTTGGAAATAATCACATGCTCAATATCGATATCCTTGACAAAGCCTTCCATATAAGGATTCAGCACATCCACCAATTTTGCTTTCTGGATCTTGATCTGGTCAAAATCTTTTACATCTTCAAAAACAAGGGAACTTAAAAAAATAATGGCCGCTTCCCGGGCCTTGGGATGCATAACAGGAATGACCTGATCCGGCATCAACTCTTTGAGCCTCATGCTCATATTCAAACACAGATATCGATCCGGGGCACTTGAACTATTCTTGTTCAGGTTCACGACAAGGGGTTTGATTGGAACGACCACTGCCGTGTCGATTTCAATATCCCCTGGTTTCTTGCTGCTGGTTTTTTTCCATTCTCCAACCCGGCCATTTTCCTCCTTGAGCAACATGACCCGGGGTCCCAGCTCAACAATTTCAAAAAAACTGGTGTCATTTTTTTCCCAAATTTCTTCAATGCTTGACGTTATTACGGTGAATATCAATTGTTTGCCTTCCATGTGCCAGGACCCCTGGGCATCTCCTTTGGATTTCACAATTTTCGAGGTGGCATCGGCAATTCGGACCGAGGAATTCCAACTGCCGGTGGAAGATATGACCAAAAGGATATAAGCCCGGTTCCGGTATTGGGTCCAGTTGCCCAACACCAGGTCTTCATCGCCTTTTTCCTTTTCACCGCAGGCACTTAAAGAAAAAACCATGAACAAAACAAAAAATACCCAGGAAATCGTACAAAGGGGTCGGGTCATAACAGAATCCTGATTTAAAAAGTTTGCTGACATATTTTTTTTACGCTACCATGGCAAAAAATTCCGGTCAACCCAGGGGACATCTTAAATTATTGTCATATTTTCCCCAGTCGGGATATAAAGCCCATAACTTTAATCACAAGGATAAACGATGCTCATTAACACATTCAGCCACATTCCGGGTATTGGACCGTCAACAGAAAAAAAACTATGGAATGACGGCATCCGTACCTGGGCGGATGCCCTCCAAAAGCCTGGGGCTGCCGGCAAAAAAGCGTTTGCCGTTCAAAAGGGAATCCATACCTCCATGGACCACCTGGAAAAAAAAGATGCGAAATTTTTTGAAGACCTTCTGCCGGCGAGCCAGCATTTCCGGTTTTTCCCTGAATTCAGGGGATCTTGCGCTTTTCTGGACATTGAAACCACAGGCCTTTCAATCGGATCAACCATCACGACCATTGCCCTTTACGATGGTTCCACCATCCGCTACTATGTCCAGGGTAAAAATCTTGGCAATTTCATAAAGGACATCCAACAATACCAGGTCCTTGTCACCTATAACGGCAAAACATTTGATCTGCCCTTTATCCAGGAATATTTTAATTGCCGACTGCCCCATGCCCATATTGATCTGAGATATATTCTGAAAAGTCTCGGAATTGGAGGGGGGCTCAAAAAATGCGAAAAAACCCTGGGAATTGACCGCGGAGAACTGGATGGGGTGGACGGTTATTTTGCCGTGCTTCTGTGGAAAGAATACCAAAAAACCAAGAATCCCAAAGCCCTTGACACCCTTCTTGCCTATAATATCGAAGATGTGATCAACCTTGAAACCCTTATGATCAAAGCCTATAATCTGAAAATAAAAGAAACTTGTTTTTCAGATACCCATGTCATACGTGAGTCTCCCAAGGCCCTGAACCCCCTGAGGGCCGATGCACACCTCATCAAACAACTAAAAGCCCTTTATTCAGAATGGTAAGGCTTTTTCTTTTCCACATATAATAAAGGTGTCCCGGCAATTGCCGGGACACCTTGTATTATAAAAAAACTTAAAATATCAGTCGCCGCATGAACCGCCGGAACCGCAGCTTCCGCACCCGGACTCTCCCAGGTCCATATTGGAATCAAGATGAAATCCCATCCCGGTAAAGTCGATTTTGATAACTTCGGCTTTTTCCATAAATTCTTTGTCAACAACAAATTTAAGCCCTTTAACATCAAAGGAATTATCTGTATCTTTTGGCTCGTCCAGAGCCATAGCAAGAGATGGGCCGCCTCAGCCACCGGAATTGAGAAAAATTCTTATGGGCGTCGGTTCTTTCCCTTGAAAATAGTCATCGATCTGCGTTTTGGCAGGATCTGTCAAGTCAATCATTTTATAACTCTCCTTATCGGTTATTTGTTCAGGTTTATTATTCCTGAATGCTTTAATTCTAACCATGTCCTTTCTTCCTGTCAATGTTATCAAGGTTGTTTTTCCCTAAATTTTACACTTTCCCCCCTAAATGATTGCCAAGTTTGGCCTGATTATTATACAATATCTGCACGATGAAATTCTCCGTCCCCTTTATACCCGATAAGGCCTATATCAGATTCCTCACGGAAAAAATCTCTTTTTTGGAATCCGTATATTTTGGACTCCATTCAGGTCCGGTCCTGGATTCAAGAATTCGATTCACACAGATGGATCTTTCTTCCCTTGGCAAAAGCCTGATTTCCATGGAGGGAATAAAAAAATATTGTTTGCTTAACACCCGGTTTATACGGCCGGATCTGTATACAGATACCCATTTTTTAAACCAACTACTGGACAGTCTTAAGTTTCTCCATGACAAATGCCATATCAATGGCATTGTGGTGTCTGATTTTTACATGCTCAATGCCCTTGATAGGACAGGGCATGATATGGTTCCAAATTTGGAAGCCATCCCCGGAATCAACTGCATGATGGATTCTTCCCAAAAGATAGTTTCCCATATGGAAATGATTGAAAACACCCGATTCATGATGCCTGAAAAACTGGTACTTGACCGGTCCTTGAACCGGGACCCTGAAAAACTGAACAACATGATTCTCTGTATCAAATCCCTTTATCCCCATATAAAAATCGAATTGCTGGCCAATGAAGGCTGTATTTACCATTGCCCCTTTAAACCGGCCCATGATGCCCAAATTTCCCTGTCCAACACCGGTATGGTAAAGGAAAACACCCATGCCGTTAATCGGGCAGCCGGTTGCCATGCCTATTTCCATCAGCACCCTGAAAAATTTTTCAAATCCCCCTTTATCCGACCCGAAGATGTGATCCATTATCAAGGGGTGGCCGACTCTCTTAAACTCTGCGGCAGAACCCTTGGTCCTGGTTTTTTGACCCGCTGCATCACTGCCTATTGCAAGAACGACCATGACGGAAATCTCCTTGAGCTGATGGATGCCACCCATTTTCTCGCTTCTTTTTTCCATCTGGACAACCGGCAACTGGGGGAGGGGTTCTTTAAAAAAATAACAACCTGTACAAAGGTCTGTAAAAATTGTAGCATCTGCCATGATCTTTTTTTAAACGCAGTCGAAAAAAAATCCATCACACTCAAACCCTATGGGAAAGACCAATGAAAATACTTGTGACGGGTGGTGCCGGATACATCGGTAGCCACACCTGTGTTGAGCTGTTGAAAGACAATTACGATGTCGTGGTATTGGACAATTTTTCCAATAGCTGTCAAGAAGCCTTGAACCGGATTCAAAGGCTGGCCAACAAAAAATTGTCCTTTTACAAGGCGGATCTGCTCGAAAGCCCCAGCGTTCGCCAGGTATTTAAAGACCATAAAATAGACGCCGTCATCCATTTTGCAGGCCTGAAGGCCGTGGGAGAATCAACCTGCATCCCCCTGAAATATTACCACAACAATCTCACCGGCACCTTCAACCTGCTTTCGATAATGGGCGAGTTCAATGTAAAAACCCTTGTTTTTTCATCGTCTGCAACGGTTTATGGAGACCCGTCCACCCTTCCCATCACAGAAACATTCCCCCTTTCTGCCACAAACCCCTATGGCAGGACAAAACTGATGATCGAAGAAATTCTCCAGGATCTTCATACATCGGACAAGGACTGGAACATCGCGCTTCTGCGATATTTTAATCCCGTGGGCGCCCATGAAAGCGGAGAATTAGGAGAAGATCCCCAGGGGCTGCCGAACAATCTTATGCCCTACATCTCCCAGGTTGCTGTGGGGCGTCTTCCCCGGCTCAGCGTCTTTGGGGCAGATTACGATACACCCGACGGAACAGGCGTTCGGGATTATATCCATGTGACGGATCTGGCACTGGGCCATATCCGAACCCTTCCCAAACTGGCCGAAAAACCCGGGGTTGTCATCTACAATCTTGGAACCGGCAACGGATTCTCCGTACTTGAAATGATAAACGGATTTGAAAAGGCCAGCGGCCAAAAAATTGCCTATCAGGTAACAGACAGGAGGCCCGGCGATATTGCCGCCTGTTTTGCAGATGCCTCAAAAGCCAAAAGAGAACTCAACTGGGAAGCCGGAAAATCTTTGGATGACATGTGCAAGGACACTTGGAACTGGCAGAAAAAAAACCCCATTGGGTATCGAACCCAGCCCAAGGAGGAATAACAAGATGGACCTATATCTTCCGAAACTGCGACAATTGATCAAAACGGCCCAGATTGACCAGGCCCAGGAGCGCCTTTCAATTTTGTCGTCACGGCCGGTCAACGAACGACAGGAAGTGATTGAAATGCTGGCCCTGGCAACGGATAAAACAGCCCTGTGCCTGCTGTCTTTTTTGCTTGGAAAAACGACTCTGGATGCTGAAACCCGGGAGCGCCTTTTCCAACTTACAACGGACAGGGCCCATCTGAATTTTGCCTTTGCAGGTATCCTTTTGGACCAGGCAGACAGACCCCAACTCATTCACCATGCGCCCCTATTTAAACATATTCTATCCAAGGAA